>NZ_JBHYQH010000002.1:0-292321 GCF_042746715.1 Streptomyces sp. NPDC058741 | reverse complement strand
GCCCGCTACCGGGCGGGGCCGCACGCACGCGTGCCCGACCCTGTCAGTACCGTCTCGTACTCTTGAGCCCGTGCAGGAACTCCACGACGCCCCCCTCGCCCCGCTGACCACGTTCCGGCTGGGCGGTCCCGCGACCCGGCTGGTCACCGCGACGACGGACGACGAGGTCATCACCGTCGTCCGCGAAGCCGACGAGACGGGTACGCCGCTGCTGCTGATCGGCGGCGGCTCCAACCTGGTCATCGGCGACAAGGGCTTCGAGGGCACGGCCCTGGTCATCGCCACCCGCGGCTTCTCCCTCGACGGCACGAGGCTGGAGCTGGCGGCCGGCGAGGTCTGGACCGACGCCGTCGCCCGCACGGTCGAGGCGGGTCTGGCCGGGATCGAGTGCCTGGCCGGCATCCCCGGCTCGGCGGGCGCCACCCCCATCCAGAACGTCGGGGCGTACGGCCAGGAGGTCTCCTCGACGATCACCGAGGTCGTCGCCTACGACCGGCAGACCGGCGAGACGGTCACGCTGGCCAACAAGGACTGCGCCTTCTCCTACCGCCACAGCCGCTTCAAGTCCCACCCCGAGCGCTACGTGGTCCTGCGGGTCCGCTTCGCCCTGGAGGACGCCGACGGCCTCTCCGCGCCCCTCCGGTACGCCGAGACGGCCCGCGCCCTCGGTGTGGAGGCGGGTGACCGGGTCCCGCTCGACCAGGCCCGGGAAACGGTGCTCAAGCTGCGCGCCGGCAAGGGCATGGTCCTGGACCCCGAGGACCACGACACCTGGTCGGCCGGGTCCTTCTTCACCAACCCGATCCTCACGGACACGGACTTCGCGACGTTCCGCGCCCGCGTGCGGGAGCGGCTGGGCGACGGGGTGGAGCCGCCCGCGTACCCGGCCGGGGAGGGCCGCACCAAGACGTCCGCGGCCTGGCTGATCGACAAGGCCGGCTTCACCAAGGGCTACGGCGACGGCCCCGCCCGCATCTCCACCAAGCACACCCTGGCGCTGACGAACCGGGGCGGCGCTACGACGGAGGACCTCCTCGCCCTGGCACGCGAGGTCGTGACCGGCGTCCGCGAGGCGTTCGGGATCACGCTGGTGAACGAACCGGTGACGGTGGGGGTCAGCCTGTAGACGCACGGCGTTGTCGCCAGGCCGGGGCGATGCGCACCCTGGCGACGCGGGGTACCGCCGCGCCCACCCGTGCCGCCCTTGGCGGCACGCATGCCCGCAGCTGACCGGACCCGCGCCCGCGCACGCACGGAAGGGGACGTGCCGGGGGTGCCCGCCCGCAGCGGTCGGCGCGTCGACGAAAAGTCGCGGGCGACCAGCGGGGGCAGCCGTGAGGCTCCATCGCGCCGATCCGGGGACGGACACCCCCCCGGCGCGGCCCGACCCACCCCACGCGAAGAGGCGCGACCCGCACCCCCACCGAACCAGCCACAGACCGCCGCAGGCACCCGCCCCGCCCATACAGCCACCCCTACGACCGCAACCAGTCGTCGATCCCGTCCAGCAGCTTCGCCTTCACGTCCTCCGGTGCCGCCGACCCCCGCACCGACTGCCGCGCCACCTCCGCCAGTTCCGCGTCCGTGAAACCGTGGTGCTGCCGCGCGATCTCGTACTGCGCCGCCAGACGGGACCCGAACAGCAACGGGTCGTCCGCGCCCAGGGCCAACGGCACACCCGCCTCGAACAAGGTCCGCAGCGGCACGTCCTCCGGCTTCTCGTACACCCCGAGCGCGACGTTCGACGCCGGGCACACCTCACACGTCACCTGCCGGTCGGCCAGCCGCTTCAGCAGCCGCGGGTCCTCGGCCGCCCGCACGCCGTGCCCCACCCGGTGGGCCCCCAGGTCGTCCAGGCAGTCCCGCACCGACGCGGGACCCGTCAGCTCACCCCCGTGCGGCGCCGACAGCAGCCCGGCCTCCCGCGCGATCGCGAAGGCCCGGTCGAAGTCCCGCGCCATACCCCGCCGCTCGTCGTTGGACAGCCCGAACCCGACGACGCCCCGGTCCGCGTACCGCACCGCCAGCCGCGCCAGCGTCCGCGCGTCCAGCGGGTGCTTCATCCGGTTCGCCGCGACCAGCACCCGCATCCCGAGCCCGGTCTCCCGCGAGGCCGTCTCGACCGCGTCCAGGATGATCTCCAGCGCCGGGATCAACCCGCCCAGCCGCGGCGCGTACGAGGTCGGGTCGACCTGGATCTCCAGCCACCCCGACCCGTCCCGCACATCCTCCTCCGCGGCCTCCCGCACCAGCCGCCGGATGTCCTCCGGCTCCCGCAGGCACGAGCGCGCCGCGTCGTACAGCCGCTGGAAGCGGAACCAGCCCCGCTCGTCCGTCGCCCGCAGTTTCGGCGGCTCCCCGCCGACCAGCGACTCGGTCAGCGCGTCGGGCAGCCGCACCCCGTGCTTGTCGGCCAGTTCCAGCACGGTCGAGGGCCGCATGGACCCGGTGAAGTGCAGGTGCAGATGGGCCTTGGGCAGCTCAGAGACATCACGTACACGCTCCATCCCAGGATCTTGCCGTACGCCTCGGCCGCCCCGGAAGCCGTTTCCCCGAACGTGGTCTTGCTCGCACGGGCACACGACGGAAGCGGGCCGCTCCCCGAAAGGGGGAACGGCCCGCCACCGCCTCACGTGAGGCCCAGGTCAGTCCCTGGCCTCCGCCAGCAGCTTCTGGATCCGGCTCACGCCCTCGACGAGATCCTCGTCACCCAGCGCGTACGACAGCCGCAGATAGCCCGGCGTACCGAACGCCTCACCCGGGACGACCGCGACCTCGGCCTCCTCCAGGATCAGCGCCGCGAGCTCCACCGTGTCCTTGGGGCGCTTGCCCCGGATCTCCTTGCCGACCAGCGCCTTCACCGAGGGGTAGGCGTAGAACGCGCCCTCCGGCTCCGGGCACACCACGCCGTCGATCTCGTTCAGCATCCGCACGATGGTCGTGCGGCGCCGGTCGAAGGCCTCCCGCATCGTCGCGACGGCGTCCAGGTCGCCTGAGACGGCGGCGAGCGCGGCCGCCTGGGCGACGTTGGAGACGTTGGACGTGGCGTGCGACTGCAGGTTCGTCGCGGCCTTGACGACGTCCTTCGGGCCGATGAGCCACCCCACGCGCCAGCCGGTCATCGCGTACGTCTTCGCGACGCCGTTGACCACGACGCACTTGTCGCGCAGCTCCGGCAGCACCGCCGGCAGCGACACCGCGGAGGCGCCGCCGTAGACCAGGTGCTCGTAGATCTCGTCGGTCATCACCCACAGGCCGTGCTCCACGGCCCAGTGACCGATGGCCTCGGTCTCCTGCTCGCTGTAGACCGCGCCGGTCGGGTTGGACGGCGAGACGAACAGAAGGACCTTCGTCCTCTCCGTCCGGGCCGCCTCCAGCTGCTCGACGGTCACCCGGTAGCCGGTCGTCTCGTCGGCGACGACCTCCACCGGGACGCCCCCGGCCAGCCGGATCGACTCCGGGTACGTCGTCCAGTACGGCGCGGGCACGATGACCTCGTCGCCCGGGTCGAGGATCGCGGCGAAGGCCTCGTAGATGGCCTGCTTACCGCCGTTGGTGACGAGGATCTGCGACGTGTCGACCTCGTAGCCGGAGTCGCGCAGCGTCTTCGCGGCGATGGCGGCCTTCAGCTCGGGCAGGCCGCCGGCCGGCGTGTAGCGGTGGTACTTCGGGTTCTTGCAGGCCTCGATCGCGGCCTGGACGATGTAGTCCGGGGTCGGGAAGTCGGGCTCACCGGCGCCGAAGCCGATCACCGGTCGCCCGGCGGCCTTGAGGGCCTTGGCCTTGGCGTCCACGGCGAGGGTGGCGGACTCGGAGATCGCGCCGACTCGGGCGGAGACCCGGCGCTCGGTGGGAGGGGTTGCAGCGCTCATACGCCCCATCGTTTCAGACCGGAAACCTGCGCGGCACGGGGGTTTCACGGACTGAACAACGCCGGGCGAACGCTGAACAGGAGTACGGATCGCCCGCACGACCAGGTCGGTCTCCCGCGGGTGCCCCGGCCCGGTGAGCCGTCCCGAGGGCGATCTTCCGCCAACGAGGCTCCCGGCGCGCCCTTTCTGTTCGACGCCCGGCCGCGGACCACGTACACTCTCACCTCGTTGGCCTTCGGCAGGCCGCGCCCGTTCGGTGCACACCAGGCATCCGGACGGATGCGGTACGTTGGGGGGCACACAAAGGGTCGTAGCTCAATTGGTAGAGCACTGGTCTCCAAAACCAGCGGTTGGGGGTTCAAGTCCCTCCGGCCCTGCTACACACACCTTCGCCAGGATGTGTGCGCATGTACGTACAGCAATGCACCGCCGTGCGGCTCAGACCGGGCGCGGCACGGCCACGACCCGGAATCAGGTGAGGACGAGTGACGGACGCCGTGGGCTCCATCGACATGCCTGATGCCCAGGACGAGGCGCCGGAGTCCAAGAAGACCCGCAAGGGCGGCAAGCGCGGCAAGAAGGGCCCGCTGAAGCGCCTTGCCCTCTTCTACCGCCAGATCGTCGCGGAGCTGCGCAAGGTCGTCTGGCCGACCCGCAACCAGCTCACGACGTACACGACCGTGGTGATCATCTTCGTCGTCATCATGATCGGCCTGGTCACCGTGATTGACTATGGGCTCAGCCACGCCGCCAAGTACGTCTTCGGCTGACCAGCCAGCGAAGAGCGCCGAGGTACCCGGCGCTCCTTTCGCATGTTCCACCCCTATGTATCCAGGAAGAAGCAGCCACCGTGTCTGACCCGAACGTGAACGACGCCATCGAGCCGGTCGAGTCCGTCGAGGACGAGCTCGACGCCGTCGAGGGCGCGGACAGCGAGGACACCGAGACCTCCGCCGAGGTCGAGGCTGCCGACGCCGCCGCGGACCACGCCGACGAGGCGGGGACCGAGGCCGGCGAAGAGGCCGCGGCCGAGTCCGAGGAAGAGCCCGAGGACGACCGCGACCCGATCGAGAAGCTCCGCGAGGAACTGCGCCTCCTGCCCGGCGAGTGGTACGTCATCCACACCTACGCGGGCTACGAGAACCGCGTGAAGACCAACCTCGAGCAGCGCGCCGTCTCGCTGAACGTCGAGGACTACATCTTCCAGGCCGAGGTGCCGCAGGAAGAGGTCGTCCAGATCAAGAACGGCGACCGGAAGACGATCAAGCAGAACAAGCTTCCGGGCTACGTCCTGGTCCGCATGGACCTGACGAACGAGTCCTGGGGCGTCGTCCGCAATACGCCCGGCGTCACCGGCTTCGTGGGCAACGCCTACGACCCGTACCCGCTGACGCTGGACGAGATCGTCAAGATGCTCGCCCCCGAGGCCGAGGAGAAGGCCGCCCGCGAGGCCGCCGAGGCCGAGGGCAAGCCCGCCCCGCAGCGCAAGGTCGAGGTCCAGGTGCTGGACTTCGAGGTCGGCGACTCGGTCACCGTCACCGACGGCCCGTTCGCCACGCTGCAGGCGACCATCAACGAGATCAACCCGGACTCGAAGAAGGTCAAGGGCCTCGTCGAGATCTTCGGCCGCGAGACGCCGGTCGAGCTCTCCTTCGACCAGATCCAGAAGAACTAGTTCCCCGAACCGGTTTTCTTCCGGACCCACCACTTCCGCGCAGGTCAGGCGAACGCTCCGGCGCTTGCCTGACCTGCGCGGTTTTTGGCCGCGCATCTCTACCCGTTATCGTTGTGCGGTATGCCTGCATCCGGGTGGTCCCCGGGCGCGGGCAGGACCCGAACCGAAAGGACCCGGAGAGCTATGCCTCCCAAGAAGAAGAAGGTCACGGGGCTCATCAAGCTCCAGATCCAGGCCGGTGCCGCCAACCCGGCCCCGCCGGTCGGCCCCGCGCTGGGTCAGCACGGCGTCAACATCATGGAGTTCTGCAAGGCCTACAACGCCGCGACCGAGTCGCAGCGTGGCTGGGTCATCCCGGTGGAGATCACGGTCTACGAGGACCGCTCCTTCACCTTCATCACCAAGACCCCGCCGGCCGCCAAGATGATCCTGAAGGCCGCGGGCATCGAGAAGGGCTCGGGCGAGCCGCACAAGACCAAGGTCGCGAAGATCACGCGCGACCAGGTCCGTGAGATCGCCACGACCAAGATGCCCGACCTCAACGCCAACGACCTGGACGCCGCCGAGAAGATCATCGCCGGCACCGCCCGTTCCATGGGCGTCACGGTCGAGGGCTGAGCCCCAACCCCATCAGCAGAAGTGGCAGGGCCTGCTCGGCCCGGACCACGACTCCTAAGAATCCACAGGAGCAGTAGTGAGCAAGCGCAGCAAGTCCCTTCGCGCTGCGGACGCCAAGGTCGACCGGGAGAAGCTCTACGCCCCGCTCGAGGCCGTCCGTCTCGCCAAGGAGACCTCCACGACCAAGTTCGACGGCACCGTCGAGGTCGCCTTCCGCCTGGGTGTCGACCCGCGCAAGGCCGACCAGATGGTCCGTGGCACCGTGAACCTCCCGCACGGCACCGGCAAGACCGCCCGGGTCCTGGTCTTCGCGACCGGTGACCGTGCCGAGGCCGCGCGTGCCGCGGGCGCCGACATCGTCGGCGCCGACGAGCTGATCGACGAGGTGTCGAAGGGCCGTCTGGACTTCGACGCCGTCGTCGCCACCCCGGACCTCATGGGCAAGGTCGGCCGCCTCGGCCGCGTGCTCGGTCCGCGTGGTCTGATGCCGAACCCGAAGACCGGCACCGTCACCCCCGACGTCGCCAAGGCCGTCACCGAGATCAAGGGCGGCAAGATCGAGTTCCGTGTCGACAAGCACGCGAACCTGCACTTCATCATCGGCAAGTCGTCCTTCGACGACACCAAGCTGGTGGAGAACTACGGCGCGGCGCTGGAGGAGATCCTCCGCCTGAAGCCGTCCGCCGCCAAGGGCCGGTACATCAAGAAGGCCGCCATCACCACCACGATGGGCCCCGGCATCCCGGTCGACCCGAACCGCACCCGCAACCTCCTCGTCGAGGAGGACCCGGCCGCGGTCTGAGCCCGACGGCTCACCCAACCGGTCACGGGCCCCGCATCTCTCACAGGTGCGGGGCCCGTTCCCCTTTCCCGGTACGGGCCCGCGCGAGCTGGGTTAACGTGCGGGAACCGGAGGAAACGGAGGACGTAGGCAGGGCACGACCGTGCGCCGTTCGGGTCTGGCGCTCGCTGTGGCCACCGCGCTGACGGGGGTGGCCACCTGCACCTCCCCGGACCCCGCCGAGCGGCCCGGACGGGACGACCGGCGCGCTCGCGGCGGCTCCCCGGCGGCCCTGCGCTCCGCCGAACGCGCCACCGAGCGGGCCGGGTCCGCCCGCCTCGAGTCCACGACCAGCATGGGCTCGCTGATGTCGATGACCGCCGACGGCGCCCTCGGCTGGGGCGACGGCATCACCGGCACCCTCATCCTCACCTACACCGGCGGCACGATCGCCGACACCATGCGCCGGCTCGGCACCACCTCCATGGAGGCCCGCTACCTGCCCGACGCCTACTACGCGCGCATGGGCGAGAGGTTCGCCGACAAGGCGGGCGGCAAGCGCTGGATCCGGTACGCGTACGACGACCTGGAAGCCCTCGCGGACGGCTCCGCCGCCCACCTCGGCGACCAGATGCGCAGCACCGCGCCCCACCAGTCCGTGACGCTCCTGCGCTCCTCCGGGAACGTCCGGAGGGCCGGCGTGGAGCGCGTCCGCGGCCGGCGCGCCACGCACTGGTCGGGGACCGTGGCCGCGGCGGACGTCGCCGGCGCCGCCCTGAGGAGGCAGCTCACCGACGCCGGCGTCACCACCGAGACCGTCGGCATCTGGATCGACGACCGCGACCTGCTCGTCAAGAAGGTGGAGAGGGCCCGGACGACGACCGGCCGGATGACCCGGACCGCGCACTACACCGACCACGGCGTGGCTGTCCGGGCGCAGCGGCCCCCGCGCAGCGACACAGGGGACTTCGACGACCTGGTGCGCGGCCGGGCCGGCTCTTCCTGACCCGGGTATTCCCGTAGATCACGGGTGTCCCCTGGGATAGGCTCACGTCCTTCCTTGCTTGAAGCACACATGTATTCCTTGGGGGGAATCGATGAGGTCATCCATATCGGCCGCGGGCCTGGGCGCGCTGCTGCTGGCCGCCGGTGCGGTCTCCTGCGGCTCGCAGTCCGAGGAGTCGCCGGAGATGACGCCCGCGGCCGCGGTCGCCAAGGCGGCGAAGAACACGGAGGACATCACGTCCCTCCGCTACCGCATGAGCGGTACGGCGCCGGAGTCCGGCAAGGTCCAGGGCGAGGCGTCCATGCGCCTCAAGCCCGAGATCGCCATGAGCATGAAGATCTCGGCGTCCGGCCAGGCGGCCGGTGAGACGGCCGAGATCCGCCTCGTCGACAAGGCCATGTACATCGGTGGGGGAGCCGAGATGGCCAAGGAGATGGACGGCAAGTCCTGGATGAAGTTCGACCTGTCCGGCTCCGACGCCGGCGAGGAGCTGGACCAGATGGGGTCCACGAGCCAGGCCGAGCAGAACCCGGCGGCGGAGTCCACCTTCCTCACGGGCGCCAAGGACGTGAAGAAGGTCGGCACCGAGAAGGTCGACGGCGTCGAGACGACGCACTACACGGGCACCGTCACCCTCGACTCGCTGCGCGCCTCCCTCGGCAAGGAGGACGCGGAGACCCGTGAGCGACGCGAGAAGAGCATCAAGCAGTACGAGAAGATGGGCGTCGAGAAGCTCACGATGGACATGTGGATCGACGGTGACGACCACACCAAGCAGTTCCGCACCAAGAGCGACACCGACAAGGGCCCGCTCGACATGACCATCACCTTCCTCGACTACAACAAGCCGGTGGAGATCAAGGCCCCGCCCGCCGAGGACGTGGCGGACCTCGCCGAGATGTTCAAGGGGGCCGAGGGCTGAACCGCCCGTCGATCCGTCCGTGCGATCCGTCGTGCGGGCGGATTTGCTTGACAGCGATTCGTTCCCGTACCCTCCTACAGAAGCCAAAGACCGCTGGTCGTTACCGCGTGCTCGGGAAGAGGGCGCGGTGGCCGAAGGATCCGCTGAACGGCGGACGACCCGCGCAGGTGACACTGGAGAAGCTCCCGGAGTCCGCCGCCTCGTGCGTGTGGGAAACCGGTCGAGCCACGCCCCGTGCGCTTGCGCCGGGGCGTTTCGTTTTCCCCAGTCCTCCTTCGGGTCCGCGCGGTCCGAATCACCCGGAAGGAGGCCGAGGCTCATGGCGAGGCCTGACAAGGTCGATGCCGTCGAGGAGATGCGGGACAAGTTCCGCGACTCCAACGCTGCCGTCGTTACCGCGTACACCGGTCTCACCGTCGCGCAGCTCCAGAAGCTGCGTCGTTCACTCGGTGAGAACGCTCAGTACCGTGTGGCGAAGAACACGCTGACCAAGATTGCGGCCAACGAGGCCGGGATCACGACGCTGGACGACCTCTTCACGGGTTCGTCGGCCGTCGCCTTCGTGACCGGTGACCCGGTCGAGGCGGCGAAGGGTCTCCGTGACTTCGCCAAGGACAACCCCAACCTGGTCATCAAGGGCGGCGTCCTTGACGGCAAGGCGTTGTCCGCCGAAGAGATCACGAAGCTTGCGGACCTCGAGTCCCGCGAGGTTCTGCTCTCCAAGCTGGCGGGTGCCTTCAAGGGCAAGCAGTCCCAGGCTGCTCAGCTCTTCCAGGCGCTTCCCTCGAAGCTCGTCCGCACCGTGGACGCGCTCCGTGCCAAGCAGGACGAGCAGGGCGGTGCCGAGTAACTCGGCTCGCATCCCGGCCGCCGCTGCCTGAACGCGGCGACCGTAGCGGGCCAGTAGTACGCCCGCCTCACATGTACATCCGGCACCTGCCGATTTAGTGGAAGGACCGCCAATCATGGCGAAGCTCAGCCAGGAAGACCTGCTCGCGCAGTTCGAGGAGATGACCCTCATCGAGCTCTCCGAGTTCGTGAAGGCGTTCGAGGAGAAGTTCGACGTCACCGCCGCCGCGGCCGTCGCCGTTGCCGGTCCGGCCGGTCCGGCCGCCCCGGTCGAGGCCGCCGAGGAGCAGGACGAGTTCGACGTCATCCTCACGGGTGCCGGCGACAAGAAGATCCAGGTCATCAAGGTCGTGCGTGAGCTGACCTCCCTGGGTCTGAAGGAGGCCAAGGACCTCGTGGACGGCGCCCCGAAGCCCGTCCTCGAGAAGGTCGCCAAGGACGCCGCCGAGAAGGCCGCCGAGTCCCTCAAGGGCGCCGGCGCCTCCGTCGAGGTCAAGTAACACCCTCGGATCCGGCAGGATCCGCCACACGTCCCACAGGGCGTGTAACGCGTGAGCGCGGAAGAGCGATCATCCATCCGGGTGGTCGCTCTTCGGCGTTCCAGGGGTCCGGCCACGGTTGCCTTGCACCCTCTGTGACGGGGGGTATGGTGATCTTCGTCGTGTCTCCGGGGCGGCCCCGGATCGGGCAGGGGGGCCTTGACGAACCGCACGCAGCGCGCAATTCTCAGGACGCGTCGTCACAAGGATCCAATCCGAGGCATGGATCGGCGACGAAGAGGGCAGTATCAACGTGCGTTGAGGGCAGCGCCTTGTCGCAGGAGTGGAACAACGAGGGTGAACACGGGTTTGACAACCCGCACTGGACATCAGTGGGCCAAGTGGCTACACTGACCCTTTGCGCTGCCTGTTAGCTGTCCCCTGCCCGTCACCAGGGGTCTCACCTCGCCCGAGCATCGACGACAAGACACATCCGACCTGGCCTTTTCGGCCCTGTCGGCACAGCTTGTCTCCGTGTACGGGAGAGGGGCCGGTACGCGCGTAGTGAGTCCGAGCCCTCGGAAGGACCCCCTCTTGGCCGCCTCGCGCAACGCCTCGACCGCGAATACGAACAACGCCGCCAGCACTGCCCCGCTGCGCATCTCTTTTGCAAAGATCAAGGAGCCTCTTGAGGTTCCGAACCTGCTCGCGCTGCAGACCGAGAGCTTCGACTGGCTGCTCGGCAACACCGCCTGGCAGAGTCGGGTCGAGGAGGCTCTCGAGAACGGTCAGGACGTCCCCACCAAGTCCGGGCTCGAGGAGATCTTCGAGGAGATCTCCCCGATCGAGGACTTCAGCGGGTCGATGTCGCTGACCTTCCGCGACCACCGTTTCGAGCCGTCGAAGAACTCCATCGACGAGTGCAAGGAGCGCGACTTCACGTACGCGGCCCCGCTCTTCGTGACCGCCGAGTTCACCAACAACGAGACCGGCGAGATCAAGTCCCAGACGGTCTTCATGGGCGACTTCCCGCTCATGACGAACAAGGGCACCTTCGTCATCAACGGCACCGAGCGTGTCGTGGTGTCGCAGCTGGTCCGTTCGCCCGGCGTGTACTTCGACTCGTCCATCGACAAGACGTCCGACAAGGACATCTTCTCCGCCAAGATCATCCCGTCCCGGGGTGCCTGGCTGGAGATGGAGATCGACAAGCGCGACATGGTCGGTGTCCGCATCGACCGCAAGCGCAAGCAGTCCGTCACCGTCCTGCTCAAGGCGCTCGGCTGGACCACCGAGCAGATCCTGGAGGAGTTCGGCGAGTACGAGTCCATGCGCGCCACCCTGGAGAAGGACCACACCCAGGGCCAGGACGACGCGCTGCTCGACATCTACCGCAAGCTGCGTCCGGGCGAGCCCCCCACGCGTGAGGCCGCGCAGACGCTGCTCGAGAACCTCTACTTCAACCCCAAGCGCTACGACCTGGCCAAGGTCGGCCGCTACAAGGTCAACAAGAAGCTGGGTGCGGACGCTCCGCTGGACGCGGGCATCCTGACCGTCGAGGACATCATCTCGACGATCAAGTACCTGGTGAAGCTGCACGCGGGCGAGACCGAGACGGTCGGCGACAGCGGTACGAGCATCGTCGTCGAGACCGACGACATCGACCACTTCGGCAACCGCCGCCTGCGCAGCGTCGGCGAGCTCATCCAGAACCAGGTCCGTACGGGTCTGGCGCGTATGGAGCGTGTCGTCCGCGAGCGCATGACGACCCAGGACGTCGAGGCGATCACGCCGCAGACCCTGATCAACATCCGGCCTGTCGTCGCCTCCATCAAGGAGTTCTTCGGCACCAGCCAGCTGTCGCAGTTCATGGACCAGAACAACCCGCTGTCGGGTCTGACGCACAAGAGGCGTCTCTCCGCACTCGGCCCGGGTGGTCTGTCCCGTGAGCGGGCCGGCTTCGAGGTCCGTGACGTGCACCCCTCGCACTACGGCCGCATGTGCCCGATCGAGACGCCCGAAGGCCCGAACATCGGTCTGATCGGCTCGCTCGCCTCCTACGGCCGGGTCAACGCGTTCGGTTTCGTCGAGACCCCGTACCGCAAGGTCATCGACGGCCAGGTCACCGACGACGTCGACTACCTGACCGCCGACGAGGAGGACCGCTTCGTCATCGCGCAGGCCAACGCGCAGCTGACGGACGACCTCCGCTTCGCCGAGGCCCGGGTGCTGGTCCGCCGCAAGGGCGGCGAGGTCGACTACGTCGGCGGCGAGGACGTGGACTACATGGACGTCTCGCCGCGCCAGATGGTGTCGGTCGCGACCGCCATGATCCCCTTCCTCGAGCACGACGACGCCAACCGTGCCCTCATGGGCGCGAACATGATGCGTCAGGCCGTGCCGCTGATCAAGTCCGAGTCCCCGCTCGTCGGCACCGGCATGGAGTACCGCTCCGCCGTCGACGCCGGCGACGTGGTCAAGGCCGAGAAGCCCGGTGTGGTCCAGGAGGTCTCCGCGGACTACATCACCACGGCCAACGACGACGGCACGTACATCACGTACCGCCTGGCCAAGTTCGCCCGGTCCAACCAGGGCACCTCGGTCAACCAGAAGGTCATCGTCAACGAGGGCGACCGGATCATCGAGGGCCAGGTCCTGGCCGACGGTCCGGCCACCCAGAACGGCGAGATGGCACTGGGCAAGAACCTGCTCGTGGCGTTCATGCCGTGGGAGGGTCACAACTACGAGGACGCGATCATCCTGTCGCAGCGCCTCGTGCAGGACGACGTCCTCTCCTCGATCCACATCGAGGAGCACGAGGTCGACGCCCGTGACACCAAGCTCGGCCCCGAGGAGATCACGCGGGACATCCCGAACGTCTCCGAGGAGGTCCTCGCCGACCTCGACGAGCGCGGCATCATCCGCATCGGCGCCGAGGTCATCGCCGGCGACATCCTCGTCGGCAAGGTCACGCCCAAGGGTGAGACCGAGCTGACGCCCGAGGAGCGCCTGCTGCGCGCGATCTTCGGCGAGAAGGCCCGTGAGGTCCGTGACACCTCGCTGAAGGTGCCGCACGGCGAGACCGGCAAGGTCATCGGCGTCCGTGTCTTCGACCGCGAGGAGGGCGACGAGCTTCCCCCCGGTGTGAACCAGCTGGTGCGCGTCTACGTCGCGCAGAAGCGCAAGATCACCGACGGTGACAAGCTCGCCGGCCGCCACGGCAACAAGGGCGTCATCTCCAAGATCCTGCCGATCGAGGACATGCCGTTCCTGGAGGACGGCACCCCGGTCGACATCATCCTCAACCCGCTGGGTGTCCCGTCCCGAATGAACCCGGGACAGGTCCTGGAGATCCACCTGGGCTGGCTCGCCAGCCGCGGCTGGGACGTCTCCGGCCTGGCGGAGGAGTGGGCCCAGCGCCTGCAGGTCATCGGCGCCGACCAGGTCGCCCCCGGCACCAACGTCGCGACCCCGGTCTTCGACGGTGCCCGCGAGGACGAGCTGGCCGGTCTGCTGAACCACACCATCCCGAACCGGGACGGCGAGCGCATGGTGCTCCCGACCGGCAAGGCCCGGCTGTTCGACGGCCGCTCCGGCGAGCCGTTCCCGGACCCGATCTCCGTCGGGTACATGTACATCCTCAAGCTGCACCACCTGGTCGACGACAAGCTGCACGCCCGCTCGACCGGTCCGTACTCGATGATCACCCAGCAGCCGCTGGGTGGTAAGGCCCAGTTCGGTGGCCAGCGCTTCGGTGAGATGGAGGTGTGGGCGCTCGAGGCGTACGGCGCCGCCTACGCCCTCCAGGAGCTGCTGACCATCAAGTCCGACGACGTCACCGGCCGCGTGAAGGTCTACGAGGCCATCGTCAAGGGCGAGAACATCCCCGAGCCCGGCATCCCCGAGTCCTTCAAGGTGCTCATCAAGGAGATGCAGTCCCTGTGCCTCAACGTGGAGGTGCTGTCCTCGGACGGCATGTCCATCGAGATGCGCGACACCGACGAGGACGTCTTCCGCGCTGCGGAGGAGCTTGGCATCGACCTGTCCCGGCGTGAGCCGAGCAGCGTCGAAGAGGTCTGACGGGAGTCCGGCGGCCTTCGCTTGGAAGGCCGCCGGCCCCAGGACCCCCGTATCAGACCCCATGACTTACAACCCTGAGAGGGATTGACGCATAGTGCTCGACGTCAACTTCTTCGACGAGCTCCGGATCGGTCTGGCCACCGCTGACGACATCCGTCAGTGGAGCCACGGCGAGGTCAAGAAGCCCGAGACCATCAACTACCGCACCCTCAAGCCCGAAAAGGACGGACTCTTCTGCGAGAAGATCTTCGGTCCGACCCGGGACTGGGAGTGCTACTGCGGCAAGTACAAGCGCGTCCGCTTCAAGGGCATCATCTGTGAGCGCTGTGGCGTCGAGGTCACGCGCGCCAAGGTGCGCCGTGAGCGGATGGGCCACATCGAGCTCGCCGCGCCCGTCACGCACATCTGGTACTTCAAGGGCGTCCCGAGCCGGCTGGGCTACCTGCTCGACCTGGCCCCCAAGGACCTCGAGAAGGTCATCTACTTCGCGGCGTACATGATCACGTACGTCGACGAGGAGCGCCGTACGCGCGACCTGCCCTCGCTGGAGGCCCACGTCTCCGTCGAGCGCCAGCAGATCGAGCAGCGCCGCGACGCCGACCTGGAGGCCCGCGCCAAGAAGCTCGAGACCGACCTGGCCGAGCTGGAGGCCGAGGGCGCCAAGGCCGACGTGCGCCGCAAGGTGCGCGAGGGCGCCGAGCGCGAGATGAAGCAGCTGCGCGACCGTGCGCAGCGCGAGATCGACCGCCTCGACGAGGTGTGGAACCGGTTCAAGAACCTCAAGGTCCAGGACCTCGAGGGCGACGAGCTGCTCTACCGCGAGCTGCGCGACCGCTTCGGCACGTACTTCGACGGCTCGATGGGTGCCGCGGCGCTGCAGAAGCGCCTGGAGTCCTTCGACCTCGACGAGGAGGCCGAGCGCCTCCGCGAGATCATCCGCACCGGCAAGGGCCAGAAGAAGACCCGTGCGCTCAAGCGCCTCAAGGTCGTCTCCGCGTTCCTGCAGACCAGCAACAGCCCCAAGGGCATGGTGCTCGACTGCGTGCCGGTCATCCCGCCGGACCTGCGTCCGATGGTGCAGCTGGACGGTGGCCGCTTCGCGACCTCCGACCTGAACGACCTGTACCGCCGTGTGATCAACCGCAACAACCGCCTGAAGCGCCTTCTCGACCTCGGTGCGCCCGAGATCATCGTGAACAACGAGAAGCGCATGCTCCAGGAGGCCGTCGACGCGCTCTTCGACAACGGCCGCCGCGGCCGCCCGGTCACCGGTCCCGGTAACCGCCCGCTGAAGTCCCTCAGCGACATGCTGAAGGGCAAGCAGGGCCGCTTCCGTCAGAACCTGCTCGGCAAGCGTGTGGACTACTCCGCGCGTTCCGTGATCGTCGTCGGTCCGCAGCTGAAGCTGCACCAGTGCGGTCTGCCGAAGGCGATGGCGCTGGAGCTGTTCAAGCCGTTCGTGATGAAGCGCCTGGTCGACCTGAACCACGCGCAGAACATCAAGTCGGCGAAGCGCATGGTCGAGCGCGGCCGCACGGTCGTGTACGACGTGCTGGAAGAGGTCATCGCGGAGCACCCGGTTCTGCTGAACCGTGCGCCCACGCTGCACCGCCTCGGCATCCAGGCCTTCGAGCCGCAGCTGGTCGAGGGCAAGGCCATCCAGATCCACCCGCTCGTCTGCACCGCGTTCAACGCGGACTTCGACGGTGACCAGATGGCCGTGCACCTGCCGCTGTCCGCGGAGGCGCAGGCCGAGGCCCGCATCCTGATGCTGTCCTCGAACAACATCCTCAAGCCGGCCGACGGCCGCCCGGTGACGATGCCGACCCAGGACATGGTCCTCGGTCTGTTCTTCCTCACCACCGACGGCGAGATGCGCGACCTCAAGGGCGAGGGCCGTTCCTTCGCCTCGGTCGCGGAGGCGATCATGGCCTTCGACGCGGGCGAGCTGTCGCTCCAGTCGAAGATCGACGTCCGCTTCCCGGTCGGCACCATCCCGCCGCGCGGCTGGACCCCGCCGGCGCCCGAGCAGGGTGCCGAGGGCGACGGCGGCGAGTGGCAGCAGGGCGACCCGTTCCGGCTGAACACCACCCTGGGCCGCGCGCTCTTCAACGAGCTGCTGCCCGAGGACTACCCGTTCGTCGACTACGAGGTCGGCAAGAAGCAGCTCTCCGAGATCGTCAACGACCTCGCCGAGCGCTACCCGAAGGTCATCGTGGCGGCGACGCTCGACAACCTGAAGGCGGCCGGCTTCTACTGGGCCACCCGTTCCGGCGTCACCGTCGCGATCTCCGACGTCGTCGTCCCCGAGGCGAAGAAGGAGATCGTCCGCGGCTACGAGGCGCAGGACGAGAAGGTCCAGAAGCAGTACGAGCGCGGTCTGATCACCAAGGACGAGCGCACGCAGGAGCTCATCGCGATCTGGACCAAGGCGACCAACGAGGTCGCCGAGGCGATGAACGACAACTTCCCGAAGACCAACCCGATCTTCATGATGGTGAACTCGGGTGCACGAGGCAACATGATGCAGATGCGTCAGATCGCCGGTATGCGTGGTCTGGTGTCGAACGCGAAGAACGAGACGATCCCGCGTCCGATCAAGGCGTCGTTCCGTGAGGGCCTGTCCGTGCTGGAGTACTTCATCTCCACGCACGGTGCCCGTAAGGGTCTGGCGGACACCGCTCTGCGTACCGCCGACTCGGGTTACCTCACGCGTCGTCTGGTCGACGTCTCCCAGGACGTCATCATCCGCGAGGAGGACTGCGGCACCGAGCGCGGTCTGCGTCTGAAGATCGCCGACCGGAACGCCGAGGGCACCCTGCTCAAGGCGGAGGACGTCGAGACGTCCGTGTACGCGCGCTGCCTCGCCGAGGACATCGTGGTCGACGGTCAGGTGCTGGCCCCGGCCGGTACCGACCTGGGCGACGTCCTCATCGAGGAACTCGTCTCCCGCGGCGTCGAGGAGGTCAAGACCCGCTCGGTCCTGACCTGCGAGTCCGCCGTCGGCACCTGCGCGATGTGCTACGGCCGCTCGCTGGCCACCGGCAAGCTGGTCGACATCGGTGAGGCGGTCGGCATCATCGCCGCCCAGTCCATCGGTGAGCCCGGCACCCAGCTGACGATGCGTACCTTCCACACCGGTGGTGTGGCCGGTGACGACATCACCCAGGGTCTGCCGCGTGTCGTCGAGCTCTTCGAGGCCCGTACCCCGAAGGGTGTCGCCCCGATCTCCGAGGCCTCCGGCCGCGTCCGGATCGAGGAGACCGAGAAGACCAAGAAGATCGTCGTCACCCCGGACGACGGCAGCGACGAGACGGCGTACCCGATCTCCAAGCGCGCACGTCTCCTGGTCAGCGAGGGCGAGCACGTCGAGGTGGGCCAGAAGCTCACCGTGGGTGCCACCAACCCGCACGACGTGCTGCGCATCCTGGGCCAGCGCGCCGTCCAGGTCCACCTGGTCGGCGAGGTCCAGAAGGTCTACAACTCGCAGGGTGTGTCGATCCACGACAAGCACATCGAGATCATCATCCGGCAGATGCTGCGCCGCGTGACGATCATCGAGTCCGGCGACGCCGAGCTGCTGCCCGGCGAGCTGGTCGAGCGCTCGAAGTTCGAGCACGAGAACCGTCGTGTGGTCCAGGAGGGCGGTCACCCGGCCTCCGGTCGTCCGCAGCTCATGGGTATCACCAAGGCCTCGCTGGCCACGGAGTCCTGGCTGTCGGCGGCGTCCTTCCAGGAGACGACCAGGGTCCTCACGGACGCGGCGATCAACGCCAAGTCCGACTCCCTGATCGGCCTCAAGGAGAACGTCATCATCGGTAAGCTCATCCCGGCCGGTACGGGCCTGTCCCGCTACCGCAACATCCGGGTCGAGCCGACCGAGGAGGCCAAGGCCGCGATGTACTCGGCCGTCGGCTACGACGACATCGACTACTCGCCGTTCGGCACGGGCTCCGGCCAGGCCGTTCCGCTGGAGGACTACGACTACGGTCCGTACAACCAGTAAGCGGGTCGCTTGAACCGAGGGCGGTCATCCTGCGGGGTGGCCGCCCTTCGGGGTTTCACGAGCGCGATTCCAGGTAGGCCTGCAGGTGGTGAAGTCGTGTGGTGACGTCGGGGTGGGAGTCGAGCAGGCACGCGGTGATTCCCGTTCTGGCAGAGGCCATCCCCAGAGAGGTGGCAGCGACCGGGCGGGCTTCCTCACGGCCTCGTTCCCGGAGCAGCACGGACATCAGCTGGGGTGCGAACCCCAGGAGCGCGGCATGCTCGTCGGCGCGCAACTCGGACCGCCGGGAGACCGCGGCCAGGAGATACGGCGTGGCGAGCGGCAGGAAGATCAGGCCGTACGTCGCGGTCGCCAACGAGATCACGACCGCTCCCGTCAGGCCGATCACCATGGCCGCCGCCCCGGTGGGGAGTCTGCCCAGCCGGGTGGACAGCCGGAGCAGCGGACGCCATGCGAGCCGAGCCGGCCACGCGTACCAGAAGGACAACAGCGAGGCCCAGGCGTGCCCGCGGGTGTGGTGCCCCAACTCGTGGGCGAGGACTCCACCGAGTTGCGCCGGAGTAAGGCTTCGCAGCGAGTGACTGGTCACGCCGACGATGTGACCGGCTGCGGCAAGGGCATTGAGCTCGTTGCTGTCCTCTATCCACAGCTGATAGCCGCTCGCTTCCACACCGGCCCGGGCCGTCACCTCACGCCAGACGGGCCGCAGCCGCCGGGCCTCCTCCGGTGTGGGGTGGCGCAAGCCGAAGACCCAGCGGGCCATGAGCCGCTCGCACGGCCGGTGGAAGACGAGAGCTCCGCTCAGGGCCCAGCAACCGAAGAGCAGTGGCCAGGGAAGGCCGCTCAGGTGGCTCAGGGCGTACGACAGGACGAAGATCACAGCCAGGCTGGCGGCCATGTGCGGGAGGTGCAGTGCCAGCGAGCCGAGAGCGGTGATGTCCGCGCCGCGCTGGCGGGCTGCGATGTGGACTCGGCCTGTTCGGGGCGGGAGATCGTCATCGCGATCCGGAGAGTCCGGATGATGAGGTGTCCCGGGCTCGAACGACATCGGCATGGTCATCCTTCCGTGCGGAGGTGCGGAGGTGCGGAGGTGCGGAGGTGCGGAGGTGCGGAGGGGTGGAGCGGCGAGGTTCAGCCGAGGAGTATCGATCCGGGCAACAGAAGCGTTGCGCAGCCGAACGACGACAGTCCGATCCGGATCCAGAGGTGTTTGCGGGCTGCGATAGCGCTGGTCTCGGCGAGCGCGAGCAGGAGGCCGCGAGCCGGATCGCGGCCCGTCTCTGCGAGGGCTGCGCTGAGGCGCCCCGCGCGCGCGGCGTTCAGCACATCACCGAAGTAGGTGAGCGGGCGGCCGGGCGTCCAGCGGTTCCTCCGGTAGCGGGGAAGCACAGCCAGCAGGACGGCGAACAGGGCGATGACAAGGGATGCGGCACCGGCCCACCACAGCAGGGCGGCGGGCTCCGTCAACAGATCAGGGCTCCAGTTCCGATTTGTCAGGAGCGAGGCCAGCATTCCTCCGGAGATGCCGAGCACGCCGACCAGAACTGTTGCCTTGGCGTCGGCACGTGCGATCTCGCTCCGCAGGTCGGCGAGCAACTGCATGCCCGCCTTCAGCCCTGGATCCTCTGACGGGGTCATGCGCCAGTCCCCGAAGTGTCCTCCGGCTGGGAGGAGGGGTCGGTCGCGCGGAGAATGGCCGTTATCCGCTCGGCGACGAGCTTGCGAGGCTCATCGAGCTGGTAATCCTCCAGATACTTGTCCTCCAGGACCTGGTTGATCAGACTCACCTGGGTGTCCAGCAGTCTGCTCTGGTCTGCCTGCAGATGCTCCAGGACGAGTTGGGTCTCGTCCGGGTGGGCCACAAGATGCAGGGCGAGAGCGGAGGCGCCGCCCCGTGCCAGGGTGTGCTCGTAGAACCTGATCTGCTCAGCCCTGCGCTCGGCTTCGCACGACTCACGGATCAGGGCCGCCCGGTGCTCGGACTCCGCGGCCTCCGCCTCGTGGCGGGCGGTTCGCAGGCGTGCCTGATGCGATCGCTCGGTGGCGTCCCGCCGCAGGCGTATGGAACACGTGACGCTCAGGCCTTGAGCATCGCCGAGCGGGGTCGCGCTCGCGATCGCCTGCTGCACTGCCTGTTCCGCCTCCGCGCTCGCGTCGATGGGGTGCCTGCGGCTTGCCGCCCGCATGAGCGGCAGCAGCTCCCTTGTGAGGAGCGCCGGCACGTCCCGTTCCTGGCTGCGGACGAACCGGGCCGGATGGGAGACCCGCCAGCCGACGTCGGCGGTGACCTCGAACTCGAAGCTGTCGACCAGGCTGGGCAGAGGGACGTTCAGCTGGAAGGCGTGCGGGTCCGTAGCCACTTCGTACACGGCGATGTGGCGCCGCACGGACGTGGGGCGGTCGGGTGGGAGGAAGGTTTCGTAGGCGCCCTGCCGCGTCACACAGACCAGGGCATGGTCGATTCGTCCTGTGAAGCGTCGTCCGCCCAGGCGAAAGCGAGGGAGCTGCCAGACGGTGCGGACGGGATCGGCGTCGGTGTGCGGGGCGGGCTGTTCGGGCTGTTGCCGGAACCAGTCCAGGTGTTCGTGCTCGGTGTGCTCCATGTGTGCTCTCCGATATCAGTCGAGGGAGAGGCGCTTGCTGAGCCGGACGGCGGCCGGCGAAGGGACTCCCCTGGAGTCGCGGACCGTTCTCAGCAGATGGCTGATGCGGTGATGGTTGACGGGGTCCGAGACAAGCGCGTGTAACAGCGAGGCGAGTGCCGACTCGGTGTCCGGGTCGTGGTCGGCTCCGCGTACCCAGCCGCGGAGGATCCCGAGTGCCTGAGGGTTGTGCGCTCGATGGTTCAGCAATCTGTTCCACAGCGCGGTCAGGTGCCTGGCGGTCGGGCTGTCCTGGTTCGTGACGGCGGTGGCGTACCAGTCGAGGACCGGAGGGCGGTCACTCTCGTCCCCTCTTGTCTGCCTGCAGGCTTGGAGGAACGCCAGTAGAGCGTGCGGGCGGACCGCACGGTCCGTGGAGAGAACTTCGGCCAGAGTGGCCAGCACGGGCTCCCGTACGGCGAGCAGCAGAAGTTCGAGGGCGTCCGCGAGCTGCCGGGCCTCTTCCGGCACCTCATCGCTTTCGGAGTCGCCGTCCGTTTCGACCCGCGGCGGCCGGTGCATGGCGTCCACGAGGGCTGCCAGAGTCTCCTCGTGGTGTACAGGCCCCAGTAGGGCGTAGGCGCGGATGGCGGTCCAGCGCCGGCTCTCGACCTCTCCGGTGCACCAGTCGTGCAGGATCCGGGACACGGTCGGCACGTGCAGCAGTTGCGCCATGGTCAGGGCGTTGGCGGCCATGAGCCAGGCATGCGGCTTCCGGCTGTCCGCCCATGGCTCGACCAGGTGGGCCATGGCGGACGACAGGTCTGCGGTGGCCAGCAGGGCGGCGGCGGACGCCGCCCGGGTCCGCACCAAGGGGCGGCGGTCGTCGGCCAGCTTGCGGATCCATTCCGCGACGGCCGGGCGGGCGGAGGGGTGGCGGTTCCACACCTCTTCCAGCAGCATCCGAGCCGTCCGTTCGTCCTGGAAGGAGGCGCAGAACTTGCCCTCCAACGGACCCCACTCGGTCACTTCCGCGGTGACATAACCGTCGGCGTGTGCCAGCCTGAGCCGATCCTCCCGCGAGCTGCCGAACACGGGGACGGAGGGCCGGACATGGGGGTCCTCAATCTCGTGCAGGCGTACGAAGAGGCCATCGGCCAGCTCGGCGGTCACCGCGTACGGTGCCTTGTCGAACACGGCGAGGGAGAGGAGGAACGCTTTGTCATGCAGATCGGGCTTCGGTTCAGTGAGCCAGCGGGAGACACGGTTCGCCACGGCTGTCTCACCGAGGGAGGCGAGCACGGTCTCGCTGATCTCGCCGCGATGGTGCGCCACCAGTTGTTGTGCGAACTCCTCGATCTCCTTCGGCCGATGGTGTCGGGCGAGGAACTCCTTCACCGCCGCCTGGCCCGCCAGGGCTGGCCAGGCGGACTCACCGGTCGCCGGCGTGACGTGCGCCTTCAGCAGGTCCTCCGCGGACGGCGGCTCCCAGCGTACGGAGGGGAGTTCTCCCAGGGTGGCCGAGGGTTCCACTGTGATCACCAGGTGGGCCCGCTTGCGCTGCACCTGTTCCCGCAGCGCATGGAGCTGAGCCTCGTGCAGGGGCCGACCGCGGCCCACCGTCAGGTCGCACAAGACGTATCCGATCAAAGGGTCCACCTGGTCGGCCAGCGCCGAGAGCGAAGCGGGTGGGCCGAGGGAGCGCATCTGGTCGACGCCCAGCCGACGCAGCAGCATGAGCGCGGCCGAACGACGACCCGTCTCGCGTCCTCCTGAGAGAATCACGAGCCCGTCCTCGCGGAGCCGCGTGAGGGCTTCGTCGAAGCTGGCACAGCCTCGGAAGACGCCCGCCAGACTGTCGACCTCCGACTGAGGGATCGGCCCTGACCGAGCGGTGGATGTCGCCGCACTGGCCCCGAAGTGGAAGTGCTTGTCGCCGTAGTGATAACCGCCTGCCTGACCGAACTGGTCGCGGGAGACGAGGGTCGACACGAACTCCGGACCGTGCGCGATCAGATCCCGGCGGGCTGCCCACGCTTCCTGCCTCGGTTGCTCTTCGACCGCCTCTTCCTGCTTCCTCTCACCGTCCGGCGCGGCACCCTCTGCCGCTGCCTCGTCCAGGCTCATCGGCGCTCGTCCCGGGTGTGGCCTGTGAAGTCAAAGTGCTGACCACCGTGGAGAGTGCCACCCGTCTGCCCGTACTGATCGCCACTGATGCAGACGTCCCCACTCCGCGGTGTGAGCGAGTCCCGGCCCGTGGTGGCCGAGGAGGCCTGAGGACGGTCCGGCACGCCAGGCGCCCCGTGCACCCAGGCCACGGTCGGCCCTTCCTTGGTGTCGACGGTCACTCGATGGAACTCCTCCGGCCGGACTCCCAGCGGACCGTGCCGTACCACTCCTTGGTAGATGCCTTCCGATACACACAGGACGAAGTCGGTCTCGCGCTGCTTCAGGACGTCGCGCAGCGGGTCGGAGTTCAGGAGGCGGACTGCGTGATTGAGGTCGGAGCCCACCCATCCGTCGAGCTCGTCGATCGCCACGTATCCGGAGGAGAGGACGATGCGCAGGCGCATGCGGGCACTGGTGGAGAGGAGTCGGTTCTTGTTGTGGAGAAGGGCGGGGGTCTCGGTGAGCAGGGTCTTCATCAAGGTCGGCACGGGGACGGCGGTGTCGATGAGTTCCATGACCGAGTCGCCGCGGTCAGCACGCAGGCGGGCCGTCTCCTCGACGCCGGCGTCGAGGAGGGTGGAGTCGACGACGTCGTAGAGGACTCGGCGCAGGAACGTCTGCTCGACGTCGTCGCGCGAGCCGTACTGCTCGATGTCGAAGAGGAGGAGGGTGCGGTACACGGGGTCGGTCATGGCTGCCTCTCGCACGTCGGTGTCCGTCGACCAGCACGATGGCGGCGAACGGGCAGGCGGTGGAGGGCCGATGACACGGACGGAGTGTGACCGTGTGCACAGACGGAAACGCGGCGGCGTGCGTCAGACAGAGCTCTCGCCCGCGATGCGGCGGAGCACGTCGGGGCGGAGCACGACGATGCGACGGCGACGGGTGACGACGACCTGCCGGTCGCGCAGTTCCTTGAGGAGCCGGGCCACTGCCTCACGCGAGGAGCCGACCGAACCGGCGAACTCCTGCTGGCTGAGGCCGATGGCCAGTTCGATGCCCTCGCCTGTCCGGCTGCCATGCGTGCGGACCAGCTCGAGCAGCAGCGCGGCCAACCGTTCCCGGACGGTGAGAGCCGCCCATTCCAGGCGGCGGCGGTCGGCGGAACGCTGCCGGTCCGTGGACAGGCTCAGCAGGTGCAACGCCACCCGGGGATGCTCCGAGACGAAGGACGTGAACCGGCCCTGGTCGATCACGACGGCTTCCAACGGCTCCAGGGCCGTCACGGTCGCGGAACGGCCGCGCCCGCTGAGGGCGGCACCCTCCCCGATGATGTCCCCGGGGCCACGCAGGGCGAGCAGCGCCTCGTAGCCGTTGGCGGCGATCACGGTGACCTTCGTCCAGCCCCGCAACAGCAGCAGTACGTGAGCCGAAGGCTCGTCCTGATGAAGGATGACGCCTCGTGCCGGGTACCCCAGGGGACGGCCGAGGGCGAGCAAGGCGGTGCGGTCGACTCTCTCCAGACGGCCGAGGAACGGGACTCCATCGTCGTCCCACGGTCGCGTCTTCCCCCCGGTCATCCGCACGCCCCCACGTCACCTGTGTCGATGTCCGCCCGCACAGGCGTCAACGTACTGAAAATGACCAAGGAGACAACGGGTCACAATCGGCCGGTTGGCCGACACGCGGCAGCGGTGCGGACTCACCGGTGCCGAAAACGTCACTTCGGCGCATCATGGAAGTACTCCGGCCTCCAGGGAGGTGCTCCGTGTCGCAGCCGCCCTATCCGTCCTGGCAGCCCTGGCAGGGCCACAGCGGTCCTTCGATGCTGGCCTCGCACGCCGATCGGGAGCGGGCCGTGGACGTGCTCAGAGCCGGGTACGGCGAGGGGCGCATGGAGCGGGAGGAGTTCGAGAAGCGCGTGGCGCGGGCGTACGCGGCGCGCACCGTGGGGGAACTGGCGCTGCTCGTCGCCGACCTGCCGCAGGGGCCCGTGCCGCACGCCCTGCCCGTCGCGCACGTGCCGCCGGCGTTCCTGCCGGTGCCCCGGGCGCGGACGAACGGGAAGGCCGTCGCCTCCGGGGTGTGCGGGCTGCTGTGCGTGCCCACCATGGGGCTGACCGGTATCCCGGCCGTGGTCCTGGGGCATGTGGCGCGTGCCGAGATCCGCAGCCGCGGGGAGCTGGGGGAGGGGCTCGCCCTGACCGGGCTCGTGCTCGGGTGGTTGTCGACGGCGGGGTGGGCACTCGTCATGGTGCTCCTGACCCTGGTTTCCCTCGCGACGGGCTGACATCGGCCGGCGGCGCAAGTAATGTATGCAAATCGGACAGCTGCCGCTGAATTGAAGATCGACAAGGGCCGGGGGTCTTGACATGTCCCGCATGGCGATGCGGGCGAGGTCCATTTGTTTTGACCGCAGCGAATGCGATAGGTACGCTCAGACCTTGTGCCTGGGGTGTGCCCTGGCTCTCGTGCGTGCCATGAACCGCACGGCGAGCTGACACCGGCCACCGTGATCCGCGCTTCGTTCTGCCTGGCGGCGGGAGTCCGCGGGATACGACACACCCGACCGCGTGGGTCGGCGACGTTCCAGGTTAGCTTCACCAATCGGCACACAGAAACCGGAGAAGTAGTGCCTACGATCCAGCAGCTGGTCCGCAAGGGCCGGCAGGACAAGGTCGAGAAGAACAAGACGCCCGCACTCGAGGGTTCCCCTCAGCGTCGTGGCGTCTGCACGCGTGTGTTCACGACCACTCCGAAGAAGCCGAACTCGGCCCTCCGTAAGGTCGCGCGTGTGCGTCTGACCAGCGGCATCGAGGTCACGGCTTACATTCCGGGTGAGGGACACAACCTGCAGGAGCACTCCATCGTGCTCGTGCGCGGCGGCCGTGTGAAGGACCTGCCGGGTGTTCGATACAAGATCATCCGCGGTTCGCTCGACACCCAGGGTGTCAAGAACCGCAAGCAGGCTCGCAGCCGTTACGGCGCCAAGAAGGAGAAGTAAGAATGCCTCGTAAGGGCCCCGCCCCGAAGCGCCCGGTCATCATCGACCCGGTCTACGGTTCTCCTCTGGTGACCTCCCTGATCAACAAGGTGCTGCTGAACGGCAAGCGCTCCACCGCCGAGCGCATCGTCTACGGCGCCATGGAGGGTCTGCGCGAGAAGACCGGCAACGACCCGGTCATCACGCTGAAGCGCGCTCTCGAGAACATCAAGCCGACCCTCGAGGTCAAGTCCCGCCGTGTCGGTGGTGCCACCTACCAGGTCCCGGTCGAGGTCAAGCCCGGCCGTGCCAACACCCTGGCGCTGCGCTGGCTCGTCGGTTACTCCCGCGCCCGTCGCGAGAAGACCATGACCGAGCGTCTGCTCAACGAGCTCCTCGACGCCAGCAACGGCCTCGGTGCCGCTGTGAAGAAGCGTGAGGACACGCACAAGATGGCCGAGTCCAACAAGGCCTTCGCGCACTACCGCTGGTAGTCGCTACCCACATCGAGACCGAGAGAAGACTGAAGCCTTATGGCTACCACTTCACTTGACCTGGCCAAGGTCCGCAACATCGGGATCATGGCCCACATCGACGCGGGCAAGACGACCACCACCGAGCGGATCCTGTTCTACACCGGTGTGTCGTACAAGATCGGTGAGGTCCACGACGGCGCCGCCACGATGGACTGGATGGAGCAGGAGCAGGAGCGTGGCATCACGATCACGTCTGCTGCGACCACCTGTCACTGGCCGCTCGAGGACAACGACTACACCATCAACATCATCGACACCCCGGGGCACGTCGACTTCACCGTCGAGGTGGAGCGCTCCCTGCGTGTGCTCGACGGTGCCGTGACGGTGTTCGACGGTGTCGCCGGTGTCGAGCCGCAGTCCGAGACGGTGTGGCGTCAGGCCGACCGCTACGGTGTGCCGCGCATCTGCTTCGTCAACAAGCTGGACCGTACCGGCGCCGAGTTCCACCGCTGCGTGGACATGATCTCGGACCGCCTGGGCGCGCAGCCGCTGGTCATGCAGCTGCCGATCGGTGCGGAGGCGGACTTCAAGGGCGTCGTCGACCTCGTGACGATGAAGGCCCTGGTCTGGTCGGCCGAGGCGACCAAGGGCGAGATGTACGACACCGTCGACATCCCCGACACCCACGCCGAGGCTGCCGAGGAGTACCGCGGCAAGCTGCTCGAGGCCGTCGCCGAGAACGACGAAGAGCTGATGGAGCTGTACCTGGAGGGCACCGAGCCCACCGTGGAGCAGCTCTACGCCGCGATCCGCCGCATCACCATCGCGTCCGGCAAGGGCGGCGGCACCACCGTCACCCCCGTCTTCTGCGGTACCGCGTTCAAGAACAAGGGCGTTCAGCCCCTGCTCGACGCGGTCGTGCGCTACCTGCCCACCCCGCTCGACGTCGAGGCCATCGAGGGCCACGACGTCAAGGACCCGGAGCAGGTCATCGCGCGCAAGCCGTCGGAGGACGAGCCCCTCGCCGCGCTCGCGTTCAAGATCATGAGCGACCCGCACCTCGGCAAGCTCACCTTCGTCCGGGTCTACTCGGGCCGCCTGGAGTCCGGCACCTCGGTGCTGAACTCCGTGAAGGGCAAGAAGGAGCGCATCGGCAAGATCTACCGCATGCACGCGAACAAGCGTGAGGAGATCGACTCGGTGGGCGCCGGCGACATCGTCGCCGTGATGGGTCTGAAGCAGACCACCACGGGTGAGACGCTGTCCGACGACAAGAACCCGGTCATCCTGGAGTCCATGGACTTCCCGGCGCCGGTCATCCAGGTCGCCATCGAGCCCAAGTCGAAGGGCGACCAGGAGAAGCTCGGCGTCGCGATCCAGCGCCTGGCCGAGGAGGACCCCTCCTTCCAGGTGCACTCCGACGAGGAGACCGGCCAGACCATCATCGGCGGTATGGGCGAGCTGCACCTCGAGGTGCTGGTCGACCGTATGCGCCGTGAGTTCAAGGTCGAGGCCAACGTCGGCAAGCCGCAGGTCGCGTACCGCGAGACGATCCGCAAGGCCGTCGAGAAGGTCGAGTTCACCCACAAGAAGCAGACGGGTGGTACCGGCCAGTTCGCTCGCGTCATCATCGCGATCGAGCCGATCGAGGGTGGCGACGCCTCGTACGAGTTCATCAACAAGGTGACCGGTGGCCGTGTGCCGAAGGAGTACATCCCTTCGGTGGACGCCGGTGCGCAGGAGGCCATGCAGTTCGGCATCCTCGCCGGGTACGAGATGACCGGCGTCCGCGTGACGCTGCTCGACGGCGCCTACCACGAGGTGGACTCCTCCGAGCTCGCGTTCAAGATCGCCGGCTCGCAGGCCTTCAAGGAGGCCGCGCGCAAGGCCAGCCCCGTACTGCTCGAGCCCATGATGGCCGTCGAGGTCACCACGCCCGAGGACTACATGGGTGAGGTCATCGGTGACATCAACTCCCGCCGTGGCCAGATCCAGGCCATGGAGGAGCGGGCCGGTGCCCGCGTCGTGAAGGGCCTCGTGCCCCTCTCGGAGATGTTCGGCTACGTCGGCGACCTGCGCAGCAAGACGTCCGGCCGTGCGAGCTACTCCATGCAGTTCGACTCCTACGCCGAGGTTCCGCGGAACGTCGCCGAGGAGATCATCGCGAAGGCCAAGGGCGAGTAACGCACCGCGTTCTCAGGCCGTAGGCTTGACTCCGGAGCCTCCAGGGGCATTCACCCGCATGCGAGGGGAATGCCCCCGGGCCCGGGCTTTGACAGCAAAGATCACCTGGCGCCGATGAAGTAAGGCGTACAGAACCACTCCACAGGAGGACCCCAGTGGCGAAGGCGAAGTTCGAGCGGACTAAGCCGCACGTCAACATCGGCACCATCGGTCACATCGACCACGGTAAGACCACCCTCACGGCGGCCATTACCAAGGTGCTGCACGAGGCGTACCCGGACCTGAACGAGGCCACCCCGTTCGACAACATCGACAAGGCGCCCGAGGAGCGTCAGCGCGGTATCACCATCTCCATCGCGCACGTCGAGTACCAGACCGAGGCGCGTCACTACGCCCACGTCGACTGCCCGGGTCACGCGGACTACATCAAGAACATGATCACCGGTGCCGCGCAGATGGACGGCGCGATCCTGGTGGTCGCCGCGACCGACGGCCCGATGCCGCAGACCAAGGAGCACGTGCTCCTGGCCCGCCAGGTCGGCGTTCCGTACATCGTCGTCGCCCTGAACAAGGCCGACATGGTGGACGACGAGGAGATCATGGAGCTCGTCGAGCTCGAGGTTCGTGAGCTCCTCTCCGAGTACGAGTTCCCGGGCGACGACCTGCCGGTCGTCCGCGTCTCCGCGCTGAAGGCCCTCGAGGGCGACAAGCAGTGGACGCAGTCCGTCCTGGACCTCATGAACGCCGTCGACACCGCGATTCCGGAGCCGGAGCGCGACGTCGACAAGCCGTTCCTGATGCCGATCGAGGACGTCTTCACGATCACCGGTCGCGGTACGGTCGTCACCGGCCGTATCGAGCGTGGTGTCCTCAAGGTCAACGAGACCGTCGACATCATCGGCATCAAGCAGGAGAAGACCACCACCACGGTCACCGGCATCGAGATGTTCCGGAAGCTCCTCGACGAGGGCCAGGCGGGTGAGAACGTCGGTCTGCTCCTCCGCGGCATCAAGCGCGAGGACGTCGAGCGCGGCCAGGTCATCATCAAGCCGGGCTCGGTCACCCCGCACACCGAGTTCGAGGCGCAGGCCTACATCCTGTCCAAGGACGAGGGTGGCCGCCACACGCCGTTCTTCAACAACTACCGCCCGCAGTTCTACTTCCGTACGACGGACGTGACCGGCGTGGTGACCCTCCCCGAGGGCACCGAGATGGTCATGCCGGGTGACAACACCGAGATGAAGGTGGAGCTCATCCAGCCCGTCGCCATGGAGGAGGGCCTGAAGTTCGCCATCCGTGAGGGTGGCCGGACCGTGGGCGCCGGCCAGGTCACCAAGATCAACAAGTGAGTCCTCGGACTGCTTGAGGGTCTACTGACCTGAGTGGCTCGAAGGGGCCCGTACGACTTCGGTCGTGCGGGTCCCTTTGCCGTGGGTGGGACGAGGGGTCCGGCTGTGGGGGGCCGGGTACTCGCCCGGCGCCTCCCAAGGGCTCGCCGTTCTGGACGTTGACGGAAGAGTGGCACGATGTGCGCACGGGAACGAGTGACCGACCGATCGTCTGATCGTGTGAACTGTGAACGGGGAGGCCGGCGTCATGGCCCGCTACATGGAGACCCTGACCGTCGAGCGGGGCGGTTTCCGGATCAAGGTGCCGGAGTCGTGGTGGGAGTTCGACGTCCGGCCCGAGTCGCGGGACGACTCGATCCGGCGGATGGTGACCGAACGGGTGCGGCAGCGGCCGGAGTTGGAGCAGTACCGGGACACGTACGTCGACTTCCTCCGCAAGGCGGCGGCGGACGCGCACAAGTCGGGCGCGCTGTACTGCGGCTGCATGGCGGAGAACTTCGGCGGCGACACCCCGATCACGGGGTCCGTGACCGTCTCCCTGGTCGGCGGCCGCAACGAGCGCGGTGAGCCGCTGTCGAACGACCCGTCGGTCATCGCGAGCCAGCTCGCGGTCAAGGAGGCCAAGCGCGAGGGCGACTCCTGGCGCAAGGTGACGACGGTCGACATCCCGGGCGTCGGCCCGGCCGCGCGCACGTACGGCGTCGAGGACGTCGCCGTACCGGGAGACGCGCTCAATCGCACGATCAGGGCCGTACTGATGCAGACGTACATCCCGGTGCCGGGCCAGGAGGGCAAGGTGGCGCTGGTCGCGGGCAGCAGCCAGGTCCTGGACCTCGCGGACTCGTTCTTCGACATCTTCGACGCGATCACGTCGACGTTCCGGTTCACGGGCTGATCGATGCCCGGTCGGTGGGACTGGGGGAAGGGCAGGGTTGTTCATATGTGTGCCGTACCGGAAGCTCGGGCTGTGCGTGGACGCATCTCCTGACCTCCGCCGGTCTGCGGAGCGCATCCTGGGTGACAGCCCAGACCTACTTGCGTACTGCGGTCGAGAGCGATGGTGAGGACTGGTACCGATCGACGGATGCAGGCTTCATGCCACATCAGTGCTGAATCGGCCCGACTGTCCGAACTCGACGGACTCGTCGGCCTGTCCGCTGCCCGTTGCGTCAGTCGGCCGTGAGGCTGCTCGGCTCCTCCCCGCGGTACGGTATCCAGCGGTAGCCGGGCTGGAACACCTCGGCGTCGGCGCTCAGGCCCAGTTCGGTGTGCAGCTTGTCGCAGAGCACGAGTCCGTGGAGGCTGCCGTCGTTCAGTTCGGCTGACCACTCGTTCCTGAGCTCAACGGGGTCCAGGAGCGATTCCGGGTCCCAGCCGACTTTGGCAGCGACGTATCCGCGGAACTGCGCGAGCAGGTCGTAGAGCTGGTGTCCCAGGTCGGTCAGCTCGGCTGCGGTGAGCTGGAACCTGGGGAGGCTGCCGTCCAGGGCGCAATGCCAGCTGACGGCCACGGGCAGGACCGACAGCTCGATGTACCCGCTTGCCTTCGCCAGCATCGGCCGGTGGAGAGGGATGCGGTGCCCACCCGCGTGGAGCACCCATGACTCGGGGTCGATGCGGGCGGCGGCCTGTGCCGCCTCGATGTCATCGCCGAAGTTCACCACGAGCTCGAAACACATCGCCACGGTTCGTCTGCCTCCCCAACTCGACGGCCCTCACGCCGCCTCGATACGTTCGATGAGGATGCCATTTTGTACCTGGCGCCAGCGCGGACCGAAGGCACCAGGGGGCGCTGGTGATGGCGCGCCAGGCGTACGTCGGCCCGGCCCGGCCCGGGATGGCTGACGCGGCGTGCTTTTGCGGAGCGGACTCAGGCCGCCGCGCAGGTGTCCAGGCCCGCGGTGCGGCAGTCGCGGCAGTAGGAGCCGGTTGTGGGTGTTCTGATGGCGCGCTCGCAGCCCTCGCAGTTGTGGAGAGGGGGAGGGGGTGGGGGCGCGCCGGTGTCGCCTGACGGGGGTGTGGGAGGCGCCGAGGGCGCCGGGGGTGGCAGGAGTTCGGTGAGGCGGTAGGCGATCAGGGAGGCCGGGCGGCGGGGAAGCGGTCCGTGAGCGCTTCCACGAGGACGAGGCCACGGCCCGACTCGCCGTCGGGGGCGGCGGTTTCGCGGTGCGGCAGCCGGTCGCCCCTGGTGTCGGTGACCTCGATGCGGAGCGTGCCCCCCACGACGTACAGCGTGAGCCGGAAGTCGCGTCCCGGGACGCGGCCGTGGGTGACGGCGTTGGCCGCCAGCTCGGCCACGATGCGCTCCGCGGGGTCCAGCGGGATGCCCCAGCAGCGGAGTTGCTCGGTCGCCAGCAGGCGGGCGAGGCGGGCTCCGCGAGGTGTGGAGGACAGCGGAACGCTGAAGTCGCGGGTGCCGTGGTGCAGTTCGGTTCCGGGTTCGGCGATTTCCTGATTCACGTCACTCAGCGTGGCGGTCCGCGCTTACCGTGAACAGTGACGAAGCCGATACGTACGGTGACTGTCGGTGGCTTGTCCGGCCGTGTCCGGGCTTGTCGGGGCTGGCCGTACGGCGGCGGATCGTCGAAGCGCGACGGTACGGCGGAGGGGCGGTGCGATGACGGTCGACGGGACAGCGGTGCGGCTCAAGAGCGAGGCGGACGAGCCGGGTTGGGAGGTGGATCCAGACGACGAGTGGGGGCTGGCGGTCATCGCCACGGTCGGGCGGCAGCTGAAGCTGCGGCGGGACGCGGTGGGGATGCGCGCCGGCGAGTTCGGGACGGCGGTCGGGTACGGCGAGGACCTCGTCGACAAGATCGAGGGCGGGAAGCGCATCCCTCGGTTCGAGTACCTGGACAAGGCCGACGAGGTGCTGAACGCCGGTGGGCTCATCGCGGCGATGAAGGAGGACGTGAAGAAGGTCCGGTACCCGAAGAAGGTGCGGGACCTGGCGCAGATGGAGGCTCGGGCGGTCGAGATCGGTGTGTATGAGTGCTGCAATATCGCTGGTCTGCTGCAGACACCCGAGCACGCTCGCGCCCTGCTGGAGTCTTGGCAGCCCGCCTACGCGCCGGAGGACCTGGAACGCCGGGTGGCCGCCCGTGTGGCCCGGCAGGCCGTGTACCAGCGGTCGCCCGCGCCCGCGCTCAGCTTCGTCCTGGAAGAGGCGACGCTGCGCCGAAGGGTCGGAGGCACAATGGTGCGGCGACAGCAGTTCGAACGCTTGCTGGAGGTAGGGCGGTTGAACAACGTCACCCTCCAGGTGATGCCGATGGACAGCGCACCCCACCCCGGCATGAGCGGCAGGATCGAAGTGCTGAAGTTCGAGGACGGAACGGCGGTGGGGCGCTCCGACGGCGCGTTCAACGGACGCCCGACGCCCGACGCCAAGCAGCTTCGCATTCTTGAGCTGCGGTACGGCACCATCCGGGCGCTGGCTCTCCCTCCACGGGAGTCGCTGGCGCTGATCGAGCAACTGCTGGGAGAGACATGATCCGCAAGCTCACTGCCAGGGACGGCTCTGAACTGGCCTGGTTCAAGAGCAGTTACAGCAGCGGCCCCGACGGCGACTCCTGCGTCGAGATCGCCATAGCCTCCGGTGCCGTCCACGTCCGCGACTCGAAGGACGTCGCAGGGCCGCGACTGGCGCTCAAGCCCGAGGCGTGGTCGGACTTCGTGACGTACGCCGCGCGGAGCTGACCGCTGCGCGCTCGTGCCCCGCTCCGGTCGTACCGGGAGCGGGGCACGTGGGCAAGGCCGGGCCGGACTGCTGTCGACCAGGCGTGCCGCGGAGACTTCTGTGAGCGCCGCCTTCCGCCTGATTCTCCTGCCGATCTTTTCGTCCGACGCATGTGGCTTGTAAGTTCACACATGCATACGGTTGTTGACAGTGGTGTGCTGGTGACGGGGGTTGCGGCATGGCGGGGCACAGGCCGACGGATTGGCATGTCCTGGACCTGGACAAAGATCCGACGCCGGGTGATCCGCAGCGGGTGCGCACGCTCGCCAAGACGCTGCACGACTTCGCCGACGACGTCTCCGAGGCGCTGCGTCTGGTCAAGGGCATGGCGGGGGAGGGCACGCTTCTTGAGTGGGCGGGCAAGTCGGCGGACGTCTTCAAGGAGGACTTCGCGGACGTCCCGAAGAACCTCAAGAAGCTGAAGAAGTCGTACGAGATGTGCGGAGACGCGCTGGCGGACTACTGGCCGAAGCTGGAGCGGGCGCAGTCGCTGGCGGACAAGGCCTTGCGTAAGGGCCGTGAGGCGCGGGACGACCTCTCCTCGGCCCAGTCGCGCCTCACCTCGGCCGATTCGTGGGTGACGCGGGCAGGCAAGGAGGCGGACAAGTACAAGGACGATCCGACGGGCAGCAAGTCGGACGCGGACAAGCCGGACGAGGCGAAGGTGCGTGCCGCGGCGCGGGACGTGCAGCACGCGAAGTCCGCCCAGACGAAGGCCCAGTCGGACGTCTCCGACGCGCAGGGTGCGCTCGCCGCGGCGAAGAAGATGGCCGAGGACGCGCGCAAGATGCGCGAGGAGGCCGCGCGGGAGGCGAAGTCGAAGATCGACGAGGCCTCGGACGCGGGGATTCAGAACCGGTCGTGGTGGGAGGAGGTCGGCGACTGGTTCGTCGACAACTGGGACACCATCGTCGCGGTGTGCAAGGTCGTCGTGGCGGTGGTCGGGATCGTCGCGATGATCATCGGGGGGCCGATCCTGGGCGCGATCGTGCTGATCGCGGCCGCGGTCGTGCTTGCGGACACGCTCTACAAGTATTCCAAGGGGCAAGCGTCTCTATGGGACGTGGGGTTGGCGGCCCTGGACTGCATACCTGGCATGAAGGGGCTGACGACCCTCGGCGGCTTGGCCAAGGGCATGAAGGCGTTCGGAAAGGTCGGCCTCAAGGGCATGGCGCAGGGGGTCAGGGGTCTGGGCAGGTCCCTGAGAGGCGGTGCGGGCGACCTCGTCAAGCGGGCAAAGGCGCTTGCGGGACGCTGTCCAGGCGGTGACCCCGTCGACATGGTCACCGGAGAAATGCTGATGTACGACACCGACGTCGAACTCTCCGGGATCCTGTCGCTGGTGCTGAAGCGCACCCACATCTCCACGTACCGGGAAGGCCGGTGGTTCGGAAAATCCTGGGCGTCCACGCTGGACGAGCGGGTCGAACTCGACGGTGAGGGCGTGCTCTTCGCCGGCGAGGACGGCATGATTCTCGCGTATCCCGTGCCTCAGCCGGGCGAGCCGGCCATGCCTTTGGAAGGCCCTCGGTGGCCGTTGGAATGGGACGGTCGGCAGTACGGCACCCTGCGCATCCACGACCCGGCCCTCGGCGTTACGCGTCACTTCACCGCGATCGCAGAGCCGCTGCCGGACATGCCGTACACGCTGGCTCTCTCCGCGATGACGGACCGCAACGACAACCGCATCGACATCGACCGGAACGCTCACGGTGCGCCTACCGCCGTCCGGCACTCCGGCGGTTACCACGTTACGGTCGAGACGACGGACGGTCTGGTGACGTGCCTGCGTCTGAGGGACGGATCTGCTGACGACGGCGCCACGACGCTGCTGCGCTACGCGTACTCGCCCGACCGGAACCTCACGGAGATCTACAACTCCTCCGGCCTGCCCTTCCGGCTCGAGTACGACGACCGTGCCCGCATCGTCTCCTGGACCGACCGCAACGGCAGCTGGTACCGGTTCAGATATGACGGTGAGGACCGCTGTGTGGCCGGACAGGGTGCCGACGGCTTCCTGAACTGCGCCATCGCCTATGACCCAGTGCAACGCCGGACGACGTACACGAACTCGCTCGGCCACGCGCTTCGCTACGAGTACAACGAGTTTCTGCAGCTCGTCCGGGTGACGGACCCCCTCGGCCGACGAGAGTCGCTCGAATGGGACCGTCACGGACGGTTGCTCAAGCAGATCGACCCGGTGGGACGCGAGACGGCGTACACCTACGACGATGCAGGCAACGTCACGTCGATCACCGGTCCCGACGGCCGCCGGGCCACCGCCACCTACAACGAGTGGCACCTGCCCGTCATGACCGTCGGTGGCGACGGGGCCGTGCGCACGTACACCTATGACGAGCGAGGGAACCGTACGTCCGTGGTGGAACCGCAGGGCGCCGAGACCCGTTTCCGCTACGGCCCTGGTGGAGCTCTCACCGCGATCACCGATCCCATGGGCGCGACCATGTCCCTGGTCACGAACTCCGCCGGGCTTCCGATCCGGGTCACCAGTGACACGGGTGCAGTCGTCGAGTATTCCCGGGATGCATTCGGCCGCATCGACACGATGACGGACCCGTTGGCGGGAGTCACCCGGATCCTCTGGACTCCGGAGGGCAGGAGGCGGAAGAGGATCGCCGCCGACGGGGGTGTGGAGACCTGGACCTGGGACCCTGAGGGAAACCTCATCGTGTACACCGACGCTGCAGGGGCGACCACCAGGTCGACGTACACCCACTTCGACCTCTTGACGAGCAGAACGGATCCCGCCGGCGCGACTCTCCGTTTCGATTACGACACCGAGCTGCGGCTCATCGCCGTCACCAACACCCACGGGCTGACCTGGAGCTACGTCTACGACGCGGCGGGGCAGCTCGTCGGGGAACAGGATTTCGACGGACGCTCGCTCACCTATGTCCACGACGAGGTGGGCCGTCTGATCCGACAGGTGAACGGCGCCGGAGAAGCGGTCGCATACGTGCGCGACGTGGTCGGCAACATCATCGAGAAGCGGGTCGGGGACGCGACCACCATCTTCCGCTACGACTCTTTCGGTCTGCTGAAGGAGGCGCTCTCGTCCGGAGTACGCCTCGCCTACCGGCACGACGAGTACGGCCGTGTCACGGAGGAGACCGTCAACGGGCGGACCAGCACCTTCCGTTATGACCTCGCCGGTCGCCGCACCGCACGCCTGACCCCTTCCGGAGCGCTGAGCAGCTGGTCGTACGCCCCGGACGGGCTGCCGCGGGAACTGGCTGCCTTCGACCACTCCCTGCGCTTCTCCCACGACGCTGCGGGCAGGGAGACGGAGGTCAGGCTGGACCAGGCGCTGACGCTCCGGCAGGAATGGGACGCGATGCACCGGCTGCGCAGGCAGACGGTACTCTCCGCCGGTACCGCGGGCCCCGCCCTCCCGGGGACGACGCCTGTTGACCGCCACTACGTCCATGCTGCGGGCGGCCCTGTCGAGACGATCGACGCCCGAGCAGGCAGGAAGCGCTACGAGCTGGACGCGAAGGGCCGGGCCACCGGTGTTCGTGCGGAATCCTGGAGCGAGAGCTACGCGTACGACTCCGGCGGACGGCTGATCTCCTCCCATCGGGACCAGGGCGCAGGCGCCGGGGGCGAACTTCCACAGCGCTACGAGTACTCCGGAAACCGCCTGACGAGAGCCGGCCGCATCAACTACACCTACGACGCCCAGGGCAGGGTGGTCCGGCGGACGAGGAGAACTCTCTCGGGGCAGAGGAAGAGCTGGGCCTACACCTGGAACGCCGAAGACCGGCTGACCGGTCTCGTCACCCCGGACGGAACGACCTGGCGCTACACGTACGACCCTCTGGGGCGCCGAATATCCAAAGAACGTCTGGACTCCTCCCGAGAAGTCGTCGAGGCTGTCTTCTTCGTCTGGGACGGCACGCGGCTGGCGGAGGAGATACGCGACGCCGGGCCCGGGAACCGCAGCGCCATCACTTGGGAGTACGTGCCCGACAGCCACCGCGCGATAGCGCAGAGCCGTCGTGAGTGGCTTCGTGACGCGCCGCAGGACGAGGTCGACCGGAGATTCCGTCTTATTGTGGGTGATCTCGCGGGAACCCCGCTGGAAATGCTCTCGCCGGATGGCAGGACCACCTGGAAGAACGAGTCAGGCCTGTGGGGTGCGCTAGAAGGCATGCACTCATCGGAAGAGCACTGTCGACTTGGATTTCCCGGTCAATACTTCGATGCCGAGAGCGAACTCCACTACAACTGCTTCCGTTATTACGACCCGCACTCGGCCCGATACATCTCGCCGGATCCACTGGGCCTCGCGGCCGGGCCGGACCAGTACGCGTACGTGGTCAACCCCATGGTGTGGTCCGACCCGCTGGGACTCCAGTCCTGCCCCACCTTCAAGGGGCTGGCCTGGATGACCGACAAGATGCTGAAGCGTCCCTCGTTCAGATACCAGCGCGTCGTGTCCGGTGTCGACTACGAACAGATCTGGAAGCTCTCCGACGGCCGGGCGGTGCATATGGACGGCGGTCCGACCAACGGCTGGATCATGGAAGCCAAGTTCACCGGGGGTCGAGAAAGCGAATGGGCCAAGTCCGCCTACAATCCCGAGAGCTCCCTTTACAACGAGAAGAAGATCACCGACCAGGCTGCCAAGCTTTTGCAGATGAACGAGGAACTGGGCGGGAAGGGGGTCCGCTATGCCATTTCGAACGAGGCGGGTGCAGCTCACTTCCGGGAGGTGCTTGGTACCCATTTCCCGGAAGCAATGGCAAATGGTACGCTGGCGGTCTTTCATGTACCCGGCAATGGTATGAGTGGAATGAGTAAATGGTTGACGTAAGTGCGGAATTGGTTCAGCTGTCCGGGCTTGACGAACTCACGGGCCCTGCGACGGCCGCCGTCCTCTCGGCCGGGGGGTGGGTGGGCGAGCGCAGGAACCCGGCGAAGGAGTGGGCGACGACCTGGCGCCGGGGCGACGCGCACGCGTGGATTCAGGGCGACGGCCCGGTGGAGGTCGAGTTCACCCTCTGGCACCGGGAGGTCGAGGACGAATGGCCCGACCCTGACACCTACATCGACGACTTGTACGACGCCGCTTCCGCCGAGCTTCCTCGCGTGATCACCCAGCTGGAATCCGGAGCGCTCGGCACGCGACTCCAGGCCGTCGACGAGGACCTCACGGACGGGGCGGATTACATCGACCACACGGCATGGCGCATCGGGGACAAGGTGCTCCTGGCCGGCGTCAAGCATGACGACACCGAGGCGCCCGTCCAGCTGGTGGTCCTGCTGCGTGCTTACGGCACGGGAGAGCAAGAAGACCAGGAAGAGTGGCTTTGACGCGCCCCGCGCGCTCCCCGCGGCACATGTGCGACTGACGGTGCGCGCCGTGCAGGCGTCCGTGGACACAGGGCTCGTGTTCCGAGCCCCATGGGGTCCGAGCTGCACGACCTCAGCGCTTCGGAGGCCTGGGGCATGACCGGCCCCAGGCCTCCGAGCGTCCCTTCACTGTCCGGAGCCGCCGCTCAGAGGAGTACCCGGCCATGGAATACCCGCCCGGGCTGAGAAGTCGTCTCTCTTGGTGAGAGGGCGCCGGGCATCATGACCACCGGTAGAGGTCACTGTGAGGGACGAGTACGGCAGGTGTCTCAAGGCGTAACAGCGGCTCTGACCGAGCTGTGGCAGCAGCACTGGCCCAACTGCCCTCCGGTCGGGTACAAGCTCCGCGACCCGTATCGAAATGTCTGGGTGCGCTTCCGCAGCCTGCCGGAGTCGAAGCGATACCCGAAAGACACGAGCGAGTACACCGTCGTTCTGGAGCGGTACAACACCGTCCTCGATGAGTTGTTCGCCGGTGGGGACGTCTACGTGATCACCCCGATGTGGGCAAACGAAGCCGAGGTTCCGCCATGCCAGCCAGATGCTGGTTACTGGCAGACCCTGCTGGTGAAGGACGATCCAGACCCGGAGTTCCGTACCTACTGCCACCTCTTCGCCGCCCGCCGGCCCTGGCGATACGGCTGCCTCGACGAACTGCTCCGTGACATCGCGGACGACAAGGTGGCGGGAGTCCTCATCACTGACACCCAGATCGGACGCTTCACCCCAGTCGGCGGCACCACGTGCCGGAACAGCACCCACAACTCGTCTCCGTTCTCCAGAGAAGTCGTGCAGGACTTCGTGACATCCTTCACCCCGCACCATTCACCTCTTAGGTCTGTCCTTCCATGGGAGGCAACGGAAGCTGCAGAGCATTGATGACCCGCCGGCGGCCCTGCTTCGGCTCACCGCTCTTGCAGCCCGACCTGACGCTGACGACGGGGAACGAGAGCGCAGGAGGAGCATGAGAGGCGGAGTGAGGGATGTGGGCGGAGCACGGCATGGTCGGTCTCGGCACGGCGACCCCCGGCCTCCCCGCGACATCTTCCGGGCCGCCCCCGAAAGTCGCGCCGCGTGGGCTGAGTTCTCCCCGTCCGTTCTGGAGGCGATCGCCCGGTGTGACGTGGAGCGGCTGGAGGTGGAGCGGTCGCGCGTCGCACCCCACCTCCGGGAGAAGATCACGAGTCCCACGTACTCGGTCGCCGACCGCTTCGCCTCCTGGGAACGCCTGGTGCGCCAGATGGAGCCCGGCTGGTCGAGCGACGAGTTCTACCCCGTCAGCGCCTACGGCAACGACCTCGACTCCCGGGACGCCCTGGACGAGGTGATGCGTGCGTTGCCGCCGGAGGCGGGCGAGGGAGCGCTCGGGCAGTTGCTCGCTGGTCTGGACGCCCGCTTCCGTGCCGCCACCGTCCCGGATCCGGAGCGTTCACTCCGCCCCTGGGTGCGCCCGACGCACGAGAGGCCGGAAGCGGAACTCCGCTGGTGGTGGAAGCGCAAGCCGGTACGCGTTCCCTGGGCCGAGTGACGTCCGGCCAGGGGAAGGAGACCGGGGGCGAGGCCCGGGCCCTGCGCCCTTGTGTTTGACCTTCGTCACCCCCCGGGTATTCTCTCCGGCCCGATTGGCGTAGCCGCCGCCCCTTATGGCAGACTGTCCGAGTTGCTCGGTCGAGTGTTGATGCTGCGCGCCTCCCGCCGGGGGGACCGGAAGCGAGTCCCACAGTACTCGTCGCCCTAACTGCCACACGGCAGCGCTGGGGCGGACGTACGGGAATCTTCCGGGAAGTGTCAGCGCGGCACCGGCCAGGCACCCGGTGGGCCTTCGCCCCCGGCTCACGGTTCCGGCAGGGCCGTGTGCAATCCCGCAGGGATGTTCGGACAAGGGACATCTGTGTCAGCGGGAGCGCGACACGCCCGACCGCGTGGGTCGGAAGAACGAAGGCAGCGGAAGGAATCCACCGGGTTCCAGAGCGTGAGAAGAGACAGGACTACTGAGTAGCCATGGCGGGACAGAAGATCCGCATCCGGCTCAAGGCCTACGACCACGAGGTCATCGACAGCTCGGCGAAGAAGATCGTCGAGACGGTGACGCGTACTGGTGCGTCGGTCGCGGGCCCGGTGCCGCTGCCCACTGAGAAGAACGTGTACTGCGTCATCAAGTCGCCGCACAAGTACAAGGACTCGCGCGAGCACTTCGAGATGCGCACGCACAAGCGCCTGATCGACATCCTCGACCCGACCCCCAAGACCGTTGACTCTCTGATGCGACTCGACCTCCCGGCCGGTGTCGACATCGAGATCAAGCTCTGAGGCCGGTGATCTGAGAGATGGCTAAGCAGATCAAGGGCATCCTGGGCGAGAAGCTCGGTATGACGCAGGTGTGGGACGCGAACAACCGTGTTGTTCCGGTCACCGTCGTCAAGGCCGGGCCGAACGTCGTCACCCAGGTCCGTACGAACGATGTCGACGGCTACGAGTCCGTCCAGATCGCCTTCGGCGAGATCGACCCGCGCAAGGTGAACAAGCCCCTCAAGGGCCACTTCGCCAAGGCCGACGTCACTCCCCGTCGCCACCTCGTCGAGATCCGCACCGCGGACGCCTCCGAGTACACGCTGGGCCAGGAGATCACCGCTGAGGTGTTCGAGGCCGGCGTGAAGGTCGACGTGACCGGCAAGAGCAAGGGCAAGGGCTTCGCCGGTGTCATGAAGCGCCACAACTTCCGTGGCCTCGGCGCCGGACACGGCACCCAGCGCAAGCACCGCTCCCCCGGTTCCATCGGTGGCTGCGCCACCCCGGGCCGTGTGTTCAAGGGCCTCCGCATGGCGGGTCGCATGGGCAACGAGCGGGTCACCACCCAGAACCTGACCGTCCACGCCGTTGACGCGGAGAAGGGTCTGCTGCTCATCAAGGGCGCGGTTCCCGGTCCGAACGGCGGCCTCGTCCTGGTCCGCACCGCGGCCAAGGGGGCCTGAGGTAATGAGCACTGTTGACATCCTTTCGCCGGCGGGCGACAAGGCCGGTTCCGTCGAGCTCCCCGCGGAGATCTTCGACGTCGAGAAGGTCAGCATCCCGCTGATCCACCAGGTCGTCGTCGCGCAGCTGGCCGCTGCCCGCCAGGGCACGCACAAGACCAAGACCCGTGGCGAGGTCCGCGGCGGTGGCAGGAAGCCGTACCGCCAGAAGGGCACCGGTCGCGCCCGTCAGGGCTCGACCCGCGCGCCGCAGTTCGCCGGTGGTGGCGTCGTGCACGGTCCCGTGCCGCGTGACTACTCGCAGCGGACCCCGAAGAAGATGAAGGCTGCCGCGCTGCGTCACGCCCTCACCGACCGGGCCCGCCACAACCGCATCCACGTCGTCTCCGGCGTGGTCGAGGGCGACAGCCCCTCGACGAAGGCCGCCCGGACGCTGTTCGGCAAGATCTCGGAGCGCAAGAACCTGCTCCTGGTCGTCGACCGCGCCGACGAGGCCGCGTGGCTGTCCGCCCGCAACCTGCCCCAGGTCCACATCCTGGAGCCGGGCCAGCTGAACACGTACGACGTTCTCGTCTCGGACGACGTGGTCTTCACCAAGGCCGCCTTCGAGTCCTTCGTGTCCGGCCCGAAGGCCAATGACACCGAAGGGAGCGAGGTCTGATGGCTATCCGTCACCCCGCAATCGCCTCCAAGGCGGCGAAGAAGGCCAAGGCCGCGCGCGTCGCCAAGGCGCGCCGCCACGCCGCCGAGGGCAAGAACACCGTCGAGACCCCGCTGAGCAAGTCCTTCACGGACCACCGTGACGTGCTGCTCAAGCCGGTCGTCTCCGAGAAGAGCTACGCGCTTCTCGACGAGGGCAAGTACACGTTCATCGTGGACCCGAGCGCCAACAAGACCCAGATCAAGCAGGCCGTCCAGGCGGTCTTCTCGGTCAAGGTCACCGGGGTCAACACGATCAACCGCCAGGGCAAGCGCAAGCGGACCCGCACCGGCTTCGGCCAGCGCGCGTCGACCAAGCGCGCGATCGTGACCCTCGCCGAGGGCGACCGTATCGACATCTTCGGCGGTCCGACCGCGTAAGCGGGTCGGATCGTCCGATATCGGACGAGGACTGAGAAATGGGAATCCGCAAGTACAAGCCGACTACGCCGGGCCGCCGTGGCTCCAGCGTCGCCGACTTCGTCGAGGTCACGCGGTCCACGCCGGAGAAGTCGTTGGTCCGCCCCCTGCACAGCAAGGGTGGCCGTAACAACTCCGGTCGTGTGACCGTCCGCCACCAGGGCGGTGGCCACAAGCGCGCCTACCGCGTGATCGACTTCCGTCGTCACGACAAGGACGGCGTGCCGGCGAAGGTCGCGCACATCGAGTACGACCCCAACCGCACCGCGCGCATCGCGCTCCTGCACTACGCGGACGGCGAGAAGCGCTACATCCTCGCGCCCCGTGGCCTCGGCCAGGGCGACCGCGTGGAGAACGGCCCCGGGGCCGACATCAAGCCGGGCAACAACCTCGCCCTGCGCAACATCCCGGTCGGTACCACGCTGCACGCCATCGAGCTGCGTCCGGGCGGCGGCGCGAAGTTCGCCCGCTCCGCCGGCGCCTCGGTGCAGCTGCTCGCGAAGGAGGGCCAGATGGCCCACCTGCGCATGCCGTCCGGTGAGATCCGCCTGGTCGACGTCCGCTGCCGCGCCACTGTGGGCGAGGTCGGCAACGCCGAGCAGAGCAACATCAACTGGGGCAAGGCGGGCCGTAAGCGGTGGCTGGGCGTTCGCCCGACCGTCCGTGGTGTGGTCATGAACCCGGTCGACCACCCGCACGGTGGTGGTGAGGGCCGGACCTCCGGTGGTCGTCACCCTGTGTCCCCGTGGGGCAAGAAGGAAGGCCGTACTCGTTCGCCCAAGAAGGCGTCGAACAAGTACATCGTCCGCCGCCGCAAGACGAACAAGAAGCGCTAAGGACGGGTTGAGATGCCTCGTAGCTTGAAGAAGGGGCCCTTCGTCGACGACCACCTGATGAAGAAGGTGGACGCCCAGAACGAAGCCGGCACCAAGAACGTCATCAAGACCTGGTCCCGTCGCTCGATGATCGTGCCGGCCATGCTCGGCCACACGCTCGCGGTGCACAACGGCAAGACCCACATTCCGGTGTTCGTCACCGAGTCGATGGTCGGCCACAAGCTCGGCGAGTTCTCGCCGACCCGCACCTTCCGGGGCCACGTCAAGGACGACCGGAAGTCGAAGCGCCGCTAGTCGGCGGGGTGCAATCGACCATGACAGACACTGGAAGGACAACCATGGAAGCCAGGGCCCAGGCGCGGTACATCCGCGTCACGCCCATGAAGGCCCGCCGCGTGGTGGACCTCATCCGTGGCCTGAACGCCACGGAGGCTCAGGCGGTCCTGCGTTTCGCCCCGCAGGCCGCGAGCGTGCCGGTCGGCAAGGTGCTGGACAGCGCCATCGCCAACGCCGCGCACAACTACGACCACACCGATGTCGACAACCTCTACATCTCCGAGGCCTACGTCGACGAGGGCCCGACCCTGAAGCGGTTCCGTCCGCGGGCCCAGGGCCGTGCCTACCGGATCCGCAAGCGGACCAGCCACATCACCGTGGTCGTCAGCAGCAAGGAAGGAACCCGGTAATGGGCCAGAAGGTAAACCCGCACGGGTTCCGGCTCGGTGTCACGACCGACTTCAAGTCGCGTTGGTACGCCGACAAGCTGTACAAGGACTACGTCAAGGAAGACGTCGCCATCCGTCGGATGATGACGTCCGGCATGGAGCGCGCCGGCATCTCCAAGGTCGAGATCGAGCGCACCCGTGACCGCGTGCGTGTGGACATCCACACCGCTCGTCCGGGCATCGTCATCGGCCGCCGCGGCGCCGAGGCCGACCGCATCCGCGGTGACCTCGAGAAGCTGACGGGCAAGCAGGTCCAGCTGAACATCCTCGAGGTCAAGAACCCCGAGACGGACGCTCAGCTCGTGGCCCAGGCCGTCGCCGAGCAGCTCTCCTCCCGCGTCTCCTTCCGCCGTGCCATGCGTAAGAGCATGCAGTCGGCGATGAAGGCAGGCGCCAAGGGCATCAAGATCCAGTGCGGTGGCCGCCTCGGCGGCGCCGAGATGTCCCGCTCGGAGTTCTACCGCGAGGGCCGCGTGCCCCTGCACACGCTCCGCGCGAACGTGGACTACGGCTTCTTCGAGGCCAAGACGACCTTCGGCCGCATCGGCGTGAAGGTCTGGATCTACAAGGGCGACGTCAAGAACATCGCCGAGGTCCGCGCCGAGAACGCCGCTGCCCGTGCGGGTAACCGCCCGGCGCGCGGCGGTGCCGACCGCCCGGCCCGTGGTGGCCGCGGTGGCGAGCGGCGCGGTCGCAAGCCGCAGCAGGCCGCCGGATCCGAGGCCCCCAAGGCCGAGGCTCCCGCGTCCGCCGCTCCGGCTGAGAGCACCGGAACGGAGGCCTGACCGACATGCTGATCCCCCGTAGGGTCAAGCACCGCAAGCAGCACCACCCCAAGCGCAACGGCATGGCCAAGGGTGGCACGCAGGTTGCGTTCGGCGAGTACGGCATCCAGGCGCTGACCCCGGCCTATGTGACGAACCGCCAGATCGAGGCCGCTCGTATCGCCATGACGCGTCACATCAAGCGTGGTGGCAAGGTCTGGATCAACATCTACCCGGACCGCCCCCTCACCAAGAAGCCGGCCGAGACCCGCATGGGTTCCGGTAAGGGTTCCCCGGAGTGGTGGGTGGCCAACGTCAAGCCCGGACGCGTGATGTTCGAGCTGTCGTACCCCAACGAGAAGATCGCGCGCGAGGCCCTGACCCGTGCGGCTCACAAGCTGCCGATGAAGTGCAAGATCGTCAAGCGCGAGGCAGGTGAAGCGTGATGTCGGCCGGTACCAAGGCGTCGGAGCTGCGCGAGCTGGGCAACGAGGAGCTTCTCGACAAGCTCCGCGAAGCCAAGGAAGAGCTGTTCAACCTCCGCTTCCAGGCGGCGACGGGCCAGCTCGAGAACCACGGTCGGCTCAAGGCCGTCCGCAAGGACATCGCGCGGATCTACACCCTGATGCGTGAGCGCGAGCTGGGCATCGAGACGGTGGAGAGCGCCTGATGAGCGAGAGCAGCAACGTGACTGAAGAGACCAGGACGGACCGCGGTTTCCGCAAGACCCGTGAGGGTCTGGTCGTCAGCGACAAGATGGACAAGACCGTCGTCGTCGCCGTCGAGGACCGCGTCAAGCACGCGCTGTACGGCAAGGTCATCCGTCGTACGAACAAGCTCAAGGCCCACGACGAGCAGAACGCCGCGGGTGTCGGCGACCGCGTCCTCCTCATGGAGACCCGGCCGCTGTCCGCGACCAAGCGCTGGCGCGTCGTCGAGATCCTCGAGAAGGCCAAGTAATCCCTCCTAGGGGGACCCCCTAGGCATCGTTCCGCCAGGCTCGGCAGGGGCCGACTTCACGGGAAGCCCCTGCCGGGAACCGGCAGACAACCAGGAGATAGACGTGATCCAGCAGGAGTCGCGACTGCGTGTCGCCGACAACACGGGTGCGAAGGAGATCCTCTGCATCCGTGTGCTCGGTGGCTCCGGTCGCCGCTACGCGGGTATCGGTGACGTCATCGTCGCCACCGTCAAGGACGCGATCCCCGGTGGCAACGTGAAGAAGGGTGACGTCGTCAAGGCGGTCATCGTTCGCACCGTCAAGGAGCGCCGCCGTCCGGACGGCTCGTACATCCGCTTCGACGAGAACGCCGCCGTCATTCTGAAGAACGACGGCGACCCTCGCGGCACCCGTATCTTCGGCCCGGTCGGCCGTGAGCTGCGCGAGAAGAAGTTCATGAAGATCATCTCCCTCGCGCCGGAGGTGCTGTGAGCATGAAGATCAAGAAGGGCGACCTGGTCCAGGTCATCACCGGTAAGGACAAGGGCAAGCAGGGCAAGGTCATCGCGGCCTTCCCCCGCGAGGACCGCGTCCTGGTCGAGGGTGTCAACCGGGTCAAGAAGCACACCAAGGCCGGTCCGACGGCTCGCGGTTCGCAGGCCGGCGGCATCGTCACCACCGAGGCGCCGATCCACGTCTCCAACGTCCAGCTGGTCGTGGAGAAGGACGGCAAGAAGGTCGTGACCCGCGTCGGTTACCGCTTCGACGACGAGGGCAACAAGATCCGCGTTGCCAAGCGGACGGGTGAGGACATCTGATGGCTACCACCACCACTCCGCGTCTGAAGCAGAAGTACCGTGAGGAGATCACGGGCAAGCTGCGTGACGAGTTCAAGTACGAGAACGTCATGCAGATCCCCGGTCTCGTCAAGATCGTGGTCAACATGGGTGTCGGCGACGCCGCCCGTGACTCGAAGCTGATCGAGGGCGCCATCCGCGACCTCACCACGATCACCGGTCAGAAGCCGGCCGTCACCAAGGCCCGCAAGTCCATCGCGCAGTTCAAGCTGCGCGAGGGGCAGCCGATCGGTGCCCACGTCACGCTCCGTGGCGACCGCATGTGGGAGTTCCTGGACCGCACCCTGTCGCTCGCGCTGCCGCGCATCCGCGACTTCCGCGGCCTGTCCCCCAAGCAGTTCGACGGCCGTGGCAACTACACCTTCGGTCTCACGGAGCAGGTCATGTTCCACGAGATCGACCAGGACAAGATCGACCGCGTCCGGGGTATGGACATCACCGTGGTGACCACGGCGACCAACGACGCTGAGGGCCGCGCGCTCCTTCGTCACCTCGGCTTCCCGTTCAAGGAGGCGTGAGCGAGATGGCGAAGAAGGCTCTGATCGCTAAGGCTGCTCGCAAGCCCAAGTTCGGTGTGCGTGGCTACACCCGCTGCCAGCGCTGCGGCCGCCCGCACTCCGTGTACCGCAAGTTCGGCCTGTGCCGCGTGTGCCTGCGTGAGATGGCTCACCGTGGCGAGCTGCCGGGCGTGACCAAGAGCTCCTGGTAATCCCCCACTCAGGGATTCCGGAAGACTCTCGGTAAGCATCTGGGTGGACAGGGGCCCGCCCCGCATGGCTTAGGCTTGTGGGGTTGGGCGCCTGTCGCGCCCGTACGACTTACTACGCCGTAGGTCCACCGCGCCGCACCCGTCCCGTCTCGGATCGGGGAGAGGGATGGCGCACCAGGAAACCCCGGCGAGAGAGGCCGAAGGCCAATTCATGACCATGACTGATCCGATCGCAGACATGCTTACGCGTCTGCGGAACGCGAACTCGGCGTACCACGACACCGTGGCGATGCCGCACTCCAAGATCAAGTCGCACATCGCGGAGATCCTCCAGCAGGAGGGCTTCATCACGGGCTGGAAGGTCGAGGACGCCGAGGTCGGCAAGAACCTCGTCCTGGAGCTGAAGTTCGGCCCCAACCGTGAGCGCTCCATCGCGGGCATCAAGCGGATCTCCAAGCCCGGTCTGCGGGTTTACGCGAAGTCCACCAACCTGCCGAAGGTGCTCGGCGGCCTCGGCGTGGCGATCATCTCCACGTCGCACGGGCTCCTCACTGACAAGCAGGCCGGCAAGAAGGGCGTAGGCGGAGAAGTTCTCGCCTACGTCTGGTAACGGAAGGGAACGGAGGAAACAGCTATGTCGCGCATCGGCAAGCTCCCCATCGCGGTTCCCGCCGGCGTGGACGTCACCATCGACGGCCAGACGGTCTCGGTCAAGGGCCCCAAGGGCACGCTGACCCACACCGTCGTGGCGCCGATCGAGATCGCCAAGGGTGAGGACGGCGTGCTGAACGTCACCCGCCCCAACGACGAGCGTCAGAACAAGGCCCTCCACGGCCTGTCCCGCACGCTGGTGGCGAACATGATCACCGGCGTGACCGAGGGTTACGTGAAGAAGCTCGAAATCAGCGGTGTCGGTTACCGCGTTGTCGCCAAGGGCTCGAACCTGGAGTTCTCCCTCGGCTACAGCCACCCGATCCTGATCGAGGCGCCCGAGGGCATCACCTTCAAGGTGGAGGCCCCCACCCGCTTCTCGGTCGAGGGCATCGACAAGCAGAAGGTCGGCGAGGTTGCGGCCAACATCCGCAAGCTGCGCAAGCCCGACCCGTACAAGGCCAAGGGTGTCAAGTACGAGGGCGAAGTCATCCGCCGCAAGGTCGGAAAGGCGGGTAAGTAAGCCATGGCATACGGGCAGAAGATCCTCAAGGGCGACGCCTACAAGCGCGCCGCGATCAAGCGCCGTCACATCCGGATCCGCAAGCGGATCAACGGTACGGCGGAGCGTCCCCGTCTGGTCGTGACCCGCTCCAACCGCCACATCGTGGCGCAGGTGATCGACGACCTGAAGGGTCACACCCTGGCGTCGGCGTCCACGCTGGACAGCTCGATCCGCGGTGGCGAGGGCGACAAGTCCGCGCAGGCCAAGCAGGTCGGCGCCCTGGTCGCCGAGCGTGCCAAGGCCGCCGGTGTCGAGGCCGTCGTGTTCGACCGTGGTGGCAACCAGTACGCCGGGCGCATCGCCGCCCTGGCGGACGCCGCCCGCGAAGCCGGGCTCAAGTTCTGAGCCGCTTGTAGCTAGCGGAAAGAGAGAGGTAATCCAATGGCTGGACCCCAGCGCCGCGGAAGCGGTGCCGGTGGCGGCGAGCGGCGGGACCGGAAGGGCCGTGACGGCGGCGCTGCTGCCGCCGAGAAGACCGCGTACGTTGAGCGCGTCGTCGCGATCAACCGCGTCGCCAAGGTTGTGAAGGGTGGTCGTCGCTTCAGCTTCACCGCGCTGGTCGTGGTGGGCGACGGTGACGGCACCGTGGGTGTCGGTTACGGCAAGGCGAAGGAGGTGCCGGCCGCCATCGCCAAGGGCGTTGAGGAGGCCAAGAAGCACTTCTTCAAGGTCCCCCGTATCCAGGGCACCATCCCGCACCCCATCCAGGGTGAGAAGGCTGCCGGCGTCGTGCTGCTCAAGCCCGCGTCCCCGGGTACCGGCGTGATCGCCGGTGGTCCGGTGCGCGCCGTGCTCGAGTGCGCCGGCATCCACGACGTGCTGTCGAAGTCGCTCGGCTCCGACAACGCCATCAACATCGTGCACGCCACCGTGGCGGCCCTGAAGGGCCTGCAGCGTCCCGAGGAGATCGCGGCCCGCCGTGGTCTGCCCCTCGAGGACGTCGCCCCCGCGGCTCTCCTGCGTGCGCGTGCCGGGGCGGGTGTGTGATCATGGCGCAGCTCAAGATCACGCAGGTCAAGTCCTACATCGGCAGCAAGCAGAACCACCGTGACACCCTGCGCTCCCTTGGTCTCAAGGGCATCAACACGCAGGTCGTCAAGGAGGACCGCCCCGAGTTCCGCGGCATGGTGCACACCGTCCGCCACCTCGTGACGGTCGAGGAGGTCGACTGATCATGGCGGAGCAGAACCCGCTCAAGATCCACAACCTCCGTCCCGCCCCGGGCGCCAAGACCGCCAAGACCCGTGTCGGTCGTGGTGAGGCGTCGAAGGGTAAGACGGCCGGTCGTGGTACCAAGGGCACCAAGGCCCGCTACCAGGTTCCGGAGCGCTTCGAGGGTGGCCAGATGCCCCTCCACATGCGTCTTCCGAAGCTGAAGGGCTTCAAGAACCCGTTCAAGACCGAGTACCAGGTCGTGAACCTCGACAAGCTGGCCGCGCTCTACCCCGAGGGCGGCGAGGTCACCGTCGAGGGTCTGGTGGCCAAGGGTGCCGTTCGCAAGAACGCGCTCGTCAAGGTCCTCGGCCAGGGCGAGATCTCCGTGGCGCTGCAGGTGACGGTCGACGCCGTCTCCGGCTCCGCCAAGGAGAAGATCACCGCCGCCGGCGGTTCCGTCACCGAGCTCGTCTGAACACCACGGGCGTCTCGATGACCTGAGCGATCCCGACCGGGGATACCCCAGATCTGGGGTATCCCCGGTCGGTCGTTCCTAGGGTGGCAGTGTCGCCGGTAAGGTGGCTTGCACTGCCCTCATTCACGGGGTGCTTCACTTCGGGCACTCTGAGCGGCAGTTGACCGTTACCTATTCGTCGAACCTCAAGACCGTCACCCTTGACGCAGTTGCGCGGGGGTCGCAGGAGGCACCGTGCTCACCGCGTTCGCCCGGGCGTTCAAGACGCCCGACCTGCGCAAGAAGCTGCTCTTCACGCTCGGCATCATCGTGATCTACCGGGTGGGTACGCACATCCCGATCCCCGGTGTCGACTATCGGAACGTCCAGACGTGCATCGACAACGCACAGGCCAACCAGGGCCTGTTCGGTCTGGTGAACATGTTCAGCGGCGGCGCCCTGCTCCAGATCACGATCTTCGCCCTGGGCATCATGCCGTACATCACGGCGAGCATCATTCTGCAGCTGCTGACCGTGGTGATCCCGCGTCTGGAAGCCCTGAAGAAGGAGGGCCAGGCCGGTACCGCGAAGATCACCCAGTACACCCGCTACCTGACGATCGCCCTCGCGATCCTGCAGGGCACCGGCCTCGTCGCCACCGCCCGCAGCGGCGCCCTGTTCCAGGGCTGCCCGGTGGCCGGCCAGATCGTCCCGGACCAGTCGATCTTCGTCACCATCACCATGGTCATCACGATGACCGCCGGTACGGCGGCCGTGATGTGGCTCGGTGAGCTCATCACCGACCGCGGCATCGGCAACGGCATGTCGATCCTGATGTTCATCTCGATCGCCGCCACGTTCCCGTCCGCCCTGTGGGCGATCAAGGAGCAGGGCTCGCTGGCCGGCGGCTGGATCGAGTTCGGCACCGTGATCGCGGTCGGCCTCGTCATGGTCGGCCTGGTGGTCTTCGTCGAGCAGGCCCAGCGCCGCATCCCCGTCCAGTACGCCAAGCGCATGATCGGCCGCCGTTCCTACGGCGGTACCTCGACGTACATCCCGCTCAAGGTGAACCAGGCGGGTGTGATCCCCGTCATCTTCGCCTCGTCGCTGCTCTACATCCCGGCGCTGATCGCCCAGTTCGCCGGAGGGACCTCGGGCTGGAAGACCTGGATCGAGCAACACTTCGTCAAGGGCGACCACCCGTACTACATCATTTCGTACTTCCTGCTGATCGTCTTCTTCGCCTTCTTCTACGTCGCGATCTCCTTCAACCCCGAGGAAGTGGCCGACAACATGAAGAAGTATGGTGGCTTCATCCCGGGCATCCGGGCTGGCCGACCGACCGCTGAGTACCTCAGCTACGTACTCAACCGGATCACCTGGCCGGGTTCGCTGTACCTGGGTCTGATCGCTCTTGTACCGACGATGGCGTTGGTTGGTTTCGGGGCAAACCAGAACTTCCCGTTCGGCGGGACCAGCATCCTGATCATCGTGGGTGTCGGTCTCGAGACCGTGAAGCAGATCGAGAGCCAGCTCCAGCAGCGCAATTACGAAGGGTTCCTCCGCTGATGCGAATCGTCCTCGTCGGGCCGCCGGGTGCCGGTAAGGGAACGCAGGCCGCGTTCCTGGCCAAGAACCTGTCGATCCCGCACATCTCCACGGGCGACCTGTTCCGGGCCAACATCAGCCGGCAGACGGAACTCGGCAAACTGGCGAAGTCCTACATGGACGCGGGCAACCTCGTGCCCGACGAGGTCACCATCGCGATGGCGAAGGACCGCATGGAGCAGCCGGATGCCGAGCACGGTTTCCTGCTGGACGGCTTCCCCCGCAACGTCTCGCAGGCCGAGGCGCTCGACGAGCTCCTCGACACCGAGAGCATGCAACTCGACGCGGTGCTCGACCTCGAGGTCCCCGAGGACGAGGTGGTCAAGCGGATCGCCGGCCGGCGTATCTGCCGCAACGACTCCTCGCACGTCTTCCACGTGACGTACAAGCAGCCGGCCGAGGACGGCGTCTGCGACGTCTGCGGCGGCGAGCTGTACCAGCGCGACGACGACTCCGAGGAGACGGTCCGTACGCGGCTGGAGGTCTACCACACGCAGACCGAGCCGATCATCGACTACTACAAGGCCCAGGGCCTGGTGGTCACGATCTCCGCGCTCGGCAAGGTGGAGGACGTCACGACGCGCGCCATGGAGGCGCTCAAGCGTGGCGAGGACGACAAGTAGTCGTTCGTACGCAGCTACGGCCGCGGTTCCCCCCGGGGGACCGCGGCTGCTGTGTGAGACGAGGCCGGTGCGCGGCCCCGTATCGTTGAAGGCGTTCGCAGTCCCCGAAGGTCCAGAAAGGCCGTAGCCCCCATGGTGCAGATCAAGAGCCCCGAGCAGATCGCCAGGATGCGCGAGGCGGGGCTGGTCGTCGCCGCCATCCACGCGGCGACCCGCGAGGCCGCCGTGCCGGGGGCCACGACGAAGGATCTGGACCAGGTCGCCCGCAAGGTCCTCGCCGAGCACAACGCCAAGCCGAACTTCCTCGGCTACGGAGGCTTCCCCGCCACCATCTGCACCTCGGTGAACGAGGTCGTGGTCCACGGCATCCCCTCCGACGACGTCGTCCTCAAGGACGGGGACGTCATCTCCATCGACTGCGGCGCCATCATCGACGGCTGGCACGGCGACGCCGCCTACACGGCCTTCGTCGGCTCCGGTCACGCCCCGGAGCTGGTCGAGCTCTCCCGGGTGACCGAGGAGTCGATGTGGGCCGGCATCGCGGCCATGAAGCAGGGCAACCGCCTGGTCGACATCTCCCGGGCCATCGAGACGTACATCCGGCGCCAGCCCAAGCCGGGCGGCGGCAAGTACGGGATCATCGAGGACTACGGCGGCCACGGCATCGGCACCGAGATGCACATGGACCCGCACCTGCTGAACTACGTCGAACGGCGGCGCGGCAAGGGCCCGAAGCTGGTGCCCGGCTTCTGCCTCGCGATCGAGCCGATGGTGTCGCTGGGGACGCCGAAGACGGAGGTCCTCCAGGACGACTGGACGGTCGTCACCACGGACGGCACGTGGTCGTCGCACTGGGAGCACTCCGTCGCCCTGACGGAGGAGGGGCCGCTGGTGCTGACGTCTCCCGACGGGGGGAAGGCCAAGCTCGCCGAGCTGGGGATCGTGGCCGCGCCGGATCCGCTGGGCTGAGCGCCGTCCGGGGCGGGCGGTCCGGGCGTCCGGCGGCTGCGGGTCGCGCGTGGCCGCTCGCGCGGTTCCCCGCGCCCCCTCGGGCGCGCTTAAAGCTCTCGCGGTCCGGGCAGACTCTCTCGATTCGTGTTTCCGAGGGCCCTGTCGTAGACTGACTCGTCGGCTCTTGTGTACCCGCATGTCTGCATGCGGTCCGCACGGAGTCGATCAAGGTAGTCGATTCGAAGGGCAAAGCGTGGCCAAGAAGCAAGGTGCCATCGAGATCGAGGGCACTGTCGTCGAGTCTCTTCCGAACGCCATGTTCAAGGTCGAGCTCCAGAACGGCCACCAGGTCCTGGCACACATCAGCGGCAAGATGCGCATGCACTACATCCGCATCCTCCCTGACGACCGGGTCGTGGTGGAGCTGTCTCCGTACGACCTGACGCGTGGCCGGATCGTCTACCGCTACAAGTAGATCTTGTCTGCACCCCAGGTACCGCGTGCGGTGACTGGGGTCGCCGGCACTGACCCGGAGAACCTCAATCCCATGAAGGTCAAGCCGAGCGTCAAGAAGATCTGCGACAAGTGCAGGGTGATCCGCCGTCACGGTCGGGTCATGGTCATCTGCGACAACCCGCGCCACAAGCAGCGCCAGGGCTGACGCACGACCGATCCCTCTGCACCCTCGCAGAGTCTCGCGCGACGCAAGCTGAACAGTTCATACGCAGAGCCCAGGCGGACAGTGGTCCGTCTGACACCCCCGGTCGGAGGCCGGGGACCCAGTTCGTACCTCGTACGGCGGCTGGGAGCCGGTTCTGCGGAAGACCTCCGTCAAGTAACTGGAGCCATTGAATGGCACGCGTTTCCGGTGTTGACATCCCGCGCGACAAGCGCGTGGAGATCGCCCTCACCTATGTGTTCGGCATCGGCCGGACCCTCTCGCAGCAGACGCTGGCCGCCACCGGCGTCGACCCGAACACCCGCGTTCGCGACCTCTCCGAGGAGCAGCTCGTCGCGATCCGCGAGTACGTCGACAACAACATCAAGACCGAGGGTGACCTCCGTCGCGAGGTCCAGGCCGACATCCGCCGCAAGGTCGAGATCGGTACCTACCAGGGTCTGCGTCACCGTCGCGGTCTGCCCGTCCGCGGTCAGCGCACCAGCACGAACGCCCGTACCCGCAAGGGCCCGCGTCGCGCCATCGCCGGCAAGAAGAAGCCGGGCAAGAAGTAGTCCTCAGCGGACGCTCATCCAGCGGTCTTGCTGCAGGACCGACCACCTCCCGTAGGAGTAAGAGATGCCCCCCAAGGGTCGTCAGGGCGCTGCCAAGAAGGTGCGCCGCAAGGAAAAGAAGAACGTCGCTCACGGCCACGCGCACATCAAGAGCACGTTCAACAACACGATCGTCTCGATCACGGACCCGTCCGGCAACGTGATCTCCTGGGCCTCCGCCGGCCACGTCGGCTTCAAGGGTTCCCGGAAGTCCACGCCGTTCGCCGCGCAGATGGCCGCCGAGTCGGCCGCCCGCCGCGCTCAGGAGCACGGCATGCGCAAGGTCGACGTGTTCGTCAAGGGCCCGGGTTCCGGTCGTGAGACCGCGATCCGCTCCCTGCAGGCCACGGGCCTCGAGGTCGGCTCGATCCAGGACGTCACCCCGACCCCGCACAACGGCTGCCGTCCGCCGAAGCGCCGCCGCGTCTGACGCGGGGCTGCTTCGCGCAGATCGAGGTTTTCGGGCGGTACGGCTCCGTACAAGGGCCGTATCGCCCGTACCCTTGCAGTACCCGTCTCTTTTCGTCGGAGGCGGTTCACGTCGGGCGTCAAATAGCGGGCGCCCACGACTGAAGGATCTGATCCATACATGCTGATCGCTCAGCGTCCGTCGTTGACCGAAGAGGTCGTCGACGAGTTCCGCTCCCGGTTCGTGATCGAGCCGCTGGAGCCGGGCTTCGGTTACACCCTCGGCAACTCCCTGCGCCGGACCCTCCTGTCCTCGATCCCGGGTGCGGCGGTCACGTCCATCCGCATCGACGGCGTGCTGCACGAGTTCACCACCGTGCCGGGCGTCAAGGAGGACGTCACCGACCTGATCCTCAACATCAAGCAGCTGGTCGTCTCCTCGGAGCACGACGAGCCGGTCGTGATGTACCTGCGCAAGCAGGGCCCGGGTCTGGTCACCGCCGCCGACATCGCGCCCCCGGCCGGTGTCGAGGTGCACAACCCCGACCTCGTCCTCGCCACGCTCAACGGCAAGGGCAAGCTGGAGATGGAGCTGACGGTCGAGCGCGGCCGCGGTTACGTCTCCGCCGTGCAGAACAAGCAGGTCGGCCAGGAGATCGGTCGCATCCCGGTCGACTCCATCTACTCGCCGGTGCTCAAGGTCACGTACAAGGTCGAGGCCACCCGTGTCGAGCAGCGGACCGACTTCGACAAGCTGATCGTCGACGTCGAGACCAAGCAGGCGATGCGTCCCCGTGACGCCATGGCCTCCGCCGGCAAGACCCTGGTCGAGCTGTTCGGTCTCGCCCGCGAGCTGAACATCGACGCCGAGGGCATCGACATGGGCCCGTCCCCGACCGACGCCGCCCTGGCCGCCGACCTGGCACTGCCGATCGAGGAGCTGGAGCTCACGGTCCGCTCCTACAACTGCCTCAAGCGTGAGGGCATCCACTCCGTGGGTGAGCTCGTGGCGCGGTCCGAGGCGGACCTGCTCGACATCCGCAACTTCGGTGCGAAGTCGATCGACGAGGTCAAGGCCAAGCTCGCTGGCATGGGCCTGGCGCTGAAGGACTCGCCTCCCGGGTTCGACCCGACCGCCGCCGCGGACGCCTTCGGGGCGGACGACGACGCGGACGCCGGGTTCGTGGAGACCGAGCAGTACTGAGAGCTCCGCGGGGAGGCCGTACCGCGTCCGCGGGCCGGTTGTCGCTGGTCGCGCAGTTCCCCGCACCCCTTCCAGGCCCCTTCGGGGGCCTGGATCTCCGACGGGCGACCGCCTGCTCGGATACTGACCCCGGTACCTGATACGGCCGGGGCAGACACCTAGGAGAAACACCATGCCGAAGCCCACCAAGGGTGCCCGTCTGGGCGGCAGCGCCGCGCACGAGAAGCTGATGCTCGCGAACCTCGCGAAGTCGCTCTTCGAGCACGGCCGCATCACCACCACCGAGGCGAAGGCGCGCAAGCTGCGTCCGTACGCCGAGCGTCTGGTCACCAAGGCGAAGAAGGGCGACCTTCACAACCGCCGTCAGGTGCTCCAGGTCATCACGGACAAGAGCATCGTCCACACGCTCTTCACCGAGATCGGCCCGCGCTACGAGAACCGTCCGGGTGGCTACACCCGTATCACCAAGATCGGTAACCGCCGTGGCGACAACGCGCCCATGGCCGTCATCGAGCTGGTCGAGGCGCTGACGGTGGCGCAGGAGGCGACCGGCGAGGCCGAGGCCGCGACCAAGCGCGCCGCGAAGGACAACGAGGCTGCCGAGGCGCAGGTCGACACGACCAAGGCCGAGGAGACCGAGGAGTCCAAGGACGCGTAAGCGTCTGCCGGGGGCTGTGCGTCGGCGGCTGCGGCCTCGTCGTGGTGGTTCGCGCAGTTCCCCGCGCCCCTGAGGGGCGTTGTCGGCGGGTCCGTTCCCTGGTGCGGGGAGCGGGCCCGCTTTCGTGTGGTGAGAGGATCCTGGGGTGAGTGACGAAGCAGAGGCCGGCCGCGTCCGGGTCCGGCTCGACCTGTCGTACGACGGGACCGAGTTCTCCGGGTGGGCCAAGCAGGCCGCCGGTCGGCGGACCGTGCAGGGGGAGGTCGAGGACGCCCTGCGGACCGTGACGCGGTCGGGGGAGACCTACGAGCTGACCGTGGCGGGGCGCACCGACGCCGGGGTGCACGCCCGGGGACAGGTGGCCCATGTCGACCTGCCGCGCGCGGTGTGGGCCGAGCACCGGCAGAAGCTGCTGAAGCGGCTCGCCGGGCGGCTGTCCCGGGACGTGCGGGTCTGGGCGCTCAGGGAGGCGCCGAGCGGCTTCGACGCGCGGTTCTCGGCGGTGTGGCGGCGCTACGCCTACCGGGTCACCGACAACCCCGGGGGCGTCGACCCGCTGCTGCGCAACCACGTGCTGTGGCACGACTGGCCCCTCGACGTCGACGTCATGAACCAGGCGGCCCGGGGGCTGCTGGGCGAGCACGACTTCGCCGCCTACTGCAAGAAGCGCGAGGGGGCCACCACCATCCGGACGCTCCAGGAGCTGAACCTGGTGCGGGGGGACGACGGGATCATCACCGCCGCCGTGCGGGCCGACGCCTTCTGCCACAACATGGTGCGCTCGCTCATCGGGGCGCTGCTGTTCGTGGGGGACGGGCACCGGCCCCCCGACTGGCCGGGCAGGGTACTGGCGGCCGGCGTGCGGGACTCGGCCGTGCACGTCGTGCGGCCGCACGGGCTGACGCTGGAGGAGGTCGGCTACCCGGCCGACGACCTGCTCGCCGCGCGCAGCAGGGAGGCGCGCAACAAGCGGTCGCTGCCGTCGGCGTGCTGCTGACGGGCTCCGCCCGTCGTCACCGGCCGGCGGAGTTCCAGGTCGTGACCAGCCCGGAGAGGGCCGTGGCGGCGGCTTCCGCGTCGGTGCCGTCGCCCCGCGCGTCGGGGGAGAGCTCCACGTGGAGGAACGTGGCGTGGTGGCGCTCCGCGACCCTGCCCTGCACGTTCCTGGTGCCTTCCAGGGGGCAGCGGGCCGACCAGCCCCGGCACACCCGCAGGCCGTCGGCCTCCATGCCGTCGGCCAGGGCGGCGGCCTCGGTGAGGGCGCGCCGCGCGGCTCCGGTGGAGAGGACGGCCTCGTAGGGGCGGTGCGACTCCTTGGCGAAGCCGTGCAGCTGGACCCCGGGCACGTTGCGCTTCTGGAGTGCCACGACGACGGCGTGGAACATGCTGTCCTCCCGGTGGGCGACGTCGGCGGCGTCCCGTCGGCCCGCCTCCCGGTGCGCTCCGGCCAGGACCAGCGAGCCGCCGGGGTTGTCCTCCAGGAGCCGGACGCCGAGCCCTTCCGTGTCCCGGTCGGAGACCGGGTGGGGCACCTGGACGTTCCACCGGACGTCGGAGTCGGCGGTCAGATAGAGGCGTCCCCAGCCCTCGGCCCGCCCCGGACGGGCCGCGGCGATCTCGTCGTACCGGCGGCCGGACTCGGTGTCGGTGAGACGGGTCACCTTCAGGCCGAGGGGAGTGAGCGCGCGTCCGGCCTCCGCGGTCTCGCCGTCCATGAGCCGGCCGACGGTCTCCGCGACGCGCTCGCGTGCGGTGTCGTCCGGTGGGGTGTAGGCGTCGTCCCGCCCCAGTTCCGCCGTGTACGTGAGGATTCTGCTGCGGAGGTCCACCAACTGCCGGGCGGGCGCGGTGGCCTCGTCGGCCGACCGGTCCGCCGGCGACTGGCAGCCGAACAAAGCGAGGACGAGTCCGACGTGAGCAAGAACGCGAGCCAAATGTGACTGTCTTGTGATCGTGGTGCTCAAAGTGCATGTACGGTCCGCTCGACTCGAGCGGGGCGGAGGGCGGTGACCTGCGCCTGGAGCAGTCGGACTTCTACGACTACCTCGGCGTGCCCTACCCCTTCCGGGACGGCGTGACCGGGCAGCCGGAGACGGCACGCGCCCGCTCGATCGACTGCTCGGGGTTCATACGGATGGTGTTCGGCTACCGCGCCCGCTACCCGCTCATGTCCTCGGACGCCTCCGGTGACGGCCTGCCGCGCACCGCCAACGGCATGGCCCGCTCGGACCGGGGCGCCGACATCCTGCCGCTCACCGGGATCTCGCCCAAGGACCGTCCCACCGGCATCGATCAGCTCCAGCCCGGTGACCTGGTGTTCTTCAAGCTCGACACCCGGACCGCGCAGCGCCTGGACCACGTCGGCATGGTGCTCGGCTACGACACCGAGGGCCACCTGCTCTTCGTCTCCAGCCGGGAGGAGGTCAACGGGCCGACCATCGGCGATGTCGGCGGGGTGTCCCGGCTGGACGGCAACGGCTACTACGCCAAGACGCTGCGCAGCGCCAAGAGGCTCTGACCGGTCACCCGGCCGCCGCCGCTGCCGACGCCTGGGCCTCGCCGCGGCGGCGGATCTGGTTGAACGTGTGCTGCTGGAGGTCGTCGCCCGTGCGGAACACGTCGGTGTCCTTCGTCGTGACGTCCTTGCCGCTGGTGAAGCCGGCGTTGGTGAAGTAGGCGTAGCGGCCGTAGGAGTTGCTCGTCGTGCGGCAGAAGCCGGACTCGCAGAAGTTCTTCACGCCGCCGCCGGAGAGCGACTTCACGAAGCTCTTCCGGTCGGCCTGGCCCTTGGCCTTGAGCGCCTGCGCCTCGGTGTCGAAGACGGCCACGCCGACCGTGACCGCGATGCCGCCGTTGACGTAGGTCACGCGTATCAGGCGCGTGCAGTCGTTCGCGGTGAGGATCTTGGGGAGGGTCCCGCCGGCCGCCGAGGCGCAGCCGCGGGTGTCGGCCGTGGGGCCCTTCTCGTAGACGGTCCCGCCCATGGTCAGCTGGGTCCCGGGGAAGAGCGTGTCCGGGCTGAGCGGCGCCTTGTCCTTCCCCGCGCTGGCGACGAAGTCCTTCGGGTTCAGCGGGGGCGGGGCGCTGGTCGGGGCGAACGAGGGCGCCGAGGCGGTGCCGCTCGGGATGTCCGCCGACGGCAGGGAGACCGGGGAGTCCGGCCGGTTGTCGCCGTTGGCCGAGACCACGGCCACCGCCACGGCGGTGCCGATCGCGACGATGCCGAGTGCGCCGCCGCCGATCATCAGGAGCCGGCGTCGCTTGTTGCGGGCCTCGGACGCCTCGGCGAGCGCGGCCCAGTCAGGAGACGGGCCGCCGCCGCTGCTCCACGGCTGCTGCGATTGCGGTTTCCAGGGATCCCACTGCGACTGAGGTCCCCCCTGCCCAAAGCTCATGGGCCGCATCTTAGACGGGACATGGGGCGTGCTGGTCCGACCGGCGAGGCCCCGCAGCCCCTAGCGTTCCTCCCATGCGGACGGGCAAAGGCGACATCCTCGGGTGGTTGGGGCGGCTGCTGCCGACGGTGGCGCTGCTGGTGTGCCTGTCGCTGTGGCCGTCGCTCGCTCCGGTGGGGTGGGCCCCGGTGCTGGTGGGGGTGGTGCGGGCGGTGCGGAGGCCGCGTGGCGGCGGTTCGCTGCTGCGGTGGTGCGCCGGGGTGTGCGTCGATGTGACGCTGTCGTCGGTGCTCCCGTACGGGCGGCCCGTGCGGCTGCGGGGGCGGACCCTGCGCAGGGCCGCCACCGTGTGTGCCGCGCTGTGCGCGCCGACGGTGCGCAGGCCCCGCTGATCCCCCGTTTTGACCCTTCTCGAACGCACCGGTACTCTGCTTGTTCGTTGTGTATTGGCTTGCTCATTCTCACGGGACGGGCCCTTACACCGGTCCACCGGGCCGATGACCAGCGACCCCACGTACGCGGTATGCGTCGCCGCAGTGCGGTCCAGGCTGTCGTGATCGTTTCGGTGACCTTGTCAGGACCATTCACTCGAAGCGAAGGCTACGAACCGTGCGTACGTACAGCCCCAAGCCCGGCGATGTGACGCGCCAGTGGCACGTCATTGACGCTCAGGACGTCGTCCTGGGCCGTCTCGCCTCCACTGCAGCTACCCTTCTCCGGGGCAAGCACAAGCCGATCTACGCGCCGCACGTCGACGCTGGTGACTTCGTCATCATCATCAACGCCGACAAGGTGCACCTCTCCGGCAACAAGCGGACCCAGAAGATGGCGTACCGCCACTCCGGCTACCCGGGTGGTCTGCGCTCCGTCCGTTACGACGAGCTGCTCGACAAGAACCCCGAGAAGGCCATCGAGAAGGCCGTCAAGGGCATGCTTCCCAAGAACACTCTGGGCCGTCAGATGCTCTCGAAGCTGAAGGTCTACAAGGGTGACCAGCACCCGCACGGCGCGCAGCAGCCGCAGCCGTACGAGATCACCCAGGTCGCGCAGTAAGTCCGGCCACCCCCTAAGACCGAACAGAATCTGAGGAGAATCGTGGCCGAGACCACTGCCGAGCAGCCGCTCGAAGAGCTTGACATCGACAGCTACACCACCGAGTCCGAGGTTCCCGTCGAGGGCGAGTACACCTCGGAGTCCATGGCCTCCCGCTTCGGCGAGCCCCAGCCGGCCGCCGGCCTGGGCCGTCGCAAGAACGCCATCGCCCGCGTCCGGATCGTCCCGGGCACCGGCAAGTGGAAGATCAACGGTCGCACCCTCGAGGACTACTTCCCGAACAAGGTGCACCAGCAGGAAGTCAACGAGCCGTTCAAGGTCCTCGAGCTCGAGGGCCGCTACGACGTCGTCGCCCGCATCGCCGGCGGCGGTGTCTCCGGTCAGGCCGGTGCGCTCCGTCTCGGTGTCGCCCGCGCGCTGAACGAGGCCGACGTGGACAACAACCGCGGTCCGCTGAAGAAGGCCGGTTTCCTCCGCCGCGACGACCGTGCGGTCGAGCGCAAGAAGGCCGGTCTGAAGAAGGCCCGCAAGGCCCCGCAGTACAGCAAGCGCTGATCGCGTCGCCGTCTTCGCGACGAACGCCCCGGCAGCACGATCGTGCTGCCGGGGCGGTTCGTTTACACAACCCCTACGGCCCCCTGGCAGTCTCAGGGCGTGTACTCGGGGGTGTGAGCCGCATTCTCTTCAGCACTATCGGAGGACAGCACAGTGGGACGACTCTTCGGCACGGACGGCGTCCGCGGCGTCGCCAACGCGGATCTGACGGCGGAGATGGCCCTGGGCCTGTCCGTGGCCGCGGCGCACGTACTGGCCGAGGCGGGCACCTTCGAGGGGCATCGGCCGAAGGCGGTCGTGGGGCGTGACCCGCGCGCGTCCGGGGAGTTCCTGGAGGCCGCCGTGGTGGCGGGCCTGGCCAGCGCCGGTGTGGACGTCCTGCGGGTCGGCGTGCTGCCGACGCCCGCGGTGGCGTATCTGACCGGCGCCCTCGGTGCCGACCTCGGTGTGATGCTCTCCGCGAGCCACAACGCCATGCCCGACAACGGCGTCAAGTTCTTCGCCCGCGGCGGTCACAAGCTCGCCGACGAGCTGGAGGACCGCATCGAGGCCGTCTACGAGGAGCACCGCACCGGCGCCCCGTGGGACCGGCCGACCGGCTCCGGAGTGGGCCGTGTCCGTGACTACGGCGAGGGCTTCGACCGGTACGTCGAGCATCTGCTGGGTGCCCTGCCGAACCGGCTCGACGGGCTGAAGGTCGTCCTCGACGAGGCGCACGGCGCCGCCGCCCGGGTCTCGCCCGAGGCGTTCCAGCGGGCCGGTGCCGAGGTCGTCACGATCGGGGCCGAGCCGGACGGGCTCAACATCAACGACGGGTGCGGTTCGACGCACCTGGACAAGCTGAAGGCGGCCGTCGTCGAGCACGGCGCCCACCTCGGCATCGCGCACGACGGGGACGCCGACCGGTGCCTCGCCGTCGACCACACCGGCGACGAGGTGGACGGGGACCAGATCCTGGCCGTGCTCGCGCTCGCCATGCGGGAGCGGTCCGCGCTGCGGGCCGAGGCCGTGGTGGCGACGGTCATGTCCAACCTGGGCTTCAAGCTCGCCATGGAGCGCGAGGGCATCCAGTTCGTGCAGACCGCGGTGGGCGACCGCTACGTGCTCGAGGCGATGAAGGAGCACGGGTACGTGCTCGGGGGCGAGCAGTCCGGGCACGTGATCATCCTCGACCACGCCACGACCGGAGACGGAACGCTGACCGGTCTGCTGCTGGCGGCCCGGGTGGCCGGGAGCGGCCGTCCGCTGCGGGAGCTGGCCGCCGTCATGGAGCGGCTGCCGCAGGTGCTGATCAATGTGCCGGACGTGGACAGGTCCCGGGTGGCCACCTCCGCGGAGCTCTCGGCCGCCGTCGCGGACGCGGAGCGGGAGCTCGGATCGACCGGACGGGTGCTGCTCAGGCCCTCCGGGACCGAGCCGCTGGTCCGCGTGATGGTCGAGGCGGCGGACATCGAGCACGCCCGGTCCGTGGCCGGGCGCCTGGCCGACGCCGTGAAGTCGGCACTGGGCTGACCGCGGGACGGGACCGGGAGGGTGCGCGGCCCGCGCACCCTCCCGGTCTTTTCCCCTACGTCCGCGGCGTGGTGCGGCGCTGCCGGGACCAGAGCCACTTCTGGGCCAGCAGCGTCAGGGTGCCCGCGAGCGTGATGCCCAGCAGGTTCAGCAGGAGTTGCTGCGTGGAGCCCCAGGTCTGGGACGTGTCGCCGTAGCTCAGGGCCACGGCCGCGTTCGCCGCCGCCGGGATCGTGGTCACCGAGATGGCCACGCCCACCAGGGCGCCCGACTTGGCCGACGTCAGGGAGAGGGTGCCCGCGGTGCCCGCCAGCACCGCCACGACGAAGGACAGCCAGTCCGGGGCGTAGATGAAGCCGGTGTTGGGGCGTTCGCCCTCCAGCCGGGCCTCGGTGAACAGACCGACGGCGTCCATGAAGAGGCTGAAGGCGACCGTCACCGCCATCGCCGCCGCGAAGCCGACCAGCAGGGCGGTCAGGGAGCGCAGGGCCAGGCGCGGTCTGCGCCGGACGATCGCGGTGCTGATGCCGGCCAGGGGGCCGAACTCCGGGCCCACGGCCATAGCGCCGACGATCAGGATCGCGTTGTCCAGGACCACACCGCAGGCCGCGATCATCGTGGCGAGCGTGATGAAGGCGAGATAGGTGACGGAGAGGGTGGACTCCTCGTGCGTCTCGTCCGTCAGGTGCTCCCACAGGACCGCGTCCGCTCCTTCGCCCGGTGCCTCGGCCTCGGCGCGGTCGGCCCGCTCGGAGAGGGTCAGGTCGATGTTCTCGACGGCGATGGAGCCGCTGCTCTCCAGGCCCATGTCGCTCAGCCGGCCGAGGAGTTCGTCGCCCGCCTCGCGTGCCACGTCGCACATGACGACGTCCCCGGCGGGGTTGCGGGCGGTGTCCGGCAGGACGACGAGGTGGGTGGCGCCGACGGTCTCGTCGAGCAGCCGGAGCACCTCGTCGGTCCGGTCGGAGGGCGAGATCAGGCGCAGGTGAAGCATGGCGACCAATGGAGCGGTCCCTTTCCGTCACATCAGAGCTTGCGCAGGCTGAGCCGCTGCACCTTGTGGTCCGGGCCCTTGCGCACCACGAGGGTGGCACGGCCGCGGGTGGGAGCGATGTTCTCCACCAGATTGGGCCGGTTGATCGTGCGCCACATCGTCCGGGCGTAGTCGAGGGCCTCGTCCTCGGAGACCTGGGTGTACCGGCGGAAGTACGACGACGGGTTCTGGAAGGCGGTCGCGCGCAGCTTCCGGAAGCGGCTCAGGTACCAGCTCTCGATGTCCTCGACGCGGGCGTCGACGTAGACGCTGAAGTCGAAGTAGTCGGCGAGGCCGACGCGGGTGCGGCCGTCCTCGCCGGGCAGGGCGGGCTGCAGGACGTTCAGGCCCTCGACGATCAGGATGTCGGGGCGGCGGACCGTGAGCCGCCGGTCGGGGACGATGTCGTAGATCAGGTGGGAGTAGACGGGGGCCGTGACCTCGTCCTTGCCGGCCTTGATGTCGGCGACGAAGCGGGTCAGGGCGCGGCGGTCGTAGGACTCGGGGAAACCTTTCCGCGACATCAGGCCGCGGGCCTGGAGCTCCCGGGTCGGCAGCAGGAAGCCGTCGGTGGTGACCAGCTCCACGCGCGGGTGCTCGGGCCAGCGCGAGAGCAGGGCCTGCAGCAGGCGGGCGACGGTCGACTTGCCCACCGCGACCGAGCCGGCGACGCCTATGACGAACGGTGTGCCGGACTGGGAGCCCTGCTCGCCGAGGAAGGTGTTGAGGGCGCCCCTGAGGCCGTCCGTCGCGCCGATGTACAGGTTGAGCAGGCGGGACAGCGGGAGGTAGACGTCCCGCACCTCGTCGAGGTCGATCACGTCGCCGAGACCGCGCAGCTTCTCGACCTCCTCGGCGGTGAGCGGCAGCGGCGTCTTGTCGCGCAGCGCGCTCCACTCGGCTCGGGTGAGGTCGACGTAGGGAGTCGCCTCCGGCCGCTGCCGGTGGGCGCTCCGGGGCATCGGGGGGACCGGAGAGATCACAGTCCATTGTTACGGGCGCACGAACGGACCGTCAGGTGGGATCCGTCACGCGGTCCCTCGCCGCCCCGGCATTCGGGGGGAAACCGGCCGCCGGGAGGAGTGTCAGTGGTGTGCGTCACACCTGTGGGAGTGGTGGGGCCGGGCCGGGTTCCACGGACCCCAGGGCTGACACAGGACGTCTGCGATCGAGGCGGAGGGCCTGGTCGAAGGCTTCCGGTGGGATCGGGGCTTCGTACCCCCGTGGGAATTTCCGAAATCGGGCACGCTGCGGCCTGTTCGGTGCGGGAATCGACCCTAGGCTGCCGCTCATGTGTGGAATCGTGGGTTACGTGGGGCCGCAGTCGGCGCTCGAGGTCGTGACGGCCGGGCTGAAGCGGCTGGAGTACCGGGGCTACGACTCGGCGGGCGTCGCCGTCCTGGCCGACGGCGGGCTGGCCACGGCGAAGAAGGCCGGCAAGCTGATCAACCTGGAGAAGGAGCTGGACGGCAGGCCGCTGCCGACGGGCACGACGGGCGTCGGCCACACCCGGTGGGCGACGCACGGCGCCCCGACCGACGCCAACGCCCACCCTCACATCGACAACGCGGGACGCGTCGCGGTCGTCCACAACGGCATCATCGAGAACTTCGCCGCACTGCGGGCCGAGTTGGAGGAGCGCGGTCACGCGCTGTCCTCCGAGACGGACACCGAGGTCGTGGCGCACCTGCTCGCCGAGGAGTTCTCCTCCTGCGCGGACCTCGCCCAGGCCATGCGGCTGGTGTGCCGGCGGCTGGAGGGCGCGTTCACGCTGGTCGCGGTGCACGCCGACGAGCCGGACGTGGTGGTCGGAGCCCGGCGGAACTCGCCGCTGGTGGTCGGGGTCGGCGAGGGCGAGGCCTTCCTCGCCTCGGACGTCGCCGCGTTCATCGCCCACACCCGTGCGGCGATCGAGCTGGGGCAGGACCAGGTGGTGGAGCTGCGCCGGGACGGTGTGGTGGTGACGGGCTTCGACGGCCGCCCTGCGGACGTGCGCTCGTACCACGTCGACTGGGACGCCTCGGCGGCCGAGAAGGGCGGCTACGACTACTTCATGCTCAAGGAGATCGCCGAGCAGCCCAAGGCGGTCGCCGACACCCTGCTGGGCCGGATCGACGCCTCGGGCTCGCTGACCCTGGACGAGGTGCGGATCCCGCCGCGGGTGCTGCGCGAGATCGACAAGGTCGTCATCGTCGCCTGCGGGACGGCCTTCCACGCCGGGATGATCGCCAAGTACGCCATCGAGCACTGGACGCGGATCCCGTGCGAGGTGGAGCTGGCCAGCGAGTTCCGCTACCGGGACCCGATCCTGGACGCGCAGACCCTGGTCATCGCCATCTCGCAGTCCGGCGAGACCATGGACACGCTGATGGCGCTGCGGCACGCCCGCGAACAGGGCGCCAGGGTGCTGGCGATCTGCAACACCAACGGCTCGACGATCCCGCGCGAGTCGGACGCGGTGCTGTACACGCACGCCGGACCCGAGGTGGCCGTCGCCTCCACGAAGGCGTTCCTCACCCAGCTGGTGGCCTGCTACCTGGTCGCGCTGTACCTGGGCCAGGTCCGGGGCACCAAGTGGGGTGACGAGATCCGGGCCGTGATCCGCGACCTGTCCTCGATCGCCGGTGCGGTGGAGCGGGTGCTCGGGACGATGGAACCGGTGCGCGAGCTGGCGCGCACGCTTGCCTCGAAGGACACGGTGCTGTTCCTCGGTCGGCACGTCGGCTACCCGGTGGCACTGGAGGGCGCGCTGAAGCTCAAGGAGCTCGCCTACATGCATGCCGAGGGCTTCGCGGCCGGGGAGCTGAAGCACGGGCCGATCGCGCTGATCGAGGAGGACCTGCCGGTCGTCGTGGTCGTGCCGTCGCCGCGGGGGCGTTCCGTGCTGTACGACAAGATCGTCTCGAACATCCAGGAGATCCGGGCGCGCGGGGCGCGGACCATCGTCATCGCCGAGGAGGGCGACGAGGAGGTCGTGCCCTACGCGGACCACCTGATCCGGGTGCCGCCGACGCCGACCCTGCTGCAGCCGCTGGTGGCCACGGTGCCGCTGCAGGTGTTCGCGTGCGAGCTGGCGACGGCCCGGGGCAACGAGGTGGACCAGCCGCGGAACCTGGCGAAGTCGGTGACGGTGGAGTGAGCGCGCGGGGCGAACGGCCGGTCGCCGTTCGCCCCCTCAACGGCTGGTGATCACCGGTTGATGCAGGTCTTCGGGACCCGGCCGTTCACCTCGTCGCCGCCGTGCTACCACATGTCGCTGGGTCTTGCCGCAGGCGGTGTACGAGCCGCCCTTGCAGGCCTTGCCGTCGTTGCAGACGGCGCCCCGCTTGCCCTTGCCCCAGATGCCGAGGGCCGTGGCCGTCTTCTTCGGCGCGGAGCGGACGGTCTCCTTCGCCTTGACGTTGACGATCGCCCTGCTGCAGTCCTGCGGAGCGGCGGAGGCGGTGCCCGCGGTGGCGACGGTGCCGCTGAGGGCCGTGGTGAAGAGCGCTGCCGAAGTGGCGGTGGTCCCCGGCGACTTGAACCTCGTGGTGGACGTCCTCCCGTTCTCGGTGCGATGCCGTGTGCTCATCGCGGTCGTCGCGGTCATCGCGAACCCCATAAGGAAGACCGGGTGGTTGGATCGGCGCACCGATCCGCGCGGGCACGTGCGCCGGGACACCGGGCCCGGGTCGTTCGCGGCGACGGGCCGTCGCCTTAGGGTGCTGGGCATGAGCATCATCGGGGTCGGGATCGACGTCGCGGAGATCGACCGCTTCGCGGCGTCCCTGGAACGCACGCCCGCGCTGGCCGAGCGGCTGTTCCTCCAGCGGGAGTTGCTGCTGCCCAGCGGTGAGCGGCGGGGCGTCGCCTCGCTGGCCGCGCGGTTCGCCGCCAAGGAGGCGCTGGCCAAGGCGCTCGGCGCTCCGTCAGGGCTGCTCTGGACCGATGCCGAGGTGTTCGTGGAGGACAGCGGACAGCCCCGGCTGCGGGTGACCGGGACCGTGGCCGCCCGCGCCGCCGAACTGGGCGTGCGGTCCTGGCACGTGTCCCTCAGTCATGACGCCGGGGTGGCCTCGGCCGTCGTCGTCGCGGAGGGGTGAGGCGCCGCGGCGCGTCAGAACAGCGCACCCAGGAGCACGACGGTACCGGCGGAGCCCCCCGCGCCCAGCACCGTGCCGTGCCCGTCGCCGCCGTCCACATCCGGCCCGTGCCCTTGCGGGCGTGGTGCATGCCCATGACGCTGAAGGTGACGGCGGCCAGGGCGCCGGCCGGCACGGCCCACGCGATCGGCGGCGCCCACGCGCCCACCACGGACAGCACCACGCGTGCCGTGGGGTCCAGGGCGCGGGCGGCTCTGCGTCCCATGGGAAGCCTCGGTTTCGTCGTACGTGGGGGGTGTGCAAGCGCTTTCTGCGCGGGTGGGGCCCTGGCAAGAGGGCGACGGACCGTCAATGGCCGCGACACGCCAGGCGGGTGCGCGGGAGGCGGGGGAGTGGCCACGGGGCCTTACGGGAAACTCGACCGCATGCGGAGTGCGTACAGCGTGGAGACGGTCAGGACCGCCGAACGACAGCTCATGGCGCGGCTGCCGGAGGGGGCGCTGATGCAGCGCGCCGCCGCCGGGCTGGCCGCGGCCTGCGCCGACCTGCTCGGGCGGGTCTACGGGAGCCGGGTCGTCCTGCTGGTCGGCAGCGGCGACAACGGGGGTGACGCGCTGTTCGCCGGGGCGCGGCTGGCGCGGCGGGGGGCCGGGGTCACCGCGGTGCTGCTGACGCCGGAACGGGCTCACGGGGAGGGACTGAAGGCGTTGCGGTGGGCCGGGGGGAGGGTCGTGGGGGTCGGCGGCCCGGCCGGGGCCGGTCCCGGCGGGACGGGTTCGGCCGGGGTGGCCTCGCCCGGGGCAGGGGCCGTCGAGGACCTGGTCGAGCGGGCCGATCTCGTCGTGGACGGGATCGTCGGGATCGGGGGGAAGGGCGGGCTGCGGCCCGAGGCGGTGCCGCTGGCCGCCGCCGCCGAGCGGTCGCGCGGTGCCGTGGTGGCCGTCGACCTGCCGAGCGGGGTCGACGCGGACACCGGGGAGGTGCGGGGCGTCGCCGTGCGGGCCGATCTGACCGTGACCTTCGGGACGCACAAACCCGGCCTGCTCGTCGACCCCGCCCGGGAGCACGCCGGGTCCGTGCGGCTGGTCGACATCGGGCTGGAGCTGCCGGCCGGGCCGGAGCTGGAGGCGTTGCAGCACGCCGACGTGGAGCGGCTGCTGCCGGTGCCGCACGCGGAGAGCGACAAGTACCGGCGGGGAGTGGTCGGGATCGCCGCAGGGTCCGCGCGGTACCCGGGTGCCGCGGTGCTGGCCGTCGCGGGAGCGCTGCGGGGTGGTGCCGGGGCCGTGCGGTACGTGGGGCCGGCCGGGGACGCGGTCATCGCGCGCTTCCCCGAGACGCTCGTGTCGGACCGGGGGCCGAAGCGGGCCGGGCGGGTGCAGGCGTGGGTCGTGGGGCCGGGGGCCGGGGACGACGCCGCGACGGTGGCGGAGGTGCTGGCGGCGGACGTGCCCGTGCTGATCGACGCGGACGGGCTGCGGCTGGCGGACGCGGACGCGGTCCGGGGACGGCGCGCCCCGACGCTGATGACGCCGCACGCGGGGGAGGCCGCGGCGCTGCTCGGGGTGGAGCGGACGGAGGTCGAGGGGGCCCGGCTGGCGGCGGTACGGGAGCTGGCGGGGCGGTACGGGGCGACGGTGCTGCTGAAGGGTTCCACGACGCTGGTGGCCGACTCGGGGGGCGGACCGGTGCGCGTGAACCCGACCGGGACGGGGTGGCTGGCCACGGCGGGGAGCGGGGACGTGCTGTCGGGGCTGGCGGGGTCGTTGCTGGCGGCGGGGCTTTCGGCCCGGGACGCGGGGAGTGCGGGGGCGTATCTGCACGGTCTGGCCGGGAGGCTGGCGGCGGAGGGGGCGCCGATGGGGGCGCACGACGTGGCGGCGGCGATCCCGGCGGCCTGGCGGAACGTACGGGGGTGAGCGGTGGGCTGCGGGACGGCGGGGAGGGCGAGGGCACAAGGCTGAGGGCTGAGGGATGAGGGCTGAACCCTGGGGTCTGAAGCCTGAGGGCGACAGTCCGCTGCCCCAGTCGACGCGTGAGGACGGCTGTCCCGCGTGGAGGGTGCGCGGAAGGGTGCCGTGGCGCAGGGCCAGGATCATCGTGATGACACCGACCGCGCCGGCGGCGGCCTGCGTGTGCAGTTCGAGGGTGCTCGTGCATCTCGCGGTGGGGGCCGCGAGGCTGCCGTGGGGCGTGCTGGAAAGGGGGCCGGGTGTTCGTACGGGGGCGGCGGCCCGGGACACGGCCGGTCCGCCGGGGTACGGTCGACGGGCTCGTGGGGCCGCTGCCACCGGGCTGTCGGGGCCCTCTGAGAGACTGGGCGCGATGAGCGAGAGAACAGCCTCCCGGACCGCACCCCTGCGGGCCCGCGCCGAGATCGACCTGGCCGCCCTGCGGGCCAATGTGCGGACCCTGCGGTCGCGTGCCCCGGGCGCGGCCGTGATGGCCGTGGTCAAGTCCGAGGCGTACGGCCACGGCGCGGTGCCCTGCGCACGCGCCGCCGTCGCCGCGGGAGCGAGCTGGCTCGGCACGGCGACCCCCGAGGAGGCCCTGGCTCTGCGGGCCGCCGGGCTGCCGGGCCGCATCATGTGCTGGCTGTGGACGCCGGGCGGTCCCTGGCGCGAGGCCGTCGAGGCCGACGTGGACGTGTCCGTCAGCGGGATGTGGGCCCTGAGGGAGCTCGTGGCGGCGGCCCGGCTCGCGGACCGGCCCGCGCGGGTGCAGCTCAAGGCCGACACCGGGCTCGGGCGCAACGGGTGCCGGCCCGGGGCGGACTGGGCCGAGCTCGTGCGCGAGGCCCTGCGCGCCGAGGCCGAGGGGCTGCTGCGCGTCACCGGGCTGTGGTCGCACTTCGCCTGTGCCGACGAGCCGGGGCATCCCTCCATCGCCGCCCAGCTCCACCTCTTCCGGGAGATGGTCGCCCACGCCGAGCGGCAGGGCGTCCGCCCCGAGGTCCGGCACATCGCCAACTCGCCGGCCACGCTCACCCTGCCCGAGAGCCACTTCGACCTGGTGCGCACGGGCATCGCCACCTACGGCATCTCGCCGAGCCCCGAGCTCGGCACGCCGGCCGACTTCGGGCTGCGTCCCGTGATGACGCTCTCCGCCTCGATGGCCCTGGTCAAGCACGTCCCGGGCGGGCACGGCGTGAGCTACGGCCATCTGTACGTGACACCCGGCGACACCACCCTCGGACTCGTCCCGCTCGGATACGCGGACGGCATCCCGCGGCACGCCTCCTCGGCCGGGCCGGTCCTGGTCGACGGCACGTGGCGGACGATCGCGGGACGGGTCGCCATGGACCAGTTCGTGGTCGACCTGGGCGGGGACACGCCCGAGGCGGGAGCCCAGGCGGTCCTCTTCGGCCCCGGGGACCGCGGGGAGCCCACCGCCGAGGACTGGGCGCAGGCGGCCGGAACCATCGCCTACGAGATCGTGACCCGGATCGGAACGCGTGTTCCGCGCGTCTATGTGCATGAGGAACAGGACGGGTGACTCGCACCGAGGACCGGTCACGCGGGAAACACCAGGCACACAGGCACAGGTACACAGGTACAGGTACAGGTACAGGTACACAGGCACAGGTACAGGTACAGGTACAGGTACACAGGCACAGGCACAGCAGCACCACGAGCACCGTCCGACCAGCAGAGTCACGGATCGGCAGCCCGGCGAGGAGGAGCGGTACGTGAGCGAGAGCAGTGCGGAGGCCGTCGCGGACGTCGCCTCCGCGGCCGTCGCGGCCTCCGCCGCGGGGGCGGCGGGGGGCTGGCGCCGGGCGACCGGCATCGCGGGCGTGGCGATAGGCGTGGTGGCCGCGGGCGCGGCCGCCGGAGTCGCCGTGGAGCGGATGACGGTCGGCCGCGGCATGCGCCAGAAGGCCCGCCTCGCCCTGGACTCGGCCGGACCCTACGGGGCGCTGCGCGGCATGCCCGGCAAGGCGTTCGCCGAGGACGGCACGGAGCTGTACTACGAGGTCGACGACGCCGACCCGGAGGCCGCCCCCGCCACGGGGCCGCGCCGTCGCAGGCTCTTCGGCCGCAAGTCCCCGGCCCCCGTCACGGTCGTCTTCAGCCACGGCTACTGCCTCAGCCAGGACTCCTGGCACTTCCAGCGGGCCGCCCTGCGCGGCGTCGTCCGGACCGTGCACTGGGACCAGCGCAGCCACGGCCGCTCCGGGCGGGGCGTGGCGCAGACCCGGGACGGCGAGCCGGTCACCATCGAGCAGCTCGGCGGCGACCTGAAGGCCGTCATCGACGCCGCGGTGCCCGAGGGGCCGATCGTCCTCGTCGGGCACTCCATGGGCGGCATGACGGTGATGGCCCTGGCCGACCGGTATCCGGAGCTGATCCGCGAGCGGACCGTCGGGGTCGCCTTCGTGGGGACGTCCTCGGGGCGGCTCGGCGAGGTCAACTACGGGCTGCCGGTCGCCGGGGTCAACGCGGTGCGGCGGGTGCTGCCCGGGGTGCTGAAGGCGCTGGGGCAGCGGGCCGAGCTGGTGGAGAAGGGGCGCCGGGCCACCGCCGACCTGTTCGCCGGGGTCATCAAGCGCTACTCGTTCGCGACCCGGGACGTCGACCCGGCCATCGCCCGGTTCGCCGAGCGGATGATCGAGAGCACGCCGATCGACGTGGTCGCCGAGTACTACCCGGCCTTCCACGACCACGACAAGACCGAGGCCCTCGCCCACTTCGCGGACCTGCCGGTGCTCGTCCTGGCCGGGGTCCACGACCTCGTCACTCCCAGTGAGCACAGCGAGGCGATCGCCGACCTGCTGCCGGGGGCGGAGCTGGTGCTCGTACCGGACGCGGGCCATCTGGTGATGCTGGAGCACCCGGAAGTGGTCACCGACCGCCTCGCCGACCTGCTCACCCGCACGGGGGCCGTGCCCGCAGGGGCTACCGTGAAGGGCTATGGAAGCACCAGCACCGCACAACCCGGCTGAGCCCGGTTCCGTCCAGATCGTCGTCACGTCCCCCGAGCAGATGCGGGAGCTCGGCCGCCGGCTCGCGAAACTGCTGCGCGCGGGCGACCTGGTGATGCTGAGCGGGGAGCTCGGAGCGGGCAAGACGACGCTGACCCGTGGGCTGGGCGAGGGGCTCGGCGTGCGCGGGGCCGTCACCTCGCCGACGTTCGTGATCGCCCGGGTGCACCCGTCGCTGGGCGACGGGCCGCCGCTCGTCCACGTCGACGCCTACCGGCTCTCCGGCGGCCTCGACGAGATGGAGGACCTGGACCTCGACGTCTCGCTGCCCGACTCCGTGGTCGTCGTGGAGTGGGGGGAGGGCAAGGTCGAGGAGCTGACCGAGGACCGGCTCCAGGTCGTGATCCACCGCGCGGTGGGCGACACGACCGACGAGGTCCGGCACATGACGATCACCGGCGTGGGGGAACGCTGGGCCGCGGCCGACCTGACGGTGCTCGCCGCCTAGACACCCCCGCGTGCGGCGGGTGACGAACGTTCCGACAAGACGTCGGCACCATGTTGCGTTCGGCGTCTTGTCCGTGGTCACATGGTATCCAGTCCGTGGTTAGGTCTGCCTAACCACGTCCGCCCCCGCCCCTCAGGAGGCGTCCATGTCGGCTACAGAGAGCAAGGGGCAGCACCCGTTGCCGTGCGCGGTCGCCGGGGTGTCCATGCGGGACCTGCTGGCGGCGGGCGAGGCCGCGGCGCTGATCTCCACGCCGCCGCGCGCCCCCGAGCCGGAGTTCTCCGGGCCGGTGCGCGACCACCGGGAAGCCGCCTAGGGACGTCCGTGCGCGGGGCCGGGTGACCGCTAGCGGACGACGACCACCTTCCGGCCGATCGTCGCGAACGTCCACATCACCGAGCCGTCCGTGCGGGACTCGCGGATGCCGCCCGTGCGGACCTTCGGGGCGGGCGCGCGCCTCGACTCGTCCACGGCCGCGCTGAAGCCGACGACCACCCCGTCGACGCTGGTGAAGCGCACGACGTGCTCGACGGGGACGCCGTCGGAGCCGGTGACCGCCTTCGAGCGGGACGTCACCGCGTAGCTGCCCGGGGGCGGGTCCACCGCGCTCGGGTCGACCTCGAAGGTCCGGGCGACCCCGCCGTTCGCGCCGACCAGCCACACCCGGTCGCGGCGCAGCGAGTACACGACCCGCGCGCCCTCGCCGGACCCCTCCGGCAGCGCGGTGAGGTTCCTCCTCGCCTGGGGCGCCCTGGAGGCGTCGACCGCCGCCGAGGCGCCCGCCCGCGCCCCGCCCGGACCCGACGGCAGGGCCTGCGACGCCTGGTGGGCGAGGCAGCCGACCGTCGCGAGGGCCGCGGCGGTGAGCCCGGCCGCGATTCCCGAGCTGCTGACTGCCACCGGCGGCCACCTCCGCGTCGTACGTCTCCATGCTGTGCCTGTGTCGTGACGGTAGGTGACGGTAGCAGTACGTGACGACCCGGCAGGCGCGGCCGTGCCGGGGCCGGGGAGCCGTGTCAGGCGTCCGGCCGTCCACACCGCTCCGGCCCCAGTACGGGGCCGCCGTGCGGGACGGTCCGCGCGCGGGCACCCGTACGTCCGACAGCGGCCCCGGGGAGCCGTAGGCTGTTTGCGTGCTCTTGCTCGCTCTGGATACCGCCACGCCCGCTGTCACCGTCGCGTTGCACGACGGCGAGGACGTCATCGCCTCGTCGAGTCAGGTCGACGCGCGGCGGCACGGGGAACTGCTGCTGCCGGCGATCGACCGGGTGCTCGCCGACGCCGGCCTGAAGCTCGACGCCGTGACGGGGATCGTCGCCGGGACCGGCCCGGGCCCGTACACCGGACTGCGGGTCGGCCTGATGACCGCGGACACCCTCGGACTGGCCCTGGGCGTCCCCGTGCACGGGGTGTGCACGCTGGACGGCCTCGCCCGGGCCGCCGACATCGAGGGCCCGCTCGTCGTCGCGACCGACGCCCGCCGCAAGGAGGTGTACTGGGCCCGCTACGCCGACTCCCGCACCCGCCTCACCGACCCGGCCGTCGACCGGCCCGCCGACATCGCCGAGCAGGTCGCGGGCCTGCCCGCGGTCGGCGCGGGCGCGCTGCTCTACCCCGACACCTTCCCCCGGGCCCACGAACCCGAGCACGTGTCCGCCGCCGCCCTGGCCCGGCTGGCCGTGGAGCGGCTGGCGGCGGGCGAGGAACTGCCCGCGCCCCGGCCGCTGTACCTGCGCCGCCCCGACGCCCAGGTCCCCAAGAACTACAAGGTGGTCACCCCCAAGTGACCGGGACCGTGACGTGCGCGCTGCGCGAGATGCGCTGGTGGGACATCGACCCCGTGCTGGAGCTGGAGCGGGACCTCTTCCCCGAGGACGCCTGGTCGCGGGGCATGTTCTGGTCCGAACTGGCCCACGCGCGCGGCCCGGAGGCGAACCGGCGGTACGTGGTCGCCGAGACCGGCCCCCGGATCGTCGGGTACGCAGGGCTGGTCGCCACCGGTGAGCAGGCCGACGTGCAGACCATCGCCGTCGCCCGCGAGCTGTGGGGCACGGGCCTCGGCGGACGGCTGCTGGCCGAGCTGCTGCGGGCCGCGACCTCCTTCGAGTGCGCCGAGGTGATGCTCGAGTGCCGCGTGGACAACGTCCGCGCGCAGAAGCTCTACGAGCGCTTCGGCTTCGAACCCATCGGGGTGCGGCGCGGGTACTACCAGCCGGGGAACGTCGATGCCCTGGTGATGCGCCTGACCACTCCCGAGAACTCCGCACAAGGAACCGAGATCAATGGCTGACGAACCCCTGGTCCTGGGGATCGAGACCTCCTGCGACGAGACCGGTGTCGGCATCGTCCGCGGCACGACCCTGCTGGCCGACGCGGTCGCCTCCAGTGTCGACGAGCACGCCCGCTTCGGCGGCGTCGTCCCGGAGGTCGCGAGCCGCGCCCACCTGGAGGCGATGGTCCCCACCATCGAGCGCGCACTGAAGGAGGCGGGCGTCAGCGCCCGCGACCTCGACGGCATCGCCGTCACGGCCGGTCCCGGACTCGCCGGTGCCCTGCTGGTCGGCGTCTCCGCCGCGAAGGCGTACGCGTACGCGCTCGGCAAGCCCCTCTACGGCGTGAACCACCTCGCCTCGCACATCTGCGTGGACCAGCTGGAGCACGGCCCGCTGCCCGAGCCGACGATGGCGCTGCTGGTCTCCGGCGGCCACTCCTCGCTGCTGCTGTCCTCGGACATCACCTCCGACGTCCGTCCGATGGGCGCGACCATCGACGACGCGGCCGGCGAGGCCTTCGACAAGATCGCGCGGGTGCTGAACCTCGGTTTCCCCGGCGGCCCGGTCATCGACCGGTACGCCAGGGAGGGCGACCCGAAGGCCATCGCGTTCCCGCGCGGCCTGACCGGCCCGCGCGACCCCGTCTACGACTTCTCCTTCTCGGGGCTGAAGACGGCCGTGGCCCGCTGGATCGAGGCCAGGCGGGCGGCGGGCGAGGACGTCCCGGTGCGCGACGTCGCGGCCTCCTTCCAGGAGGCGGTCGTGGACGTGCTGACCCGCAAGGCCGTCCGGGCCTGCAAGGACGAGGGCGTCGGCCACCTGATGATCGGCGGCGGCGTGGCCGCCAACTCCCGGCTGCGCGCCCTCGCCCAGGAGCGCTGCGAGGCGGCCGGGATCCGGCTGCGGGTGCCGCGGCCCAAGCTGTGCACGGACAACGGCGCGATGGTCGCCGCCCTCGGCGCCGAGATGGTCGCGCGCAACCGGGCCGCGTCGAGCTGGGACCTGTCGGCGGACTCCTCGCTGCCGGTGACCGAGCCCCACGTCCCGGGCCAGGACCACGACCACGTGCACGAGGTCGGCAAGGAGAACCTCTACTCGTGACGGTCGCGTTGATGTGGGAGGCGAGGGCCGTGCCCGGGCGCGGCGAGGACCTGCTGGCCTGGACGCGCGCGCAGGACCTCCCCCGTGCGCCGCTGCGCCGCGAGACCCTGCGCGCCCCCCAGGACCGGGTCCTCGTCATCACCTGGTGGGACGCCCCGTACGACGCCGAGCTGCCCGAACTCCCCGAACCGGACGGGGAGTTGGTCATGCGGGCCGTGCACCGCTGGCGCTTCGAGTCGGTGGGCGAGGGCTGACGCGGAGCTCCGCACGGCGCCTCACCGCACCGCCGTCACCGCCTTCACCGCTGTCTCGAAGCGCAGCCGGCGGCCGGGCCCCGGGCTGCGGACCGGTCCGGTGAGCGTGAGCTGGGCCGCGTGGCGCACGTCCGTGCTGGAGGCCGCCAACCGCAGCTCCAGGGCGCCCGGTTCGACCACCCTGCGGTCCGAGCGGTCGGTGAAGGCCGACAGGTCCGGGTGGAAACGGAACGTCACCCGGGCCGCCTCGCCCGCGGCCAGCTCCACCCGCCGGAAGCGGATCAGCCGCATGTCCGGGCGGGTCACCGACGCCACCGGGTCGTGCAGGTACAGCTGCACCACCTCCGCGCCCGCGCGCCCGCCCGTGTTGCGCACGGTCACCGTCACGTCGTACGGGTCGTCCGTGCCCAGCTCGACGCGCCCGGTCGCGGAGCCTTCCTCCCAGGTGAACGTCGTGTACGAGCGGCCGTGGCCGAAGGCGTGCAGCGGCGTCGGGTCGAGGCAGCAGCACGGCGGCGCCGGCGTGAGAGGCGCGCCTGCACGGTGCGCCGAAGTCAATCGAGCTCGATGTCGAAAGTCTCGGAAAGCCTCGCGCAGGGGGATCGTCGCGATCGGGCCTTCGGGCTGGCCGCAAGGAGACGGACGCGAGCGCGAGTTGCACGAACGCCTGGCGCAACGGGCGTGCGCCGGGAGGTGGTTCTGGCGCCGGGGTGGCGCTGGGGCGGGTCGGGACCGCGAAGTCTGAGAATTCCCGAAGAAAACACGGCCTGAAACAACTCCCGCCATAATTCGGACTTATGTTCCTGTGTGTGACGGGACATGAGTCTGGGGCCGGGCGGGACGCGGGCGAGACGGGGCGGGGAGCGAGCGGGGCGACGCAGGACGCCGTCGGGGGCGCGGGCATACGCACCGGCCGGCGGTCGATCGCGCTGCGGACCGCCGGCCTCACCCTGGCGGGGCTGCTGGTGGCGGCGGCCGGGGCGGCGGGCTGGGCCTACTGGCACCTCAGCGACAACATCACGAGCGTCGACATCGACCAGGCGCTCGGGGACGACCGGCCGCGCAAGCCGGTGGCCACGCCGTCGACCGCGGCGCAGGAGATGCCGAGCGAGGCGCTCAACATCCTCGTGCTGGGCTCCGACACGCGCAGCGGCGCGGACAATCAGCGGCTCGGCGGCGGTGACAGCGACGGCGCCCGCTCCGACACGGCGATGGTGGTCCACCTCGACGCCGGGCGGACCAGCGCGACGGTGGTGAGCATCCCGCGCGACACCCTCGTCACCCGCCCGTCCTGCCCGCGCCCGTCCGGCGGGACCACGGCGGTGGCGTACGGCTCGATGTTCAACAGCGCCTACGCGGTGGGCGGTCCGGTGTGCGCGGTGAAGACGGTCGAGGCCATGACCGGCGTCCGCATGGACCACTACATCGAGATCGACTTCTCCGGCTTCGCCAAGCTCGTGGACGCGCTCGGCGGGGTCACCGTCACCACGGAGGAGGACATCGACGACGACGACAGCCGTCTGCACCTGGAGGCGGGCACCCACCACCTGGACGGCACCCGGGCACTGGGCCTGGCCCGCACCCGGCACGGCATCGGCGACGGCAGCGACCTCGGCCGCATCGGTCTGCAGCACAAACTGGTGAAGGCGCTGCTGGAGCGCATCGCCGCGCAGGACCTGCTCACCGACCCGGCGAAGCTGTACCGCGTCGCGGACGCGGTGACCGCCGGCCTCACCACCGACACCGGCCTGGACTCCCTGAGCGAGCTGACGCGTCTCGGCCAGAGCCTGCAGCACCTGCCGGCGAGCGGGGTCCGGACGGTGACGATGCCGGTGGTGCGGGCGCCGTCGGACCCCAACCGGGTGGTTGCCGAGGAGCCGGAGGCGGGGCGGCTGTGGGAGTCGCTGCGCTGACGGCCACCGGCCGTCGTCGGGCTCTTCGTCGGCTGTCGGTCGGCTTTTCGGTCGTCGTCGTCGGGCTCTTCGTCGGTCGTCGTCCGGCCCCTCAGCCGTCGTTGTCGGGCTCTTCGTCGGCCGTCGTCCGGCCCCTCAGCCGTCGTCGTCGGGCTCTTCGTCGGTCGTCGTCCGGCCCCTCAGCCGTCGTCGTCGGGCTCTTCGTCGGTCGTCGTCCGGCCCCTCAGCGCCCGTCGATCGGCCCTTCCCCGGCCGCCGGCCGGTCGTCCGGAAAAAAATCTCCGGGAATTCCGGCGAGCGTGTCGATCCGGCGGTCTCCCGATCGACGCAAGGGTGAGAGCGGGGGGAAGGACCCCGCCCCGGACGACCAGGAGTCACCATGCCGCGCTTCCTCACCCTGATCCGCGTCGACGAGAAGAACGCCCCCGCCGAGGGCCCCAGCCCCGAGCTCATGGAACGCATGGGCAGCCTCCTGGAGGAGATCACCAAGGCCGGGGTCATGCTCGACACGGCCGGGCTCACCCCGACCTCGGAAGGCTCCCGGGTGACCTGGGAGGGCGGGCGGCTGTCCGTCACCGATGGGCCGTTCACCGAGACCAAGGAGGTCATCGGCGGCTACTCGATCAGCCAGTGCAAGGACAAGGCCGAGGCGATCGAGTGGACGAAGCGGTTCCTGTCCCTGCACGAGGAGTACTGGACGATCACCGCGGAGGTTCGCCAGATCAGCGAGGACTGACCGGTTCCGGTTGGCGGGGCGGTGCCGCCGGTGTCTGATGGTGGGTTGTGACACGACAGCCGACCGCCGGGCACGGCGGCACCCCGTCGGCCCCCGGACCGGGCGACAGCCCCGCCCCCGGACCGGGCGGCGCCGCGCCCCCCTCCCCGGCGCCCCGCACCGGCGGTGCCACCGAGGTCGTCGAGACCGTCTTCCGCATGGAGTCGCCCCGGATCATCGCCGGTGTCGCCAGGATCGTCCGGGACGTCGGGATCGCCGAGGAGCTCGCACAGGACGCGCTGGTCGCCGCCCTGGAGCAGTGGCCCCGGGACGGGGTGCCCGACAACCCCGGGGCCTGGCTCACGGCCGCCGCCCGCCACCGTGCCGTCGACCTGGTCCGCCGCCGCGAGAACTACGCCCGCAAGCTCGCCGGGATCGGCCGGGACCTGTCCACCGCGGCACCCCCGGAAGAGCCCGCCGACCCCGACGGCATCGACGACGACCTGCTGCGCCTGGTCTTCACCGCCTGCCACCCCGTGCTGTCCACCGAGGCCCGCACCGCCCTCACCCTGCGCCTGCTGGGCGGCCTCACCACGGCCGAGATCGCCCGCGCCTTCCTGGTCCCCGAGCCGACCGTCGCCCAGCGCATCGTCCGCGCGAAGCGCACCCTGGCGACGCGGAACGTCGCCTTCGAGGTGCCGTGCGGACCCGACCGCGAGGCCCGCCTCGGCTCGGTCCTCGACGTCATCTACCTCATCTTCAACGAGGGTTACGCCGCCACCGCCGGCGACGACTGGCTGCGGCCGTCCCTGTGCGAGGACGCCCTGCGGCTGGCCCGGGTGCTCTCCGCGCTGATGCCGAAGGAGCCCGAGGTGCACGGTCTGACCGCGCTCCTGGAGCTCCAGGCGTCCCGCACGGCGGCCCGCACCGGCCCCTCCGGCGAACCGGTCCTCCTCATGGACCAGAACCGCTCCCGCTGGAACCGCATGCTCGTCGCCCGCGGCATCGCCGCGCTCGGCAGGGCCGAGGCCACCGCGTCCGGCGCGCCGGGCCCGTACACCCTGCAGGCCGCCATCGCCGCCTGCCACGCGCACGCGTACACCTACGAGGAGACCGACTGGTCCCGCATCGCCACGCTGTACGGCCTCCTGGCCGCCCGCTCCCCGTCGCCGGTCGTGGAACTGAACCGCGCGGTGGCCGTCTCGATGTCCGAGGGACCCGCCCCGGCCCTCGCCCTCGTGGACGTCCTGGCCGGCGATCCGGCCCTGCGCGACTACCACCTGCTGCCCAGCGTCCGCGGCGACCTCCTCGCCCGCCTCGGGCGGACGGCGGAGGCGCGGGCGGAGTTCGAACGGGCGGCGTCGCTGACGCGGAACGAGCGGGAACGGCGGATGCTGCTGGGCAGGGCGGCCGAGCAGCCCGGCCCGACCTGACGTCAGACGGGGTGCCCGACGAGCATCGCCGGCGCTCCCGCCACCCGGGTCAGGAACACCGTGGCCGACCGCGGCCCCTGCGGCTTGACCTTCTTGCGCAGTTCCTCCGGCTCGACCGCCGAGCCCCGCTTCTTCACGGTCAGCGTGCCGACCCCGCGCTCCCGCAGCAGGGCCTTCAGCTTCTTGACGTTGAAGGGCAGATGGTCGGTGATCTCGTAGGCGGTGGCGTACGGGGTCGGGCGCAGCGCGTCGGCGGTGACGTAGGCGATGGTCGCGTCGAGCAGTCCGCCGCCGACCTGGTCGGCCACCTCCGCGACCAGGTGGGCCCGGACGGCGGCGCCGTCGGGCTCGTAGAGGTAGCGGCCGGGCGGGCGGACCGCCGGGTCGGGCAGGCCGCGGGAGAGCAGGGTGCGCGGGCCCGGCAGCAGGGTGGCGCGTACCGCACCCGGCTCGGTGCCGAACCACAGCACGGCCTCCTTCACGTCGCCGCCGTCGGAGATCCACTCGGCCTCGGCGTCCGCGGGAACCGCCTCGTGCGGGATGCCCGGGGCGACCTTCAGGGCGGCGGCGCGCGGCGCCCGGCGGGCCGCCGACACCGCCCAGGACAGCGGCGGCGAGCAGGCCTCCGGATCGAAGATCCGGCCCCGGCCCCCGCGCCGGGCCGGGTCCACGAAGACGGCGTCGTAGCCGGCCGTGTCGACGCCGGTGACGTCCGCCTCCCGCACCTCGACCAGGTCCGCCAGACCCAGCGCCTCGGCGTTCGCCCGGGCCGCGGCGGCCGTCAGCGGGTCCCGGTCCACCGCCAGGACCCGGATGCCGGCCCGGGCCAGCGCGATCGCGTCACCGCCGATGCCGCAGCACAGGTCGGCGACCGAGGTGACGCCCAGAGCGGCCATGCGCCGGGCCCGGTACTCCGCCACGCTCGCCCGGGTCGACTGCTCGACCCCGTTCGACGTGAAGAACATCCGGCCCGCGTCCTCGGCCCCGAACTTCACCGCCGCCCGCTGCCGCAGCCGCGCCTGCCCGAGCGCCGCCGACACCAGCTCGGCCGGGTGCTCGCGGCGCAGCCGGGTCGCGACGGCCAGCTCCCGCGCGGGGTCGGTGTCCCGCACCTCGTCGAGGAGGGCGCGGCCTTCGGGCGTGAGGAGGAGGGCGAGGTCGTTCACCGGTTCATTGTCGGCCACCGCACCGGTGCCGTGGCGTGTGGGCCGGTCGGTGGATCGCACCGCCCCGGTCGCGGTGTCGGACCCGGTCCGCCGGGGCGTGCTGCGAGGATCCGGCACCATGCGAGTAGTCGTACAAAATGACAAAAGCCGGGCATCGGGCCGGTTTTCTGCCGGCAGCGCGTCGCACGGGGCGCCGGGCCACGGGGCGCCGGGCCACGGGGCGCGACCGGCGCCGGGTGAGGGACTCCACCGGGGGTCCGGCCCTGCGACGCGCCGGGTGCCCGGCCGCGCGACCCGCCGCCTGACCGGCGGCGCCTCGCCCCGTGCGCGCGCTGGTGTGCGCATCGGACTCGCCGCGCTCACCCTCGCCGCCATCGCGTCGGGCTGTGCGCGGGGCGGTGCCGGGGACGAGGTGACCCCCGCGGGCGGCCAGCAGCCCCTCGACGCGCCCCCGGCCCGCGCGCTCGACTCCTACGCCACCAAGCTGCGCGCCGCGCACGCCGCCCGGGTCGCGGCCGCCCGCCGCTGGGGGCTGCGGAAGGCCCCGCTGACCGCCCCGCCGGCTCCCGCGAAGAAGCCCCGGATCAGGACCCGCGAGGGCTTCGAGGTGACCGGCCACCGCAGGCTGGAGCTCCCGCCCGTCTTCACCACCGTCCCCACCCGGGACAAGGTCGTCTTCCTCACGATCGACGACGGCGCCGAGAAGGACCCGGCGTTCCTGCGGATGATGAGCGACCTGGACGTCCCCTACAGCGCGTTCCTCAGCGGCCACCTGGTCAAGGACGAGCCCCGCTACTTCCGCAGGATGCAGGCCGCGGGCACGGTGCTGAACAACCACACGCTGCACCACCCCGCCCTGCGGGGCCTGCCCTACAGCCGGCAGGAGCGCGAGATCTGCGGGATGCAGCGCTACATGGAGAAGCGCTTCGGCAGACGCCCCACCCTCTTCCGCCCGCCCTACGGCAGCTACGACCGGGCGACCCTGCGCGCCGCCAAGGCCTGCGGCATCACGCACGTCCCGCTCTGGAACGAGGAGGTCTTCGCCGACCGCTGGGAGTACCGCGAGGGCGACCGGCGCCTGCGTCCGGGCGACGTCGTCCTCACCCACTTCAGGGGCCGCGGCCAGTGGAAGGGCACGATGCCCGACATGGTCCGCCGCTTCCTGAACGAGGTCGCCTCCGAGGGGTACGCGGTCGGGCGGCTGGAGGACTACCTGTGAGGCGGCCGGCCGCCGCGGCGCTGTGCGCCGGGCTGCTCCTGCTGGCCGGCTGTATGGGCCCCGCCGGGCAGCAGCGGCCGGAGCCCGCCGACGGCCGGGCCCAGGACCCGGCGCACCCGGCCGGCCGCCCCCGGCCGCCCGTCGTCGACCACGTCCCCACCCGGGACCCGGTCGTCTTCCTCACCTACGACGACGGCGCCGAACGCGCCCCCCGCTTCGTCCGCCTGGTCCGCGACCGGCGCCTGCCGGTCAGCATGTTCCTCACCGACAACGTCGTGGGCCCCGGCTACGGCCACTTCGCCCGGCTGCGCGCGGTCGGCGCCTCCCTGCAGAACCACACCCTCGACCACCCCGTCCTGCGCGGCCTGCCCTACGCCGGGCAGCGCGCCGAGATCTGCGGCCAGCAGCACAAGCTCCGCTCCCGCTTCGGCGTCCGCCCCACCCTGCTGCGCCCGCCCCACGGCGCCTACGACGCGGTCACCCTGAGTGCCGCCGCCGACTGCGGCATCTCGGCGGTCGTCCTGTGGCGCGCGTCCCTGGGCCCCGACGGTGTCCTGACGTACACGCGGGGCGGGCCGGGCCTGCGCCGCGGTGACATCGTCTCGGTGCCGTCCGGCGGCACGGCGTCCCCGACCCTCACGGACCGGACGCTGCGGCTGCTGGGGGAGATCGAGGAGCAGGGGCTGCGGGTGGGGCGCCTGGAGGACTACCTCTGACCCCGATCGCCCGGGGAATGCGCCTCCGGCGCTCCAGGGCCGCCTCCGGCGCTCCGGGGGCCGCCTCCGACGGCCCCGCGGTGACCTGGCGCCCGGTCCGCCGGGACCCGCGCCGGCACCCCGAACCGGCCGACGCGCGGTCGGCAATTAGCAGTCCGCTTGACCGAGTGCTAATCGCGGTCATAGTCTCGGGTCTGGCACTCCCCCCTGGAGAGTGCCAACACAGCGACGGGCAGGTCCGGCACCCGCGACGACGGATCCACCTGGTCGCCACCTCAGACAGTTAACCCCGTGAGATCTCCGAAGGGGGAGGTCGGATCGTGACGACCACCAGCTCCAAGGTTGCCATCAAGCCGCTCGAGGACCGAATCGTGGTCCAGCCGCTCGACGCCGAGCAGACCACCGCCTCTGGCCTGGTCATCCCGGACACCGCCAAGGAGAAGCCCCAGGAGGGCGTCGTCCTGGCCGTGGGCCCGGGCCGCTTCGAGGACGGAAACCGTCTTCCGCTCGACGTCTCCGTCGGTGACGTCGTGCTCTACAGCAAGTACGGCGGCACCGAGGTGAAGTACAACGGCGAGGAGTACCTCGTCCTCTCGGCCCGCGACGTGCTCGCGATCATCGAGAAGTAATTCACCCGAAGCACCTTGCTTCGAACTGCGCCCCTGGCCCCCGCGATCGCCAAGAAGCCGGGCGCCCGGGGCGCAGTTGCCGTTATCCCAGATTCCGGAAGAGGGCTCACGCTCCCATGGCGAAGATCCTGAAGTTCGACGAGGACGCCCGTCGCGCCCTCGAGCGCGGCGTCAACAAGCTTGCCGACACGGTCAAGGTGACGATCGGCCCCAAGGGCCGCAACGTCGTCATCGACAAGAAGTTCGGCGCCCCCACCATCACCAACGACGGTGTGACCATCGCCCGCGAGGTCGAGGTCGAGGACCCGTTCGAGAACCTCGGTGCGCAGCTGGTCAAGGAGGTGGCGACCAAGACCAACGACATCGCGGGTGACGGTACGACCACCGCGACCGTGCTCGCCCAGGCGCTCGTGCGCGAGGGCCTGAGGAACGTCGCCGCCGGTGCCTCCCCGGCCGCCCTGAAGAAGGGCATCGACGCCGCCGTCGCCGCGGTCTCCGAGGAGCTCCTCGCGACCGCCCGCCCGATCGACGAGAAGTCCGACATCGCCGCCGTCGCCGGTCTGTCCGCCCAGGACCAGCAGGTCGGCGAGCTCATCGCCGAGGCGATGGACAAGGTCGGCAAGGACGGTGTCATCACCGTCGAGGAGTCCAACACCTTCGGCCTGGAGCTGGACTTCACCGAGGGCATGGCCTTCGACAAGGGCTACCTGTCGCCGTACTTCGTGACGGACCAGGAGCGCATGGAAGCCGTCCTGGACGACCCGTACATCCTCATCACGCAGGGCAAGATCTCCGCCATCGCGGACCTGCTGCCGCTGCTGGAGAAGGTCATCCAGTCCAACTCCTCCAAGCCGCTGCTGATCATCGCCGAGGACGTCGAGGGCGAGGCCCTGTCGACCCTGGTCGTGAACAAGATCCGCGGCACCTTCAACGCCGTCGCGGTGAAGGCCCCCGGCTTCGGCGACCGCCGCAAGGCGATGCTGCAGGACATGGCCGTCCTCACCGGCGCCACGGTCGTCTCCGAGGAGGTCGGCCTCAAGCTCGACCAGGTCGGCCTGGACGTCCTGGGCTCCGCCCGCCGCGTCACCGTCACCAAGGACGACACCACCCTCGTCGACGGCGCCGGCAGCAAGGACGACGTGCAGGGCCGCGTCGCCCAGATCAAGGCCGAGATCGAGACCACGGACTCCGACTGGGACCGCGAGAAGCTCCAGGAGCGCCTCGCGAAGCTGGCCGGCGGAGTGTGCGTCATCCGCGTGGGCGCCGCCACCGAGGTCGAGCTCAAGGAGCGCAAGCACCGTCTGGAGGACGCCATCTCCGCGACCCGCGCCGCGGTCGAGGAGGGCATCGTCTCCGGTGGTGGCTCCGCGCTGGTCCACGCCGTCAAGGTCCTCGAGGGCGACCTCGGCAAGACCGGCGACGAGGCCACCGGTGTCGCGGTCGTCCGCCGCGCCGCCGTCGAGCCGCTGCGCTGGATCGCCGAGAACGCCGGCCTGGAGGGCTACGTCATCACCTCCAAGGTCGCCGAGCTCGACAAGGGCCAGGGCTTCAACGCCGCCACCGGCGAGTACGGCGACCTGGTGAAGGCCGGCGTCATCGACCCGGTCAAGGTCACCCGCTCCGCCCTGGAGAACGCCGCCTCCATCGCCTCCCTCCTCCTCACGACCGAGACCCTGGTCGTCGAGAAGAAGGAAGAGGAGGAGCCGGCCGCTGCGGGCCACGGCCACGGCCACGCCCACTGACGCACCACGGCTGAGGGCCGGCCGACCGCCGGCCCGCCCGTGCCCGAGCGAAGGCCCGGCACCCCGGAGACGGGGCTGCCGGGCCTTCGCCGTGCCGCGCGGCCGATCCGGGAACCGGCGCGGCGGTCGGAGACCTCCTACACACCGGAGCAGAAGGGGGTTGCCATGAGCCAGGCGCTCTATGAGGAACGGTCCCGTAATCCGCTGGCGCGCACGGCGGAACTCACCGAGGACCGACTGCGCAGGGGCGGCCGGACCACACCGCTGGACGAGCTGAACCTGGCCGCCATGGCCGAGGCGTATCTGCGGGGACACTGGCTCGGCGGAGGCGGTTGCGAACGCCCCCTGGAGTCGCTGCCGCAGGGCCCGGGCGTCGTCCCGGTCACCCGCGTGACCGGCACCACCACACCCCTGAAGGTGCGCCGCACCGCCGACTTCGCCCGCGCGCTCGGCGAACTGGCCGTGCGCAGGTGCGGCGGGCCGGAGCACGTGGCCGCCCTCGCCGCGCGGGCGCGGGCGGAGGGCGTGCCGCTGTGGATCGCCCGCCGCTACGCGCCCGGACCCGCCGGGCGGGTGGCCGTCGCCGTGGACCGGCGCTCGGTCCGCGTGGACGTCTGGGGCCCGCACGCCCCCGTCGTACGCCTGCGGGCACCGTACGGCTACCGCCCGGACACGGCCGACCGGACCGGCGGCCTGGTCCTGTACGTCGGAGACACCACCGCACGCCTCGAACTGCGCAAGAGGATGCGCAAGTCCAAGAGCAGCGTCGACATCCGCCTGCCCGACCGGTCCTGGACCCTGCGCCGTGAGACCGCCGACAGTTCGTGGCTGCTGCGCGACGAGCAGCGGGCCGCCCTCCTGACCCGCCCTTCCCGCTGGCCGGGCCCCCCGCCCGGCACGGTGCTCCTCCCGCTGGCCGACGTCCACCACGAGAGCCCCGACCCCCTGGACGCCGTCATGGCCCACGCGGTCGCGGTCTCCTTCGGCCTGGGCGACACGACGGGCCTGGCCAGGTTCCGCGCCGTGACATCCCGCCGTGACACGGGCGACGACCACTGGGACCGCCCCTGGTTCAGCAACCTCGGCAGCGACCGCGCCGACAACGAACCCGGCGGCGGCGACGGCTGGGGCAGCGACGGCGGGGACGGCGGCGACGGGGGCGGTGGCGGCAGCGACGGCGGCGGGGGTGACGGAGGGGGCGGCGGCGGAGGCGACTAGCCGCCCGGAGGCGGATTACCGGCCCGCGGACAGGGAGGCCGTACGGCCGGTACGAGCGCCGGTCGGGCCGACCCGGGATCACCCGAGGGCCGTCCCGGTGGCCACCACGGCCCAGACCGTCTTGCCGGGGGCGCCCGGGCGGGGGGCCGTGCCCCACTCCTCGGCCAGGGCGGCCACCATCAGGAGGCCCCGCCCGCCGTCCTCACCGCCTCCGGTGTCCCGCACCTCGGGCAGTCGTTCCCCCCGGGCGTCGCTGACCTCGACGCGTACGCGCCCGCCGCTCTCCCTGCTGAGCCGCAGCCCGGCGTCCCGGCCGGGGACGAGACCGTGGGTCACGGCGTTGGCGGCCAGTTCCGCCACGACCAGCTCGACGCAGTCGTGCGCCGGCGTGCCGTGGCGCCAGCCCCAGGCGTCCATCTGGCAGGAGGAGAGCCGGCGGGCGAGCCGGGCACCTCGTGGAGAGGCGGTGAAGCGGAAGGAGAACACCGTCTGGTCGGCGAGCGGAAGCGGCAGCGCGGACCGCCGCTCCTGACTGGGGGAAGTGGTCATGCCCCGAAGATCCCGCGCCCGCACCGGCGCCCACCAGGTACGACGGCCCCACGGTGACGCTCTGTCGGGGTGCCGGGCGACGGTGTCGGGCCTGCCGGGGCGGCCTCCGAGCTCCGGCCCAGGGCAAGGTGAACCGGATCGTTCACTCTTCCGGTGCAATCTGCCCTGGTGGCGGCGTGGTTGACACGGGGGCGTCCTACGGTGCGAGCACGGGTGACCGGTGGACGGATGTGCTGAGGGGGCGAGTGCGATGGAGTCGGGCGCGGACTCGGGCGCGGGCACGGAGGGCGGCGCGGGTGCCGACTCGAACGGGCAGTTCCTGCGCTGCTTCGGCCGCCAGATGAAGCTGCTGCGGGAGGCCGCGGGGCTGACGCAGGCGCAGCTGGGGGAGCGGGTCGGCTACGGCGAGGCGCAGATCGCGGCGGTGGAGCAGGGGCGGCGGATTTCCCGGCCGGAGCTGGTGGACGCGGTGGACCGGGAGGTGGGCGGGCACGGGGTGCTGGTCGCCATGAAGGGGGAGGTGGCGAAGGCCCGGTATCCGGGGTTCTTCCGCGAGTTCGCGGCCTTGGAGGCCGATGCCTCCGAACTACACGCCTACGACGCCCATGTCGTCAACGGCTTGCTGCAATGTGAGCAGTACGCACGCGCGGTCTTCGGCATGTGGCGGCCCCTGCTGGATGCGGAGACCGTCGAGCAACGGGTGGCGGCGCGCCTGGACCGGCACAAGTTGCTGGCTCGGCACCCCAAGCCGCTGCTGAGCTTCGTGATCGAAGAGAGCGTCCTGCGCAGGCCCCTTGGGGGTACGGATGTCATGCGGGCCCAGTTGGAGCACCTGCTGCTCGTTGGACACGAACGCAACGTGGAGCTGCAGATCATGCCGACCGGCCGCGACGAACATGCAGGAGTCGCGGGGCCCTTCACGTTGATCCTCACGCGGCAACGACGGAGGATGGCGTACACGGAGGTGCAGAGCAACAGCGCCCTGCATACGGCGCCAGCGAAGGTCGAGGGGTTCGAGTCCACGTATGGAGTCCTGCGGGCGCAAGCAATGACCCCCAGGGAGTCGCTGGCCTGGATCGAGAAGTCCTTGGGAGAGTTGTGAACGCCAACGACGATCAGGCAGCACAGGTGACCTGGGTGAAGAGCAGCCACAGCGCTGGCGATGGTGGCCAGTGCGTCGAGGTCGCGGACGCCGGTACGGCCGTGCTGGTCCGCGACTCCAAGCGCCCGGACGTGGCGATACTCAGCGTGCCACCCGCTCAGTGGACGGCGTTCGTGCGGATGACCGCGGGCGTCTGAGGCGAACGAGGTGGCGGTGGGCGGCCGTTCGCGCTTCCCACCGTCCCTCACGTGCTCTGCGATGCCGTGACAGCCTGCCGGCGGCCGCTCGTAGGATTGCCGGATGCCCCTGCCGATGCGCACGAGTCGCCGTACGGGGGCTGCCGTGTGGGCGGTGCTGCGACGAGCGGCGGCGCACGGCTCGCCGTGATGGCGGGAGCGCTCTGCGTCGGTCCCGTTGCGGTCATCGCCCCGGGCGCCCCACCGCAAGCGGAACCGGAGCCGCGGCCCACATCACCGCGGGTGTACTCCTCGTGTCTGGCGGCCGACACCGACCCTGTTCCCGCGGGCGGCGACCCGTGCGCCCGCGACTGAAGAACGACCGGGCGACGGACCGCCGCGGCACGCCGGGCAGCACCCCGAGGTCAGAGCTCCGTGGGCTCCAGCGCCCCCAGCTGCTGCATCAGCCCCAGCCGGTCGTACTGCCACCAGCCCTCGGCGATCTTCCCGTCGGGGGTGCAGCGGTGGATGGTCGTGCCGGTCATCGTGACGTCCCGGCCGGTCGCCGCGATGCCGAGGAAGTCGCCCTTGTGGTGCCCGTGGAAGGTCCAGCGGGTGCAGACCCGGTCGCCCTCGGCCAGCTGGTCGTCGAGGGTGAACGAGAAGTCGAACCCGCTCCGCCACTCCTCGATCTCGCGCCGCACCGCGTCCAGTCCGATGACGTCCTGCACGTCGGCCGGGTCGTGGTCGTGGTAGTCCTCGATGAACACGTCGTTGAACGGCGGCGCGGCACCCTCGCCCGGCGCGAGTTCGAAGAACCGGCGCACGATGGCCGCGTTCAGCCGCTCGTCGCGCACCACGTCGAGGTCCGTGAACGTCGGCGCCTCCTCGCAGAGCGCCACCATGTCCTGGAAGATCCGGTCGGTCTCCGGGAGCCCCGAGTTGCGCATCGCCTCCTCGTACGACGGGAACTCCACGATCTCGACGATGTGCGAGGCGTCGGCCCGGTCCTTCGCCACCACACTGTGCGTCGCGGTCCGCTTCCCCTTGGTCTGCTCGACCCACCGGTCCATCAGCCGGTTCATCTCGTCGAGCCGGCTGGTCCTGCATTCGATGAGCTGTACGAAGGTCATGGCCTCGCCTCCGGCCCCCCTGGGTCCGGCTGAACAGCTCCATTGTCCCAGGCGGGCCGCCCGGGCGCCCGGTGACCGAAGGGGCTACTGCGGCCCGTACTTCCGCCCGGTCCTGGACGACACCGCCCCCAGCATCCCCCGCGGCACCAGCTTCGCCGCGCCCATCAGCGCCTTGTAGCGCAGGTCGGGGACGGACAGTGTCTTGCCGCGGGCCAGGTCCTGCAGCGCCGCCGCGACCAGCTTGTCCGCGTCGAGCCACATCCAGCCCGGGATGTTGTCCGTGCCCATGCCGGCCCGGTCGTGGAACTCGGTGCGCACGAAGCCGGGGCAGAGCGCCATCAGCCGTACGCCGCTGCCCTCCAGATCGCGGGCCGCGCCCTGGGTGAACTGCACGACCCAGGCCTTGGAGGCGCCGTAGGTGCCCCGCGGGACGAACGCGGCCACCGAGGCCACGTTGACGACACCGCCGCGCCCGCGGTCCCGCATGCCCGCGGTCGCCGCCGACGTCAGCCGCAGCACCGCCTCGCAGTGCACCTTCAGCATCCGCAGCTCGTCGGCCATGGGGACGTCGAGGTAACGGCCCTTGTTGCCGAAGCCGGCGTTGTTGATCAGGAGGTCGACGGGGTTCCTGCGCTCGCCCAGGCGGTCGGCCACCGCCTCGATGCCCTTGTCCTCGGCGAGGTCGGCCGTCACCACCTCCGCCTCGATGCCGTGCCGGTCGTGCAGCTCGGTCGCCTGTTCCCGCAGCCGCCCGGTGTCGCGCGCGACCAGCACCAGGTTGTGCCCGTCCGCCGCCAGTCGCCGCGCGAACGCGGCCCCGATGCCTGCCGTCGATCCCGTAATCAGAGCCGTTGTCATGGCAGAAGGGTAGTGACCCGGAACGCTCCGGTCCGCTGCTACAGGGGGCCGTGCGTGGTGAAGGCTCCGTGGAGAGGGGCGTGGCGGGCCGCGTCAGGCCCCGTACTGCTCCTTGTGCTCCCGCGCCTGCCTCAGCGATTCCGGGTGCAGGGCCTGGCCCGCCGCGAGCAGTCGCGGCAGCGGCGTCCGCTCCACGGTAGGGGGCCAGGCCCCAAAGCGTCGACGCATTATTCACGGCTGCTTCAAAGGGTCGCTTATCCTCGAAGGGTGATCGAAGCCCGCCACCTCCGTGTCCTGCGTGCCGTCGCCGCCACCGGCTCCTTCTCCGCCGCGGGGCGGGAACTGGGCTGCACCCAGCCCGCCGTCAGCCAGCAGATGAAGGCCCTGGAGACCTCCGTGGGCACCCCGCTGCTGATCCGCACCGGCCGCGAGATGCGCCTCACACAGGCGGGCGAGGCCCTGGTGCGGCACGCCGCCGGGATCCTCGCCGGGCTCACGGCCGCGGAGGAGGAGGTCGCGGCCATCGCCGGGCTGCGCGCGGGCCGCGTCAGGCTCGTCTCCTTCCCCAGCGGCAGCTCCATGCTCGTCCCCACGGCCCTCGCCGCCCTGCGCGCGGAGCACCCGGGCACCCGGGTCTCCCTGGAGGAGGCCGAGCCCCCGGCGTCGGTCGGACTGCTGCGCGAGGGGGACTGCGACGTGGCGCTCGCCTTCCGCTACGAGGGGGCCGCGGGCGCGGAGGAGTGGGACGACCTCGTCGTACGGCCGCTGCTGAGCGACCGGCTCGTCGCGCTCGTGCCGGAGCGGCACCGGCTCGCGGGCGCGGAGTCCGTGGCCATCGGCGAACTCGCCGAGGAGTCCTGGATCGCGGGCTGCCCGCGCTGCCGCGGACAACTGGTCGAGGTGTGCGCGGCGGCCGGCTTCACTCCGCGCATCGACTTCGCCACCGACGACTATCCGGCGGTGGTCGGGCTGGTCGGCGCCGGTCTTGGCGTGGCCGTGCTCCCCCAGCTGGCCGTCGAGTCGGTGCGGCCCCGTGGGATGCGCACCGTGAGGCTGGAGCCGGCGGTGCGACGGGAGATCGTCGCGCTCACCCTGCCCGACCTCGCACAGGTCCCGGCAGTGGCGGCGACGCTGGACCAGCTGGCCCGGGCGGCCCGCCGCTGACAAGGGCCCGCCGTCGGCGACGGCACATCCGCCGAGGGCGGCTCACCTGCGTTCAAAAACCAACGGCACGCATGCGCGTGCCTGTCTGAAAAAACGTTCCTTCAGTTGTTCGAGGCGGCGTGCCCGCCCGATGTCGACGCCGATGCCGACACCAGCCGGTTGCGCGCCCGCCCCATGAGCTCTTCACGCTCGTCCTCGGTCAGTCCGCCCCACACGCCGTACGGCTCCCGCACCGCGAGGGCGTGGGCGGCACACTCGGCGCGTACCGGGCACCTCATGCAGACCTCCTTGGCCGAGTTCTCACGAGCGCTCCGAGCCGCACCGCGCTCACCTTCCGGATGGAAGAAGAGGGAGCTGTCCACCCCACGGCAGGCAGCCAGCAGCTGCCAGTCCCACAGGTCCGCGTTCGGTCCGGGAAGGCGGGAGAAATCTGCCATTACGTGACCCCTTGTAGCCGTTCTTGGCGGATCCGGTGTCCAAGACCGTACAACTACGATCTAAGGAGATGAAAATATGACTCATTGCGAATCTATCTCCAGACACCGCCGAAGTGGAAGAAATGGCTCTGAATGGGGCATAAGTTGTGATGAAAGTTCGAGGGTCCGACGCGCATATCTGCACCGTGTCCGTCCACTCACGTAGAGTGCCGAAGATGACAGTCGCCCCCGTAACTCTTTCGAGTGACCGTCGTTGAGAGTGCGAGGCGGTTGAAGGAAACAAGCACTCGGGCGGGCGTCCGAGACGGTCGACCGCACAGGTGACGATTTCGTACCAGCCTGGAGGCTCAAGGTGACGCGCATCAGCTGCGGAGGGCGGTCATGACTTCCGTCCTCGTCTGCGACGACTCCCCGCTTGCCCGAGAGGCGCTCCGTCGCGCGGTCGCGACCGTGCCCGGCGTAGAGCGTGTGACGACGGCGGCCAACGGCGAGGAAGTCCTCCGCCGCTGGGGGGCCGACCGCTCTGACCTGATTCTGATGGACGTACGCATGCCCGGCCTGGGCGGCGTCGAGACGGTCCGGCGGCTGCTGTCCGCCGACCCCGGTGCGCGCATCATCATGCTCACCGTTGCCGAGGACCTCGACGGCGTGGCCCTCGCGGTCGCCGCCGGTGCCCGCGGCTACCTGCACAAGGACGCCTCCCGCGCGGAGCTCCGCGCGACGGTGACGCAGGCCCTGGCCGACCCGACCTGGCGGCTCGCCCCGCGCCGGCTGCGCTCGGCCGAGATGGGCGCGGCGCCCACGCTCACGGCGCGTGAGATCCAGGTCCTCGAAGGCATGAGCCACGGCCGCTCCAACGCGGAGATCGGCCGCGAGCTGTTCCTCTCCGAGGACACCGTCAAGACGCACGCCCGGCGCCTGTTCAAGAAGCTCGGCGCCTCGGACCGGGCCCACGCCGTGGCGCTCGGTTTCCGGTGGGGCCTGGTGCGCTAGGGCCTGTCCTTCGGATCGGGCCGGCTGCGACGCGCGGCCTCCGGCGCGGGCCGGAGAGCGGGGGCATCCCGATGCCCCCGCGCGAGCCGTACCCACGCGTGCGCACGCCGGTCACCGACGACAACGCCGGTGGGGACCTCTCCCTGCCCGAGCGCGGTCGCGAGCTCGGGAGGGTGCCGCTCAGGCCCCACGTCCCCGGGGTGATCCGAACGGCAGGCCCCAGGGGCGACGGCGCGGACGCCGGCGGTCGCGGCGAGGGCACGGAGAAGCAGGTGGGCGGGGGTGGACCCGGAGTCCGCCGGATGCCCGCTGCTCGTTTCGCCGCGGATGCCGCATCCTTGAGGGTGTGGAGTTCCTCGGGGACGAGTCGGTCGAGCGGAAGGGGAGGGCGCAGAGGATGAGTTCCGGCGCACCTGCTCATAACGCTTCGGTGCACAACGACGGGCGCGGTGCCGCGGACCCCGCGGCCGCAAGGCACCATAGATCGATGCGCGAAGACGAGGCGGGCCATCCGCATGGGGCGATCGGCGCGCTCGTCCACCGCGCGGTCGACGGGGACGAGCAGGCCACGCACGACCTCCTCGCCCACGTCCACCCCCTCGCGCTGCGCTACTGCCGCACCCGGCTGTCCCGCCTCCCGGGCGACGCCCGGCACTTCGTGGAGGACCTCGCCCAGGAGGTCTGCGTGGCGGTGCTGCTCGCGCTGCCCCGCTACCGGGACACCGGGCGCCCCTTCGAGGCGTTCGTCTTCGCCATCGCCGCCCACAAGGTCGCCGACCTGCAGCGCGCGGCGATGCGTCATCCCGGTTCAACGGCCGTCCCCTCCGACGAGATGCCCGAGCGCCCCGACGACTCCCTGGGCCCGGAGGAGCGCGCCCTGCTCAGCAGCGACGCGGAATGGGCCAAGAAGCTCCTGGCCAACCTCCCCGAGAACCAGCGGGAACTGCTGTTGCTGCGCATCGCCGTGGGGCTCACGGCCGAGGAGACCGGACAGATGTTGGGAATGTCACCCGGCGCGGTCCGGGTCGCCCAGCACCGGGCGCTGAGCCGGCTGCGGGCACTGGCCGAGCAGTAGGCGCCCCGGGCGCACCCCCCGTTGAACAGGTGGCGCGTAGTTTCCGTACGAACATACGAAGCCCGGAGCCGACCGGAACCGTGGAATGAGACAGCCGCGCTTCCCGTTAGCATGGACATCCGCACCGATCAAGGCCATTTGGGGAAGGTGTCATGACTGCCAACGTCGACGGAGTGCCCGGTAAATTCGCGACACTCGGGCTGACCTACGACGACGTGCTGCTGCTGCCGGGCGCGTCCGAGGTGCTCCCCAACGCGGTCGACACCTCGTCCCGCATCTCCCGCAACGTCCGGGTCAACATCCCCCTGCTGTCCGCCGCCATGGACAAGGTCACCGAGTCGCGCATGGCGATCGCGATGGCGCGGCTCGGCGGCGTCGGCGTCCTGCACCGCAACCTGTCCGTCGAGGACCAGGTCAACCAGGTCGACCTGGTCAAGCGGTCCGAGTCCGGCATGGTCACCGACCCCATCACGGTGCACCCGGAGGCCACGCTCGCCGAGGCGGACGCCCTGTGCGCCAAGTTCCGCATCAGCGGCGTGCCCGTCACCGACCCGGCCGGCAAGCTGCTCGGCATCGTCACCAACCGTGACATGGCCTTCGAGACGGACCGTACCCGCCAGGTGCGCGAGGTCATGACGCCCATGCCGCTGGTCACCGGCAAGGTCGGCATCTCCGGCGTCGAGGCCATGGAGCTGCTGCGCAAGCACAAGATCGAGAAGCTGCCGCTGGTCGACGACGCGGGCCTCCTCAGGGGCCTCATCACCGTCAAGGACTTCGTCAAGGCGGAGAAGTACCCGAACGCCGCCAAGGACGCCGAGGGCCGGCTGCTCGTCGGTGCCGCGGTGGGTGCCAGCCCGGAGGCCCTGGAGCGCGCCCAGGCCCTCGCCGAGGCCGGTGTGGACTTCCTGGTCGTCGACACCTCGCACGGCCACAACAGCAACGCCCTCAGCTGGATGGCCAAGATCAAGTCCGCGGTCTCCGTCGACGTGATCGGCGGCAACATCGCCACGCGTGACGGCGCGCAGGCGCTCATCGACGCCGGTGTCGACGGCATCAAGGTCGGGGTGGGTCCCGGCTCCATCTGCACGACCCGCGTGGTCGCCGGCATCGGCGTCCCCCAGGTCACCGCCATCTACGAGGCCGCCCTCGCCGCCCGTCCGGCGGGCATCCCGGTGATCGGTGACGGCGGCCTGCAGTACTCCGGCGACATCGGCAAGGCCCTCGCCGCCGGCGCCGACACGGTGATGCTGGGCAGCCTGCTCGCGGGCTGCGAGGAGTCGCCGGGCGAGCTGCTGTTCATCAACGGCAAGCAGTTCAAGTCGTACCGCGGCATGGGCTCGCTCGGTGCCATGCAGTCCCGGGGCCAGGGCCGGTCGTACTCCAAGGACCGGTACTTCCAGGCGGAGGTCGCCACCGACGACAAGCTCGTGCCCGAGGGCGTCGAGGGCCAGGTGCCCTACCGCGGCCCGCTGGCCAACGTGCTCCACCAGCTCGTCGGCGGTCTGCGCCAGACCATGGGCTACGTGGGCGCCGCCACCATCGAGGAGATGGAGTCCAAGGGCCGCTTCGTGCGGATCACCTCCGCGGGCCTCAAGGAGAGCCACCCGCACGACATCCAGATGACGGTCGAGGCGCCGAACTACAGCAACAAGTGACGTCGCCGCGCGCGTGAGACTGTGCCGAAGGGCGGCCCCGGGAGCATCCGGGGCCGCCCTTGCCGTGCCCGTCGGCGATACTGGAAGACGCTGAACGCATCAGGGAAAGGCCACAGACGTGACTGAGATCGAGATCGGGCGCGGCAAGCGCGGCCGCCGGGCGTACGCCTTCGACGACATCGCCGTCGTCCCCAGCCGCCGTACGCGGGACCCGAAGGAGGTCTCCATCGCCTGGCAGATCGACGCCTACCGCTTCGAGCTGCCCTTCCTGGCCGCGCCCATGGACTCGGTCGTCTCCCCGGCCACGGCCATCCGCATCGGCGAGCTCGGCGGCCTCGGCGTGCTGAACCTCGAGGGCCTGTGGACGCGCTACGAGGACCCGCAGCCACTGCTCGACGAGATCACCGAGCTGGACGCGGAGTCCGCGACCCGCCGTCTGCAGGAGATCTACGCGGCTCCGATCAAGGAGGAGCTGATCGGGCAGCGCATCAAGGAGGTCCGCGACTCCGGCGTCGTCACCGCCGCCGCGCTCTCCCCGCAGCGCACGGCCCAGTTCTCCAAGGCCGTCGTCGACGCGGGGGTGGACATCTTCGTCATCCGCGGCACGACGGTCTCCGCGGAGCACGTCTCCGGTTCGCACGAGCCGCTGAACCTGAAGCAGTTCATCTACGAGCTGGACGTCCCGGTGATCGTCGGCGGCTGCGCCACCTACACCGCGGCCCTGCACCTGATGCGCACCGGCGCCGCCGGCGTGCTGGTCGGCTTCGGCGGCGGCGCCGCGCACACCACGCGCAACGTGCTCGGCATCCAGGTCCCCATGGCGACGGCGGTCGCCGACGTGGCCGCGGCGCGCCGTGACTACATGGACGAGTCGGGCGGCCGGTACGTGCACGTCATCGCGGACGGCGGCGTCGGCTGGTCCGGCGACCTGGCCAAGGCGATCGCCTGCGGCGCGGACGCGGTCATGATGGGCTCCCCGCTGGCCCGTGCGACCGACGGTCCGGGCAAGGGCCACCACTGGGGCATGGAGGCCGTGAACGAGGAGCTGCCCCGCGGCCAGAAGGTCGCCCTGGGCACGGTCGGCACGATCGAGGAGATCCTCGCGGGCCCGTCCCACACCCCGGACGGCTCCATGAACCTGTTCGGCGCCCTGCGCCGCGCCATGTCCACGACCGGCTACAGCGACCTCAAGGAATTCCAGCGCGTCGAGGTCACGGTGGCGGACTCACAGCACCGGCGGTAGCCGGTTTCGACGCCGACAAGGGCCTGGTCGCTCGGGGGAGTGGCCGGGCCCCTTCCGCATGTCCGACCCCGCCCTGACGGGGCACGTGTTGGGCACAGGGGGCGCACGGTCGCCTTCGGGTCGTTCAGCCCGGCGGAGGGCGGATCCGGAGGGCTAGTGTCCGTGATCGGCGCCCCGGTTCTTCTGGGTCGCCCCCTTCCAAGGGCATGGTTCCGGACCCCGGCCTGCGGGGCCCGGCCCGAATCCGACGTGCCGCCTACCGGGTCAATGGGCGGCGTCGTGGAAGGGGGCGCCCGTGGGACTCCACCGCAAGCCACCCGCTGGGACCGACTCCGTCTTCGGATGGTGCAGTGCCGGAGGAGGTGGATCTTGCGGATCTTCGGATGGCGAGCGGCCGTCCCCACGAGAACTAGGGGCGGATACTCCGTGATCCGTCCAGGAGCCTGCCGCAGTGACCGCTGGGGCGGGCTCCGCCTTGTGTCGGATGGCGAGCGGCCGTCCCCACGAGAACTAGGGGCGGATACTCCGTAATCCGTCCAGGAGCCTGCCGCGGTGACCGCTGGGGCGGGCTCCGCCTGATTCCGTAAGGTACCCGCGCCGGGTGCCGCATGCCACCAGTCCCAGGGCTCACGCACCCCGCGCGCCCCTGTTCACAACCGATGCGCCGCCCCCGTAGGTGCCGCCCCCCGGGTGTCCAGCAGCAGCTGCGCCTTCACCGACAGGCCCTGCAGGTCGTACGTGCGGTGCTGCTGGAGCAGGACGGTCAGGTCCGCGTCGGCCGCCGCCTCGTAGAGGGAGTCCGCGCGGGGGACGGGGCGGTCGAGAACCCTCCAGGCGGGGACGTGGGGGTCGTGGTAGCTGACCGAGGCGCCCAGCTCCATCAGCCGCCGGGCGATCTCCTCGGCCGGCGTGCCCTGGAGGTCGGCGAGATCCGGCTTGTAGGTGACGCCCAGGAGCAGCACGCGTGCGCCCCGGGCCGACTTGCCGTGCTCGTTGAGGAGCGTGGCGGCGCGCTGGACGACGTAGCCGGGCATGCGGTGGTTGACCTGCTGGGCCAGTTCCACCATGCGCAGACCGCGGCCCGCCCGGGTGGTCAGGTCCTGGGGTACCGAGTGGCCGCCCACGCCGGGGCCCGGGCGGAAGGCCTGGTAGCCGTACGGTTTGGTCTCCGCGCAGCGGATGACGTCCCACAGGTCGACGCCCAGCTCGTGGCAGAGCACGGCCATCTCGTTGACGAGGGCGATGTTCACGTGCCGGTAGTTGGTCTCCAGCAGCTGCACGGTCTCCGCCTCGCGGGGGCCACGCGCGCGTACCACCTTGTCGGTGAGCCGCCCGTAGAAGGCGGCGGCCGACTCGGTGCAGGCCGGGGTGAGGCCGCCGATGACCTTGGGAGTGGTGGCGGGCGTGACGTCGCGGTTGCCGGGGTCGACGCGACTGGGGGAGTACGCCAGGTGGAAGTCGCGGCCCGCGCGCAGACCGGAGCCCTCCTCGAGGAGCGGACGGAGGAGGTCCTCCGTCGTCCCCGGGTGCACGGGCGACTCCAGGATCACGGTGGTGTGCGGGCGCAGATGCGCGGCCAGGGTGCGGGCGGCGGCCTCCAGCTGGCTCAGGTCGAGCCCGCCGTCCGCGCCCCGCGGGGTCGGCGCGCAGACGACCGCGGTGCGCACGCGGCCCAGCTCGGCCGGGTTCGTGGTCGGCCGGAAGCCCCCCGAGAGCATCCGGCGCAACTCGGCGGGGCTGAGCGAGCCTGCCTCCGGTCCGGTCCGGTAGCCGATCGTGGAGATGCCGGCGGCGACGGCGGCCTGGGCCAGGGGCAGGCCGTACGGGCCGAGTCCGATGACGGCGAGATCTGCGGGCATGGCGTGGCCGTCCTTCCCGATAGCCGAAGGGGGAGAGGTGCGCAAGCCCTGTGGACAGGATGAGCGAGCGCAATGTCAGACTAGGAGTAAATATGACCGTTATGCGGGATTGCTCGGCCGAGTTTCGGCGAGTGTTCCCGGGCGTTGTCCACGGACTGAGGGTCCGTGGTGGCTGAAGTCGGGCGAGACGGTCAGAATTCTGGGCAGAGGGAAACGGACGGGGCTGCGCCCGACGGGTGCGGTGGGCACGACCGAGAGCGGGAGGCAGCGGTGAGGACAGCGACACTCGGACCGGCGCAGCGCGCCGAGTCACTCGCATCTATGGCCGAGCACGAGCTGGACGTGCTGGTCGTGGGCGCAGGTGTGGTCGGTGCGGGCACCGCGCTCGACGCCGTGACCCGCGGTTTGTCCACAGGTCTGGTGGAGGCGCGGGACTGGGCGTCGGGCACGTCCAGTCGCTCCAGCAAGCTGATCCACGGCGGCCTGCGGTATCTGGAGATGCTCGACTTCGCGCTGGTCCGGGAGGCCCTCAAGGAGCGCGGCCTGATGCTGGAACGGCTCGCTCCGCACCTGGTGAAGCCGGTGCCGTTCCTGTATCCGCTGCAGCACAAGGGCTGGGAGCGGTTCTACGCCGGGTCGGGCGTAGCGCTGTACGACGCCATGTCCATGGCCCGCGAGCACGGCCGGGGCCTGCCGGTGCACCGGCACCTGACGCGTCGTCATGCCCTGCGCGTGGCACCGTGCTTGAAGAAGGACGCCCTGGTCGGGGCGCTGCAGTACTACGACGCCCAGGTGGACGACGCCCGCCATGTGACGACCCTGGTGCGCACGGCCGTGGCGTACGGCGCGAAGGCCGCCAACCGCGCGCGGGTGACGGGCTTCCTGCGCGAGGGCGAGCGGGTCGTCGGTGCGAGGGTGCAGGACGTCGAGGCGGGCGGCGAGTACGAGATCCGCGCCAAGCAGGTCGTCAACGCCACCGGTGTGTGGACGGACGACACCCAGGCCATGGTCGGTGAGCGCGGCCAGTTCCACGTACGGGCCTCCAAGGGCATCCACCTCGTCGTCCCCCGCGACCGGATCCGCTCCACGACCGGCCTGATCCTGCGCACGGAGAAGTCCGTGCTGTTCGTCATCCCCTGGGGCCGGCACTGGATCGTCGGCACCACGGACACCGACTGGGACCTCGACAAGGCCCACCCGGCTGCCTCCGTCGCGGACATCGACTATCTGCTCGACCATGTGAACTCGGTCCTCGCGGTGCCGCTGACCAGGGACGACGTCCAGGGCGTGTACGCGGGCCTGCGGCCGCTGCTCGCGGGCGAGTCGGACGCCACGAGCCAGCTGTCGCGCGAGCACACCGTGGCCCATCCGGTGCCCGGGCTGGTCGTCGTGGCGGGCGGCAAGTACACGACGTACCGGGTCATGGCCAAGGACGCGGTGGACGCGGCGGTGCACGGACTGGACATGCGCGTCGCCGAGTGCGTCACCGAGGACGTGCCGCTGCTGGGTGCCGAGGGCTACCCGGCGCTGTGGAACGCGCGGGCGCGGATCGCCGCCAGGACCGGACTCCACGTGGTGCGCGTGGAGCACCTGCTGAACCGCTACGGGACGATGACGGAGGAACTGCTGGACCTCATCGCCGACGACCCGTCCCTTGGTGAGCCCCTGCCCGCGGCCGACGACTACCTGCGCGCCGAGATCGTGTACGCGGCCTCGCACGAGGGGGCGCGGCACCTGGACGACGTGCTGACCCGGCGGACGCGCATCTCCATCGAGACCTTCGACCGGGGCACCCGCAGCGCGCGCCTCGCCGCCGAGCTGATGGCGCCGGTCCTCGGCTGGGACAAGGACCAGATCGAGCGCGAGGTGCAGCACTACGAGAAGCGCGTGGAGGCCGAGCGGGAGTCGCAGCGTCAGCCCGACGACCTGACGGCGGACGCGGCACGGCTGGGGGCGCCGGACATCGTGCCGCTGTAGGCCGGACATCACTCGAACGAGTGTCAGAAGACGGGATCTCCGTTCGGATCCCGGTCGTTGTTCTGGGTGCGGGGGCAGAACTCGGCCGCGAGCACCGCGGGTTCGAGGCCGGGATCGGCTATCGCGTCCGTGTTCACACGGAGGGTGAGGACACGCCGGCCGTCGAGGGTGGCCGCGGTGCGCACGTAGCTGCCGGATATGTGCCCGTTGTGCCCCCACACCGTGGTGCCGCAGGGAAGCCTCTGCGGAAACACCCCCATGCCGTACGCGCCGTGTGCGGCACGGGTGTCGAGCATCTCGCGCAGCCAGCGCGGGGGCAGCAGCCGGCCGCCGAGCAGGGCCGCGTAGAAGCGGTCCAGATCGGCGAGCGTGGTCACGATCTCACCCGCGGCCCCGGCCACCCGCGGGTCGAGAGCGGTGACGTCGGTTCCGTCGGCCGTGTAGGCGCGGCCGTGCGGGGAGGGCAGGGCGGAGCGGGATCCGGGAAAGGAGGTGCCCGTCAGACGCAGCGGAGTCAGGATGCGGCGCTCGGCCTCGGTGGCGTACGAGCGGCCGGTCACCTGCTCGACGACCAGGCCGAGCAGCACGTAGTTGGTGTTCGAGTAGGAGAAGCGGCCGCGTTCGGCCGGAGGGTGGGTGAGGGCGATGCGCACGGCCTGACGGGCTGTGAGGGGCGCGGTCCCGCGGGTGTCCGCGGTGAAGTCGTACAGCCCGCTGGTGTGGGTGAGCAGGGAGCGCAGGGTCAGCGCGCGGCCGTCGTTCCCCGCTCCCCGCACCAGTCCGGGCAGGTGCTGCTCGACCGTGTCGGACAGGGACAGCCGCCGCTCGGCCGCCAGTTGCAGGACGACCGTCGCGACGAACGTCTTGGTGATGCTGCCGGCGCGGAAGTGGTCCGTGCGGGCGATGCCCGGGCCGGCGTGGGCGTAGCGGACGGTGCTCCCCTCCCGGGCCAGAAGTGCCGCGGAGGGAGCGCCGCCCCGGGTCACGAGAAGCGCGAGCACGGCGTCCGTGGGCGGCGTGGAGAGGGCCGAGGAGTCGGCCGGGGGAAGTCCGAGGAGGGCGACGGACACCGGCAGGGCCAGCAAGGTCCGCAGCGGCGGCATGCGGGCTCCTCCCTCCTCGCGGTGTCCCGGCCCGGCGTGTCGCTGTGCCGGCGGCGCCGGGGCGCCGGGGCGCCGGCGTGGGGGCCCATCATGCAGGGTGGCGAGCGGTGTGTGGCACCCGGGTTCCGGATCGCAGCGGCCCGTGAGGCATTCACCGGGGCACCCTGGGCACTGGGCACTTGTCGGGTGAGAGACAATGGAGGCTCTGTCAGGGCGGGTTGTATGAGGGGACGCATGTCGGAGGCGGAGCGGGCGGGCACATCTCGTCAGGACACTCGTCAGGACAGTCGGGAGCGTCTCCTCGCGGGGCGTTACCGGCTGGGCAAGGTGCTCGGCCGGGGAGGCATGGGCACGGTCTGGCGGGCCCAGGACGAGACCCTCGGGCGGACGGTCGCCGTCAAGGAGCTGCGGTTCCCGTCGAACATCGACGAGGACGAGAAGCGGCGGCTGATCACACGGACGCTGCGCGAGGCCAAGGCGATCGCGCGGATCCGCAACAACAGCGCGGTGACGGTCTACGACGTGGTCCAGGAGGACGACCGGCCCTGGATCGTCATGGAGCTGGTCGAGGGCAAGTCGCTCGCCGAGGTCATCCGGGAGGACGGCCTCCTCGAACCCAAGCGGGCCGCCGAGGTCGGGCTTGCCGTCCTGGACGTGCTGCGCTCCGCGCACCGCGAGGGCATCCTGCACCGTGACGTGAAGCCGTCGAACGTGCTGATCGCCGAGGACGGCCGGGTCGTGCTCACCGACTTCGGCATCGCCCAGGTCGAGGGCGACCCGTCCATCACCTCGACCGGCATGCTCGTCGGCGCGCCCTCCTACATCTCCCCGGAGCGGGCGCGCGGGCACAAGCCGGGCCCCGCGGCCGACCTGTGGTCGCTCGGCGGGCTGCTGTACGCGGCGGTGGAGGGCGCGCCGCCGTACGACAAGGGCTCGGCCATAGCGACGCTCACCGCCGTGATGACCGAGCCGCTGGAGGAGCCGAAGAACGCCGGTCCGCTCACGGAGGTCATCCGCGGGCTGCTCACCAAGGACCCCGCCCAGCGACTCGACGACGTGGGCGCCCGGGCGATGCTGAACAAGGTCATCCACGCGCCCGGCAAGGGCGGGGCGGAGCCGCTGGACGCGACGAAGGTCGTGCCGCTGCCCGCGCAGCCGGACAGGTCGGGCAAGGGGGCCTCCTCCGGGGCCCAGCGCGGTGAAAAGCGGGGCGAGGAGGCCGGGGAGCGGCTGCGCGGGGCGCTGCGTTCCGTGCGCAAGGCCGCCGCGGGATCTGCGGCCGCCTCCGCCGCCTCCGCCGAGCCCGGTTCCGCCGCGGCTGCTACGGGTGCGGAGAGCCGGGCGGCGGGGGCCGACGGTGCGGCCGCGTCGCGGCCGGGGTCGTCACCGTCGTCGACCTCGGGTGGGGCTTCGGGAGCCGGCCCGGCTGCCGGTGGTACCGGTGAGCGGGGCGGCCAGGAGGCGAAGTCGGGCTCCGGGGGCCGTAGTTCCGGGTGGCCCGTCATGACGCCGCCGGACCTGCCGCCCCGTCCCGCGCCGCCCCGGGCGCCGCTCACGGACGTGGTGTCGCGGCGGACGATCCTGATCACGGCGGTGGTCGTGGCGCTCGCCGTGATCGCCACGGTGCTCACGATCGTGCTCAGCGGGGACGGCAAGGGCTCCGAAGGGGCTGCCGGCAAGGGCGGCGGGACCGTCGCCACCGCGTCGGGCGGCGCCGACACCAAGGGCGACGAGAGCGACGGAACGCGCACGGACGGCGCCGAGTCCGAGCCCGCGCCCTCGGGATCCGCCCCGGACAAGACGCCCGGTGAGTCCTCCGGCGCCGGAGCGGGCTCGGACGGCTCCGCCGAGGAGGACACCACGGAGGCGTCGACGTACCGGGGCTCCCAGGGCTACTCGATCGGCCTGCCGCAGGGGTGGAAGTACCGTTCCTCGGACGCCGCCGGTGACCGGTTCACCGGGCCCGGCGGGCAGAAGCTGCTCATCGCCTGGACGTCCACGCCCAAGGGCGACCCGGTCGCGGACTGGAAGAACCAGGAGCGCTACATGCGCCGCGCCCAGTACGACAGGGTCCGTATCGAGGAGGTGGACTACCGCGGCTGGAAGGCCGCCGACTGGGAGTTCACCTACTCCGACGGCGGTACCGGATACCGGACGATCGACCGGGGTTTCGTCGTCAGCGACCGGCAGGGCTACGCGCTGATGTACACGGCCAAGGCGGCCGACTGGGACGGCAAGCAGCGCAAGCAGACCTGGCAGACGCTCACCCGGACCTTCGAACCCAAGTCCTGAGCATGAGCCGTTCCGGGTTTGGGGAGGCAGATCTGGGATCCCCCGTTGCGGGTTGCCCGGGGCACGTATCGTGAGTGATTGCGGACCGTGCGCAGCCGGAACGGACCGCGGGGCGAACGGATGTGACCGACCGGGCTGACGGGGGAGGCACCGTGGACGACTATGCGGGACGTGTTCTCGCCGACCGCTACCGCCTGCCGCTGCCGCCGTCCGACGAGTACGAACGCACCGAGTCCCGGGCCTTCGACACCTACAGCGGACAGGAAGTCCTGGTCCGGCAGGTGCCGTTGCCCGAGGTGGTCGAGGCGGAGGTCCTCGACGCGGAGGGGCTGCCCGACGGCTTCACGGCCCGGGACGGCGGGGCACGGCGGGCCGGGGCGCGCCCGGGCGGGCGTCCGCAGGCGCGGCGGCCCGCGGATCCGCTGGTGCGGCGGGCGGTCGAGGCCGCGCAGGCCGCGGCGGCCGTTCCGGACCATCCGCGCCTCGACCAGGTCTTCGACGTGTTCGCCGAGGGCGGTTCGCTGTGGATCGTCAGCGAGCTGGTGGCCGCGCGTCCGCTGGCGGCCCTGATCGCCGACAAGCCGCTGACGCCGTACCGGGCCGCCGAGGTCGCCTCCGACGTGCTGATGGCGCTGCGGGTGCTGCACGCGCACGGCTGGACGCACCGCAACGTCACGTCACGGACGGTGCTCATATGCGACGACGGCCGGGTGATGCTGACCGGGCTCGCGGTGGGCGCGGCGGAAGAGGCGCTGTGCGGGTACGACCCGGTGCCGGCTCCGGCCTTCGAGGACGACGAGCCGGGACCGGCACACGAGCGCTCCGGGACCGGGCCGGTGCAAGGCGCCGGTGGACCGGGGCGTCCCGGCGGAGCGGGTTTCTCCGCCGCGGTCGGCGGGCTCACGGGCCCCGGTGGTCCGCGCGGTGTCGGCGGCCCGGGCGATCCCGAGGCCGCGCGGCGCGCCGCGATAGAGGCGCGGGAAGCCCGCGGGCTGCCCGCGGCCGGGACGGACGCCGTGGGCGGGAGCCCGGCCGTGCCGGCGCGCCGGAGCGCGGACGACGGTGAGGACCCGCGGGCCGCGCGCGCCGGGGCGATCGCCGCCTACCGGGCCGCCGCCCGGGTCCAGGAGGCCCAGCAGAACGGGCGGGCCGCGCTGCCGGGTGCCCGGCCCGGGCCGGACGGCGCCCGCGCGCCCTACGGCAGCGGTGGGGCCCCGTCGTACGTCCCCGCGCAGGACGGCGCTTCCGAGGCCTCCCCGCCTGGGCGGATCGCGGACCCCTACGGTGTGGCCGGCCCCCCGCGCGCGACCGGCTGGCACGGCGCCGCACCCCGAGCCGCCAGCCCTCTGCCGCAGGGCCGGGAGCAGGCGGCCCTCCCCGCCGCCCCGGAGCCCACGGGGCCGTCGGAGCCCACCCGTTGGGACGACCTGGTCGCCGGCGCGCCCGCACCCCGGCGGGGCCCGGCCACGGCCCTGGCCGCCGAGCGGGCCCGGCAGGCGCGGATGGCCGTCGTCGGGCCGGTGACCGAGCGCTGGGCGCCGGAGCAGGCCGGACCGGTGCACGAGAACTGGCAGCTGGCGGCCCCCATCGGCCCCGCGACCGACCTGTGGGCGCTGGGCGCGCTGCTCTTCCGGGCCGTCCAGGGGCACGCGCCCTACCCGGAGGAGTCGACGGCCGAGCTGGTGCAGCTGGTGTGCGCGGAACCGCCCGCCTACGCCGAGGAGTGCGGGCCGCTGCGGCCGGTCGTGGAGTCGCTGCTGCGCCAGGACCCCACCGAGCGGCCCGGCTTCGAGGAACTGCGCGGCTGGCTGCGCTCGCTCGTGCGCTCGGCGCCGGAGCCGGAAGCCGGACTGCACGTGGTGGCGGCGCCGCCCGTCGACTCCGGCCGGCTGCCCGTCGTACGCCGCCGGGGCGAGCTCGTGCGCAGGCGGCGGGCCGGGCTGCCCGCGCACCACGGGCGGCACAAGCGGGCCAGGGAGACCCGCTCACCGCGCCGCCTCGGCCGTACCCTGCTCCTGCTGGTGCTGCTGGCGATGGCCGCGGCGATCGCCTACGCCATGCTGTTCATGCCCAAGTCGGACACCGCCGGCGGGCAGGGCGTGGACCGCGCCGGTGCCGCGGGCGAGGCCGGCCGGGTGCCCGCGCCGGACGCCAGCAGCGAGCCGGAGCCGGGCCAGACCTCACCCGCCCCCCGGGAGAGCCCGTCGACGTCGGCCGGGTCCACCGAGACGCAGACCACGGGCCCCGAGGCCGCCGACGGCTTCACCCTGCGCAAGGACCCGGCCGGGTTCCAGGTCGCGGTCCCCAAGGGCTGGGAGCGCACCTCGCGGGGCGGCGACGGCCAGGTCGTCTACGCCGAGGGCGACTTCGAGCTCATCGTCGTCCCGGGCCGGGACAGCGCCTCGGAGTACGGCAGCGACCCGATGGACTACCAGCGGGAGAAGGAGCGGGAGTTGCAGCCCTACCGCGACTCCAGCTGGGCCACCTCCACCGGCCTGAAGACGATCGAGGTGGGCGGCCGGAAGATGGCCGAGGGCCAGTTCACGTGGACCGGCGACGACGGCGAGCTGTACGTGCGCAACCTGGCGATGCTCGTCGGCGGCCGCTACCACGTGGTCCAGGTGCGCGGCCCGGAGACCGAACGGGACGAGGTGACCCGGCTGTACGAGCAGGCGGCGGCGACCTACAGGGCGACGGGGTGAGCGCCCGGGCAACCGTCACAGTGCGGTCACCGTGGCACCCCGCGTGTTCCCTGAGGAAGATCGGGTCCTTACGCTGACCCTGTCAAGACCATTGCGGGGCAACGTGAATCAGATGCAGGGCCTGCTCATAGCGGGCCGCTACCGGCTGGCCGACGCCATCGGGAGCGGCGGCATGGGCCGGGTGTGGCGTGCGCACGATGAGGTGCTGCACCGGTCCGTCGCCATCAAGGAGTTGACGGCCGCCCTCTACGTCTCCGAGAGCGAGCAGGCCGTCCTGCTGGCCCGCACCCGGGCGGAGGCCCGGGCCGCCGCCCGGATCAGCCACACCGCGGTCGTCACCGTGCACGACGTGCTGGAACACGACGGCCGGCCGTGGATCGTGATGGAACTGGTCGAGGGCCGTTCCCTGGCCGACGCGGTCAAGGAGGAGGGCCGCGTCGAGCCGCGCGAGGCGGCGCGCATCGGTCTCTGGGTGCTGCGGGCCCTGCGCGCCGCGCACACCGCCGGCGTCCTGCACCGCGACATCAAGCCGGGCAACGTCCTGCTCGGCCGCGACGGGCGCGTCCTGCTCACGGACTTCGGCATCGCCCAGATCGAGGGCGACACGACGATCACGCGTACCGGGGAGGTCGTCGGCTCGGTCGACTACCTCGCACCGGAGCGCGTACGCGGCCGCGACCCCGGCCCCTCCTCGGACCTCTGGGCCCTCGGTGCCACGCTGTACACGGCGGTCGAGGGCCGTTCGCCGTTCCGGCGGGCCACGCCGCTGACCACCATGCAGGCGGTGGTCGAGGAGGAGGCCGCCGAGCTCAGGCACGCCGGTCCGCTCGCCCCCGTCATCACCGCCCTGCTGCGCAAGGATCCCGCCACCCGCCCCGACGCGTCCGAGGCCGAGCAGATGCTCGCCGAGGCGGCGGAGGGACGGCGGCCGAGCGGGGCGCAGGCGTACGTACCGACGCGGTACGGGGGGACCTCCCCGTACCGCGAGGCGTACACCGCCACGGGCGCGACGGGCGCGGGCGCGGGGGGCACGAGCACCGTCGGCACCGGTTCGGCCTCGCGCACCGGTACGCCGCTGCCGCCGCCGGCCGGCACCCCCGCCACCGGGACGGCGACGGCCGGAACCGCCACGACCGCCACGACCGCCACGACCGGCACGACCGGCACCCCGGCCACCGGCCCCACCACCACTGCTCCGCCACCACACGGCCCGCAGGGGCACGGCGGGCACGGGCACGGCGGAGACGGCCCGCAGGGACACGGCGGGCACGGGCACGGCGGGCACGGACACGGCGGGCACGGCGGGCACGGACACGGCGGGCACGGCGGGCACGGACACGGCGGGCACGGCGGGCACGGACACGGCGGAGACGGCCCGCAGGGACACGGCGGGCACGGACACGGCGGAGACGGCCCGCAGGGACACGGCGGGCACGGACACGGCGGGCACGGCCCGCAGGGACACGGCGGGCACGGGCACGGCGGAGACGGCCCGCAGGGACACGGCGGGCACGGACACGGCGGAAGCGCCGGGCAGGGTTACGGCCCGCAGGGATACGGACCGCCCCCGTCGGGCCGGCGCCGCCGGCTGCGGACGCTCGCCCTCGTCGTCGCGCTCGCGGCCATCGTCGGCGGCGGCACGGCGGTCGTGCTGCAGCAGTTCGACCAGAGCCGCAGGACGCCGGACAGCGCCTCCGGTGCGCCGGGTTCCACGAGCCCGGAGCGGCCCACGGGGTCGGTCCCGGACGGCTGGACCCGCCACGACGACCCCGCGGGTTTCAGCCTCCACCTGCCCGCGGGCTGGAAGCGCAAGACGTTCGGTCCCAAGGGCGAGCTCCAGCAGATCGACTACACGCCCGACGGCGGACGGCACTTCGTCCGGATCGCCGTCGACTCCTCACCCGACTTCGCCGACCCGTACGCCCACCAGCTCGACCTGGAACAGCAGTTGCAGCGGCTGGTCGACTACCGGCGGGTCCGGCTCGAGCGCAACGTCTACCGCGACCGGGACGGCGCGCTGTGGGAGTACACCTGGACCGCGCGGGCCGAGGACACGAAGTTCCCCGGGCCGCGTCGCGCCATCGAGGAGACGTACATCGCCCGCGACGGCACGGAGTACGCGCTCTACATGTCGGCGCCCGCGGCCGACTGGACCGAGGCGCGCAAGCAGTTCACCTCGCTGCTCCAGGGCTGGCAGGAGAAGACCTCCTGACGCAGCGGGCCAGCCGACCGGGGCCGTCGGCAGGCTGTCTGTTTCGGCCACCCGCGCGTCGGCGTCCCGGAGCGGCTCCTTCCGGTGGGGCATGATGGCCGCATGGGGACCGAGGGGCACAGCGTACGTGTCATCGCGGGCCGTTACCGGCTCGAGGAGAGGCTCGGGCGCGGAGGCATGGGCGTGGTCTGGCGGGCGACCGACCAACTGCTCGGCCGGGGCGTGGCCGTCAAGGAGCTCCCCTACGACGCGTCGCTCTCCGCGGCGGAGGCCCGCCGCCGGCGGGACCGTACGCTGCGCGAGGCCCGTGCCGTGGCCCAGCTGAGCCACCCGCACATCATCGTGGTCCACGACGTCGTGACGGACGACGAACGCCCCTACATCGTCATGGAGTTGATCGAGGGCGGCTCACTCGCCGACCGGATCGCCGGCCGGGGCCCGGTCGACGCCGACGAGGCCGCCCGCATCGGCATCGCCCTGCTCGGCGCCCTGCGGGCGGCACACGCCGCCGGGGTCCTGCACCGCGACCTCAAGCCGGAGAACGTGCTGCTGGAGGCCGGCACCGACCGGGTCGTGCTGACCGACTTCGGCATCGCCCAGGTCCAGGGCGCTCCCACGCTCACCGAGAACGACTCCTTCGTCGGCTCGCCCGAGTACACCGCACCCGAGCGGATGTCCGGCGCCCGCACCGGGCCCGAGTCCGACCTGTGGTCGCTGGGCGCGCTGCTGTGCGCGGCGCTCAGCGGGGAGTCGCCGTTCCACCGCGACTCGCTGGGCGGCGTCCTGCACGCGGTCGTCGTCGGTGAGATCCGGCCGCCCGCGCAGGCCGGGCCGCTCCTGCCCGTCGTGCACGGCCTGCTCGAACGCGACCCGGACCGGAGGCTGGACGCGGACCGGGCGGAGCGGATGCTGCGGGCCTTCCGCGCCACGGGCCGGACGCCTCGGGTGCCGCCGCCCGCGTACGCGTCGGCGGGCTCGGCGCACGGGCGGACGGGGGACCTCGCCGTCCGGCAGCCGCTCGCGCCGCCACCGGACGCGCCCGTGCCGCAGCCGCCGGAGGAGCCGTTCCTCCGGCAGCCCGCCCGCCGGGTGCTGGTGGCCGCGCTGCTCGTCGCCGCCATGGCCGGTGCGGGGGTGTCGGCGGCGGCGCTGCTGACGAGGGAGGGCGGCGGCGAGCAGGTCCCCGCGCCGACGCGTTCGGCGCAGGCACCCACGGCCCGGGCCTCCTCACCGAGCGCCTCCGCCCCCGCGACGCCGCCCGCCGCGTCCCCCTGACCGCTCGGACGACCCGCACCGCGTACCGCCGCAAAGGGAAGACAAGCCCCGCCGCGACGTCACGGGTCTGTGACCGGCTCGCGTCCGTGGTGGATCCGGAAGCGTCCGGCGCGGTATGGATGAACCATGAGCAACAACGGGGGAGCCCGACCCGGGGCCGAAGAACCGACGAGTTTCGTTCTGCAACCGCCCCACCCGCAGACACCGGTGGCGGGCAACCCGTACGCGGCACCGGCCGCCTCACCCACCCAGGTCGTGCCGTCCCAGCCGCCCGCGGACGACGATCCCGGTGCCGGGCGTCTCATCGCCGGACGCTACCGGCTGATCGCCAAGCTCGGGCACGGCGGCATGGGCACGGTGTGGCGCGCCAAGGACGAGACGGTGGACCGCGAGGTCGCCGTCAAGGAGCCGCGCGTCCCGGACCACCTTCCCGAACGTGAACGCGCCAACGCCTTCGAGCGGATGCGCCGCGAGGCGCGGGCCGCCGCGCGGCTGGACCATCCGGCCGTCGTCGACGTCCATGACGTCGCGGTCGTGGAGGGCCGGCCGTGGATCGTGATGGAACTGGTCCAGGGCCGTTCGCTGGGCGATGTCCTGCAGGAGGGCACCCTGTCCGCGCGCGAGGCCGCCCGGATCGGCCTGGAGGTGCTCGGCGCCCTGGAGGCCGCGCACGCGGCGGGCATCCTGCACCGCGACGTGAAGCCGGACAACGTGCTGCTCGGCCGCTACGACCGGGTCGTCCTCACCGACTTCGGCATCGCCCGGATCGAGGGCGAGACCAACCTGACCGACACGGGCGGCTTCGTGGGCTCGCCCGAGTACATCGCGCCCGAGCGGGTGCTGGGCCAGCGCCCGGGCCCGGCCAGCGACCTGTGGTCCCTCGGCGTGGTGCTGTACGCGGCGACCGAGGGCGTCTCCCCGTTCCGCCGCAGCAACACCCCCGCAACGCTCCAGTCCGTCCTCAACGCCACGCCCGCACCGCCCTCCGTCCGGGGGCCGCTCGCCGAGGCCGTCACCGGCCTGCTGGACAAGGACCCGGCCCGCCGTCCCGACGCGGCGCGGGTGCGCACCCTGCTGGAGTCGGCCGCGCGGCCGCCCGCCGACCGGCCCACCCGGGTCGTGGGGGTCGCGGGCCGGGACGGCGACGGCCGGCGCACGGGCGCCCGGGGCGTCCGGCTCGGCCGCGGGGCGTGGGCCGGACTCGGCGCCGCCCTCGTCGCGGCGGCGGTGACGGCGTACCTGGTGGTCGCGAACCCCTTCGCCGGGCCGCTGCCCGAGGGCTGGAAGGTCCGCCAGGAGAAGGACCTCGCCGCGTCCCTGGCGGTCCCGGAGGAGTATCAGCGGACCGTGCCCGACCGGGGGTCGGACCAGGGCCACCGGGTCACGTACACCGACTGGAGCGGCAGCATCTGGATCGGCCTGACCCTCGACAGGAGGGCCGAGGACACCGGCAACACCATCGCGGGCTCGGCCGCCGCCGAGATGTACGACGACGACACCAGGTTCAAGGACAACGGCGACTACGACCTGGACATGGCGGACGGTCCGGAGAAGACCGACCCCAGGCTGACCACCTACCGCGAGAAGAAGGCCGCCGAGAACACCGTCACCTACACGACCGACGACACCCAGAACCCCCGCCCCCGCGAGCTGAGGATCTTCTACTACCGGACCTCCGGCGGCGACCTCTACAAGCTCACCGTCAGCTACCCGGGCAAGGGCGACTTCACCGACCGCGGACGTGAGGTGGCGAGCACGGCGATCGCCCACCTGGACATCGAGGGGACCTGAACCCGCCCGTCCCCACCCCCTGGACACACTCCGCGTCGACAAGCTCCCGCCCCGCGCGGTACTGATGGGGCATGAGCAACGACGGGGGCGGGACGGACGACGCCCGGGGCCGGCTGGTCGGCGGACGCTACCGGCTGCTCGCACGCATCGGCTCCGGCGGCATGGGCACCGTCTGGCGGGCCCACGACGAGCTCGTGCAGCGTGAGGTCGCCGTCAGACAGCCCCGGTTGCCGGGCGAACCGGAGGACGAGAACCACCGGCGGGCGGCCCACCGCCTGCACCGAGAGGCCCGGGCCGCCGCCCGCGTCGACCATCCCGCGGCCGTCGCCATCCACGACGTGGTCGTCGAGCCGGAGCGGCACGACGACCGGCCGCGCACCGGGGGCCCCGACGAACTCGACGCGGCCGAGGCCCTCGACGGACTCCCCTGGATCGTCATGGAGCTGGTGCCGGGCGAGTCCCTCGACGCGACGCTCCGGCGCGGCCCCGTCGACGTCGCAGAAGCCGCCCGGATCGGGCTCTGGGTGCTGGGCGCCCTGCGCGCCGCGCACTCCGTCGGCATCGTGCACCGGGACCTGAAACCGGCCAACGTGCTGCTCGCCCCCTCACCGCTCCCGGACGGACCCGGGGGAGGACGGCAGGCCCCTCCCCGCGTCGTCGTCACCGACTTCGGCATCGCCCAGACGCAGGGCGAGGGGAGCGGCGGCGGGAGCGGGGAGCGCACCGGGGCGCTGGAGTTCCTCGCCCCCGAGCGGCGGTCCGGCCGTATCGCCGGTCCCGCGTCCGACCTGTGGTCGCTGGGTGTGCTGCTGTACACAGCCGTCGAGGGCGCGTCCCCGTTCGCCCGTGCCACGCCCGAGGCCACGCTCGCCGCGGTCCTCGCCTCCGAGCCGCCCGGGCCCGGACGGGCCGGACCGCTCGGGCCGCTGATCCGGCGGCTGCTGGTGCCGGACCCCGAGCGGCGGCCGGACGCCGAGGAGGTCGCGAAGGAACTGGAGGCGGTCGCAGGCCCGCTGCCCTCGGCCCCCGCACCGCGGACACCCGACGCGGACCGGGAGGCCGAGGACGTACCGGAGCCGGCGGCGGAGCCCGGCACGCGACCGCCCGGGGACGCCGTCCCCGCGCCGGAGGAGCCGCCGAGACGCCACAGCCTGCTCCGCCCCGCCCCCCTCGCCCTCCTCGGCGCCCTCCTCGCCGGGGGTATGGGCGCCGCCGCCCAGGTCGCCGACACGGGCGGCGCGGGAAGCGCCGAGCGGACCGCCGACGCGAGGGAGACCTGGACCCCGCACCCCGAGCCGGACCTCGCCGCCGTCCTCCATCTCCCGCCCCACTACCGCCCGCTGGACAGGCCCGGCAGCACCACCGGCCGCCCCCGCACCGTGCTCTACGGCGACGAACGCGGCGGCAGCATCCGGCTCCGCCTCCTCTACTGGGACAAGGCGCCGGCCGCCCCCATGGAGCAGGCCAGGACGTCGCCCCGGGCCGGGGGAGAGACGCGGTACACCCGCACCGGCGTCCAGGGCCACGAGGCCGCCCTCGCCGACACCGCGTACGACCTGGACGGCGACCCCAGGCGGGATCTGCGCGTGCTCGTCCGCACCGACGACGACCGCCTGTACGAACTGCGCGTCGACATGCCCCGGGGCACCCCCGAGGAGCAGGAGGGCACCTCGCTGTTCCGGGGCGCCCGGGACCGTCTCGTGATCGTAAGACGCTGAATCACCCCGAGCGGTCACCGCACAAGACCTGATCAGCACGTTTGTTGCCAGCAGCCACTGGCATCGTGTGTGCGCCCGGTGAAGCCGTATTACCGACGGGTACCCAAAGACTCCTCCGGGGCATACTCTGCGCGTCATGACGGACGCGCAGGCCGCTGAGAAGACGGCAGAGACCGGGACGGCACCCACCGGAACGAACCCCCTCGCCCCCGCTCCGGAGGGCGCACGCACCGCCGCCGACGTGGTCACCCCCGAGCTGGTCGCCCAGCTCACCAAGGGCGTCACCGGCTCCGGACGGACCGCCAACCACACGCCGTTCACCGGTCAGAAGCTGGCCGACCTCCCCGAGTCGACGCCCGAGGACGTGGCGCGGGCCTTCGAACTGGCCCGCGCCGCCCAGACCGTGTGGGCCCGGTCCTCGGTACGGCAGCGCGCCGCCGTCCTGCTCCGCTTCCACGACCTCGTCCTGGAGCGCCAGGCCGAGGTGCTCGACCTGATCCAGCTGGAGACCGGCAAGGCCCGCCTGCACGCCCACGAGGAGGTCCAGGCCGTCGCGGTCGCCGCCCGGCACTACGGCCGCAGGGCCCCCGCCTACCTCCGCCCCAAGCGGCACGCCGGCGCCATGCCGACGCTCACCAAGGTCACCGAACTGCGCCACCCGCGCGGGGTCGTCGGCCAGATCGCCCCCTGGAACTACCCCCTGGAGCTGTCGGTCGGCGACGCGCTCCCGGCCTTCGTCGCGGGCAACGCGGTCGTCATGAAGCCCGACACGGAGACGTGCCTGACCGCCCTGTGGGCCCGCGACCTGCTCATCGAGGCCGGACTGCCCGCCGACGTCTTCCAGGTCGTGCTCGGGGAGGGACCGGTCGTCGGCCCCGAGGTCGTCCGGCACGCCGACTACGTCTCCTTCACCGGCTCCACCCGCACCGGCCGTGAGGTCGCCCGGGGCGCCGCCACCCGGCTGATCGGCGTCTCCCTCGAACTCGGCGGGAAGAACGCCATGCTGGTGCTGGAGGACGCCGACATCGAGAAGGCCGCGGCCGGGGCCGTGCGCGCCTGCTTCTCCTCCGCCGGCCAGCTCTGCATCTCCATCGAGCGGCTGTTCGTCCACGAGTCGGTCGCGGACGCCTTCCTGGAGCGCTTCGCCGCCCGGACCAGGGCCATGCGCCTCGGCAGGTCCCTCGCCTACGGCGCCGACATGGGCTCCCTGGTCGGCGAACGCCAGCTGGAGACCGTCACCCGGCATGTGGACGAGGCCGTCGCCAAGGGCGCGAAGGTCCTCGCGGGCGGTGTGGCGCGCCCGGACATCGGCCCCTACTTCTTCGAGCCCACGATCCTCGACGGGGTCGCGACGGACATGTCCGTCTGCACGGAGGAGACCTTCGGCCCGGTCGTCTCGGTCTACCGCTTCACGGACGAGGACGAGGTGATCGAGCGCGCCAACGGCACGGCGTACGGCCTGAACTCCTCGGTCTGGACGAAGAACGCCCGCCGCGGCCGGGAGGTCGCCGCCCGGCTGCGCACCGGCACCGTCAACATCAACGAGGGCTACGCCCCCGCGTACGGCAGCGTGCAGTCCCCGATGGGCGGCATGAAGGACTCGGGCCTGGGCCGCCGCCACGGCTCCGAGGGCATCCTCAAGTACACCGAGGCCCAGACGGTCGCCCACCAGCGGGTGCTGCCGATGGCCCCCTCCCTGGGCATGGACGACGAGAGCTACGCCCGGTTCATGAGCAGGAGCCTGCGCCTGATGAAGGCGTTCCGGTTCCGGTAGACGACCTTCGCTTACGACACCCACAGGGGAGACGGCACGTGCCTCAGGACGCTTACGACTACGACGTCATCGTCGTGGGTTCCGGCTTCGGCGGCTCGGTGACCGCCCTGCGCCTCACGGAGAAGGGCTACCGCGTCGGCGTCCTGGAGGCAGGCCGCCGCTTCACCCGCGAGACCCTGCCGAAGAACTCCTGGGACCTCAAGAACTACCTCTGGGCGCCCAGGCTGGGCATCTACGGCATCCAGCGCATCCACCTGCTGGGCAACGTCATGGTCCTGGCGGGCGCGGGCGTGGGCGGCGGCTCCCTCAACTACGCCAACACCCTCTACGTCCCGCCGGCGCCGTTCTTCGAGGACCCCCAGTGGCGTGACATCACCGACTGGCAGGACGAGCTGAAGCCGTACTACGACCAGGCCCGGCGCATGCTGGGCGTACGGCTCAACCCGACCATGACGCCCTCGGACGTCCATCTGAAGGCGGCCGCGGAGCGGATGGGCTGCGGCGACTCCTTCCACATGGCTCCCGTCGGGGTGTTCTTCGGCGACGGCGAGGACGCCGACGGCTCGGTGAAGGCCAAGCCGGGCGAGGAGGTCGCGGACCCCTACTTCGGCGGGGCGGGCCCGTCGCGCAAGGCCTGCGCGGAGTGCGGCGAGTGCATGACAGGCTGCCGCCACGGCGCGAAGAACACCCTGAACGAGAACTACCTGTACCTCGCCGAGAAGGCGGGCGCGGTCGTCCACCCGATGACGACGGTCGTCTCGGTCACCGAGGACTCGCGCGGCGGCCACGCGGTCGCCACCCTGCGCACCGACGACCGCAAGGCCGAGGGCCGGACCTTCACGGCCCGCCGGGTCGTCCTGGCCGCCGGCACCTACGGCACGCAGACCCTGCTGCACCGCATGAAGGCGGGCGGCCAGCTGCCCGGCATCTCCGACAAGCTGGGCGAGCTGACCCGCACCAACTCCGAGGCCCTGGTCGGTGCCCAGACCGACGACCGGCGCTACCGCAAGGCCCACGGCGCGCCCAGGGCCGACTTCACGCGGGGCGTGGCCATCACGTCCTCCATCCACCCCGACGCCCACACCCACGTCGAGCCGGTCCGCTACGGCAAGGGCTCCAACTCCATGGGCGGCCTGTCCATCCTCCAGGTCCCCTACGCCGGGGCGAAGCCGGGAAGCTCACGGGTCCTCGGCTTCCTCGCCCACGCGGCGAGGCACCCGGTGCTGGTGCTGCGCTCCCTGTCCAACCGCCGCTGGTCGGAGCGGACCATCATCGGCCTGGTGATGCAGTCGCTGGACAACTCCCTGACGACGTACCTCAAGCCCTCGGGCGCCGGCCGCGGCCTGCTCACCGCACGCCAGGGCCACGGCTCCCCGAACCCCAAGCAGATCAAGGCCGCCACCGAGAGCGCCTCGGCGCTGGCCGCCGAGATCAACGGCTTCGCGGGCTCCAACGTGGGCGAGCTGGTGGGCACCCCGCTCACCGCCCACTTCCTCGGCGGCTGCCCGATCGGTGCCTCCCGCGAGACCGGCGTGATCGACCCGTACCACCGTCTCCACGGCCACCCCGGCATCTCGGTCGTCGACGGTGCCGCCGTCTCCGCCAACCTCGGCGTCAACCCGTCCCTCACCATCACCGCCCAGGCCGAGCGGGCGATGTCGTACTGGCCCAACAAGGGCGAGCCCGACCCGCGCCCCCGGCAGGGCACGGCCTACGCGCGGCTCCAGCCGGTCGAGCCCAGGTCCCCGGCGGTCCCGGCACAGGCGTTCGGCGCGCTGCGGCTGCCGTTCCTGGGGATGCCGGCGGTGCCGCCCAAGGAGTGAGCCGCGCCGATTCCCGCACGGCGGAACAGAAGAGGGACCTGCGCCCCCCTCCGAGCGCAGGTCCCTCCTCTGTTGGTGCAACGGCCTTTCAGGCCGCCACGGCTCAGGCCTGGACGCCGGCCTTGCGACGGCGCACGACGAAGATCGCACCGGCACCGGCGACGACCGCGGCACCGCCGACGAGGCTGATCACCGGCAGGGCGGAGCTGGAGCCGGTCTCGGCGAGGCTGCCGGTGACCTCCGGCGTGTTGCCGCTCGGCTTCTCGTCGGTGACGGGCGCCTTGCCGCCTTCCTGCGGCTTGGTGCCCCCGGTGTCCGTACCGGCGGAGACGATCTGGAACCGGTACGACACGTCACCGAAGCCGGTGCACTCGGCGTCGTTGTCGCCGTAGACCGTCGCGCCGAGCGAGAAGCCGGCGCCGACCGGGGCGGACTTGCTGACGCTGAGGCGCAGCGGGATGTTGACCTCGTAGTCGGGCTTCAGCTCGTCGGTGTAGCCGACGTAACCGACCGCGAAGCCGCCCTCGTCGAGGTCGACCCAGATCTTGTCCTGGGGGTCCCAGGCCTGGAGCTTGACCTGCTTGCTGGTGAACAGCTCCTCGCCGTTCGCGTCGGGGGAGGCCCCGGCGAAGAAGTCGAGGTCGTTCAGCGTGGAGTCGGAGTTGTTCAGCACGTTCAGGGAGAACTTGTGCCAGCCGCTGCCCGCCGCGATCTTGCCGGGCAGGCCGGAGATGCTGACGTCGACCTTGGTGTCCTCGCACACGGAGGGCTCGGGGTCCGGGGACTCCGACTCCTCGGGCGCGGAGGTGCTGGGCGCCGGGGAGGACTCGCTGGCGGACGCGCTCGGCGAGGTGGACGTCTCGGGAGCGGACTCGCTCACCGAGGTGCTCGGCGTGGGCGTCGTCTCGGGAGCGGACTCGGTCGGGGACGCGCTCGGCGAGGTGGACGTCTCGGGAGCGGACTCGCTCACCGAGGTGCTCGGCGTGGGCGTCGTTTCGTCGGTCGCGTACGCGGCCGGTGCCGCGAGCAGAGCCACCGGGGCGATGACCGCCGTTGCGGCCGCTGCTGCCATGGCGCGGCGAAGCTTCATGAAGACCTCGGGGAGTCCGGCGTACCGCCGGGTGCGGTACGAAACGTTGGGGGAGGCCTCCGCGTGTGGGGCGCGGGTGTGGCCCGTGGTTCACCAGGTTTGATCCACGAGACCCGTGAAGGGTTGCGCCGGCGTTCACGGAATTCTTATGTGGGCTGAGTCACACCCGGTATCTTCTTGTGGAGGCGCTGGTCAACCGCTTGGATCTGTCTCTCGTGTCTGCAAAGCCGTCCGGCGATCAGCCGCCGGGCTCGGAACTCCCCGATGACGTCTGGGAGCAGTTCACCCGTGACACCGAGCGGGACATCCGCACCTCCGCCCCGAAGGAACCGTCCGCGCGGGCGCGCATGGTGACCGAGCGGCTGCGCGCGCAGGACGCCCGGGGCGAGGTGCCTCCCGGGTGGCGCACCCCTTCCGTGCGGCGGGAGAAAGGGCGTCGCACGCTGTGGACCGCCGTCGGCGTCGTGGTCGCCGTCGCCGTGGCGCTGGTGGCGCTGAAGCCGTCGCTGCTGCCCGGCGACCCCTTCGGCACCGGGGAGTCCGAGGCCGCCGAGGTCCGGCCCCTGCCCGCCGAGTCGGCGCCGCCGACCGCGGCGCCCGGGGCGTCCGACCCGGAAACCCCCACGCTGGACGAGCCGTTCGCCGGCTCCCCGGCCCTGCGCTGGGCCGACGGCGAGGACGGCATCGTGCTGCCCGAGGCGAAGGCCGTCGGCGCGGTACCGAAGGACCGTGTGGAGCAGGCGCTGAAGCTGACCAAGAGGCTGCTGGTGTCCGCCAACCTCGCCCCGGGGACCCTGCGCGGCGAGCGCCCCGAGGCCGCGTTCTCCGTGCTCGACCCCAAGCAGCCGGACCTCGTCGGCCGGCTCGGCGCCTCGCTGCGCTCGCCGAGCGAGAAGAACGACCCCGTGGGCCTGTTCAGCCGGTTCGACCCCGACGAGATCAGGCTGGTCGGAGACGTGGTCAAGACGCGCGGCCGCATGACGTTCGAGAAGGGCGCGCAAGGGGGCGTCGCCGTGCGCGCCGACTACACCTTCGTCTACCCGGTGTCGCGCGCGGACGGTTCCACCGAGGTCACCCGCACCATCGTGCGCCGCGTCCTGGAGACGGAACTCGCCGATCCCGCGCGGTACCGGGTCACCCCGGGCCGCCTCCTGGTCATGAAGTACGACCAGGACATCGGCAATTCCTCGTGCTCCGTCCACGACGGCTACCTGCACCCGGGTTTCCCGTCGAGCGCCTCCGCGAGCGCGGCCCCGAGCGGCCCGGCGGTGGATCCGTACGACCGCAGCAGGGACATCGAGAACGGCGACGGCGCGGACTGCGGGACGGTGACCCGCACCTGACGCCCCGCCGGACGCGCACGTGTGTCCCGCGAACGCGGATTCAGATCGTGCCGCGGCACAGCTCCAGCAGGGTCATCGCGAGCGTGGTGCCCGGCCTGCCCAGGGCCTGCCGGTAGTGGGCGAGGACCTCCATCTCGCGGGAGAGGTTCACGCGCCGCCCGCCGGAGCCGATCCGCGCCTGCTGGATCACGGCGGAGACGGCCGCCCGTTCCTGGATCAGGCCGATGATCCGGTCGTCGAGCGCGTCGATCCGCTCGCGGGCTCCGGAGATCACGTCGGCGGCCTCGGGGGTACGGGCGCCGGTCACGTCGGTGGCGGTCATGGAGGGGCTCCTCGTCGTCAGGGGGCGCCCCGGTCCGGCAAGGCCCCGACGACGGCAGGCGCCCCGGGCCTTGTCGGCCCGGGGCGCCTGGGAAGTCGCTTGTCAGTTGCTCAAGCAGCACGACCATGGCAGCCGGCGGGCCGGGTGCCATAGGTAAAGACGAACGTCTGGTGCTTGAACATGCGGCCAGTATGCCCGGACCGCCCGAGGCTTCCAAGCCGGTTCGCATCCTGAGACGGCGCGACTGCCCGGCGCACGGAAGGAGCCCCGTGGCCCCCCGGTAGAATCGGGTGGCACAAGACCCCCGCCCCACCGCCGGAAGGCACCCCGTGTCATCAGCGACTTCCGCTGCCAGCGCCGCCGACACCGTCCTGGTCGTCGACTTCGGCGCGCAGTACGCCCAGCTCATCGCCCGTCGCGTCCGCGAGGCGCGGGTCTACAGCGAGATCGTGCCGAGCACCATGCCGGTCCGGGAGATCCTCGCGAAGAGGCCCGCGGCGATCATCCTCTCCGGCGGCCCCTCGTCGGTGTACGCGGAGGGCGCCCCGCGCCTGGACCGCGAGCTCTTCGAGGCCGGCGTCCCCGTCTTCGGCATGTGCTACGGCTTCCAGCTGATGGCGCAGGCCCTCGGTGGCACCGTCGACAACACCGGCGCCCGTGAGTACGGCCGCACCGAGCTCCACGTCTCCAAGGCGTCCTCGACCCTCTTCGAGGGCACCCCCGCCGAGCAGTCCGTCTGGATGTCGCACGGCGACGCCTGCTCCGCCGCCCCCGAGGGCTTCTCCGTCACGGCCTCCACGGACGTCGTGCCGGTCGCCGCCTTCGAGAACGACGAGAAGAAGCTGTACGGCGTGCAGTACCACCCCGAGGTGATGCACTCCACGCACGGCCAGCAGGTGCTCGAGCACTTCCTCTACCGGGGCGCGGGGCTCACCCCGAGCTGGACGACCGGCAACGTCATCGAGGAGCAGGTCGCCGCGATCCGCGAGCAGGTCGGCGACAGGCGCGCCATCTGCGGCCTGTCCGGCGGCGTGGACTCCGCGGTGGCCGCGGCCCTCGTCCAGAAGGCCATCGGCTCCCAGCTGACCTGCGTCTACGTCGACCACGGCCTGATGCGCAAGGGCGAGACCGAGCAGGTCGAGAAGGACTTCGTGGCCGCGACCGGCGTGCAGCTGAAGGTCGTGGACGCCGAGGAGCGGTTCCTCGGGGCGCTCGCCGGGGTCTCCGACCCCGAGGAGAAGCGGAAGATCATCGGCCGTGAGTTCATCCGGGTCTTCGAGCAGGCCCAGGCCGAGATCATCGCCGACCAGGGCCCGGCCGTGGAGTTCCTCGTCCAGGGCACGCTGTACCCGGACGTCGTCGAGTCCGGGGGCGGCACCGGCACCGCCAACATCAAGTCCCACCACAACGTCGGCGGCCTCCCCGAGGACCTCGAGTTCCAGCTCGTCGAGCCGCTGCGCAAGCTGTTCAAGGACGAGGTCCGCATGGTCGGCCAGGAGCTCGGCCTGCCGGAGGAGATCGTCCAGCGCCAGCCGTTCCCCGGCCCCGGCCTCGGCATCCGCATCGTCGGCGAGGTCACCAAGGAGCGCCTGGACCTGCTGCGCGAGGCCGACGCCATCGCCCGTGAGGAGCTGACCGCGGCCGGCCTCGACCGTGACATCTGGCAGTGCCCGGTGGTCCTGCTCGCCGACGTCCGCAGCGTCGGCGTCCAGGGCGACGGCCGCACCTACGGCCACCCGATCGTCCTGCGGCCCGTCTCCTCCGAGGACGCCATGACCGCCGACTGGTCACGGCTGCCGTACGACGTCCTCGCCCGGATCTCGACCCGCATCACCAACGAGGTGCGCGACGTCAACCGGGTCGTCCTCGACGTGACCTCGAAGCCGCCGGGGACGATCGAGTGGGAGTGACCCCGGCCCCTAGGTGCGCCTGATCGTGCGCAGGGGTGCGCCGGGCGTCCAGACCTGGACGACCAGGTAGGTGTCGTCCTCGACGCAGGTCCGCACGACCTCCGTGAGCTCGGCGCGGAAGAGGTGGAACGGCTCCGGCGGTTCCACCTCTTCGACGTATCCGGCCTTGGTCGCCGCGTCGTCGACCTCGATCGCCCGGCCGCTGATCCGCACGTCGCCGCCGCCCATGCCGGTGCCCTCGCCGGGGTTCGCCTGAAGCGCGAAGCGCGGGTCGCGGCGCAGGTCGAGCGCCTTGACCGAGCCCGGCATCATGCCGAGCCACAGTTCGCCGTCCAGGAACCGCACCTCCAGGCCGCTGGTGCGGGGCGAGCCGTCCTTGCGGAGGGTGGCGAGGATGTGATGGGTGTAGGCGCCGAAGCGCTTCTCGACCGTGCCGGCCAGATCCGGTTCGGCGGTGGCGAAAGCCGCCCAGTTCGCTGTCATACGTCCGAGTGTCACGCCCACACCGGACAACCTCTGTCGGCTGTTCGTGGGGTCCGGGAGCCAGGGGGCACAAGGGCGTGCACGGGTGCTCACGGGGGCGCCCGGTGCCTTCTTTACGAAACGGTTCTGTTCTTTCCCGTCTCACGGAGGGTAATTTCCGCCCCGTACGCGGAACCAGCGCTGGAGGACCTATGCACGGGCCCACCCCGCCCCTGCCCCTGCCGACCGACCGGCTGCGGTTCGCGATGCCGCCGATGCACGAGTCGGTCGAGGACGAACGCCGGCACCGCAAGGAACGGCTCGCCGGCGCCCTGAGGATCTTCGGACGGCTCGGCTACGAGGACGGCGTGTCCGGGCACATCACCGCCCGCGACCCGGAGTACTCCGACTGCTTCTGGGTCAACCCCTTCGGCCTGCCCTTCCGGCACGTCACCGTGAGCGACCTGGTGCTCGCCAACCAGGACGGGCAGGTCGTCGAGGGCCGCTACCACGTCAACCAGGCCGCCTTCACCGTGCACGCCCGGGTCCACGCCGCCCGCCCCGACGTGGTCGCCGTCGCCCACTGCCACTCCGTGCACGGCCGCGCGCTCGCGGCCCTCGGCGAGCTGCTGGAACCGATCACACAGGAGAGCTGCGCCTTCTACGAGGACCACGTCCTCTACGACGCCTACACCGGCGTCAACGTCGACGCCGACGAGGGGCGGCGCGTCGCGGCCGCGCTCGGTTCCCGCAAGGCGCTCGTGCTGCGCAACCACGGGCTGCTGACCGTCGGCGACTCGGTGGACGCGGCGGCCTGGTGGTTCGTGACGATGGAGCGGTGCTGCCAGGTGCAGCTGACCGCCCAGGCGGCCGGGCGTCCCGTCCACATCGACCACCGGATGGCGGTGGCGACACGGGAGCAGCTCGGCGGCGACCTCGTCGCGTGGATCAACTACCAGCCCATGTGGCAGGACATCACCCGCAGCGAGCCGGACCTGCTCGATTAGGGCCACGAGGCCGCCCAGGTCAACACGGCACATCGAACTTCACCCGTGTTGACGACGCCGGGCCGACCTGGACGGTGCGGAGTAGGGCACAATTCGCTTTCGTCGCAGGGGAGTTCGCAGCGGCTTCTCCGGGGTGCGGAGGGCCGGTGCTGGCCGGGTTGGCGGGAAGGCGGGCGTCGGGCGTGGCGGTGCGCGAGACGGGGCAGGGCGTCGGGGGCACGGGGGTGTACGCGGGCGCGCGGCCCGGGGCGTATCCGGGCGTGCCCGGGTACGGGGGCGGCCGGGCCGGCGGACCCGCCGGGGGACTCGGGACCGGTGCCGGTGAGGCGCACGCCGGCGGGTGCACCTGCGGGGACTGTCCGCACGGGGCCCGGGAGGGGCATCGGCGGGCCGTCGCGGCGTTCCTGCGCAGGCGCGAGGAGTTCGCGGCCGGGCAGGGGCTGCCCGCCGCGGTCGCCCACTCCGCCTCGGCCTCCCGGCAGTGGGTCTCCGAGGAACTCGCGCAGTGCGCGGAGGCCGTCGCCGAGCGGAGGCGGGCCGAGGGCCGGGCCTGGCTGGCCGGACTCTGGCGCCGCACGGCCGCGGTGGTCTGGGCGGCCGTCGTGCTGCTGCTGCTCGGGCAGGCCCTCACGGCGATCGGAGCGGGCTGGACAACGGCCCGCACCGCCGGTCTCGCCGCCGCGTTCCTGGTCGCGGGTGCGCTGACCGCCGCGTCCTGGTTCCACCGGGCCGAGGGCGGTGCGCTGGCGCCCGTGATCGGTGAGGACAACCGGCTGTCCACCTCCCGCACCGTCGCCGCGGCCTGGGTGCTCTTCGTGGCCTACGCGGTGCTCGTCCTGGCCGGCCGGCTCGCCGGCGCCTCCCGGGACCGCGAGCGGGACGCACTGATCTCCGGGCTGGACCTCGCCCGCGGCGCCGGGGCCGTGACCGTCCTCGCCGTGGTCTGCGGGATCGCCGTGCTCGTGCGGCGGGTCGTCGGGCTGAGGGTGCTGGGGCAGCGGCTGCAGAAGGTGCGCGCCGACCGGCCGCGCGCCGCCGACCTGCTGACCGACGACGCGGGGCGCGGCACCTTCGCCGACATCCAGTACGTCGTCGTCAGCGGTGTCGCCCTGGTCTTCGCGGCGGTGCGGCTGGCCCGGAGGCCGGACCAGCTGCCGGATCTGCCCTGGGGACTGGCCGTGGCGGTGCTGGTGTCGGCGGCGACGTACCTGGCCGGGAAGTACGCAGAGGGCGGCCGGCCGGTCATCCTCTCCGTCGTCCGGGCCCGGGAGGCGGGAGATCTGGACGCGCCGATCCGCACGGGGGACGACATCGAGATCCGGGGCGCCGGGTTCGTGCCGCCCGGTGCACAGGGGGCCGACCGGCTGGCCCGCATGGTCGTGCGGGTCGGTGCCGTCCACGTCCACGTGCCGCTGGTGCCGGTGCCGGGCGGCTTCGGCAACCCGACGGACGCGCTGCTGACCGTGCCGGTCCCGGCGGAGGTGGAGCCGGGGCGGCTGGAGATCCAGGTCGTCACGGCGGCGGGGGCCGAGACCAACCGGTACACGGTGGAGGTGACGGACTGACCGGAAGCCGCCTCGCAGGCCCCGGGAGGGTGCTGCGAAAAGGTCGCCCGCGCATGATTGAGTGCGCTCATTTCGTCTTACGTATGGTCTGTCGAGGGGGCTCGGCACCGGGTGAGAGGCGGCCAGCAGTGATGACGCACAGTACGAGTACGGAGGCGTACGGCACTCCCCGCTCCGGGGGAGTCGGCTGGCGGGACACCGCCACCCGCTACGCCCTCGTCCCCCTGCGGATCTTCCTCGGCGTCACCTTCCTCTACGCCGGCCTCGACAAGCTCACCGACAGCGCCTTCATGAAGGACTCCGGTTCCGGCTCGATCGGCGACATGATGCGCGCCGTCCGGGACTCCTCCGCGCTCCCCGCCCTCGTCGACCTCTCCCTGAAGAACCCGGTCGGCTTCGGCTACGCCATCGCCCTCGGAGAGCTGGCCGTCGGCATCGGCACCCTCCTCGGCCTCCTCGCCCGGCCGGCCGCGCTCGGCGGCGCGCTGATCTCCCTGAGCCTCTGGCTCACCGTCAGCTGGGCCTCCGACCCGTACTACTACGGCAACGACCTCGCCTATCTCATGGCCTGGATACCGCTCGTCCTGGCGGGCGCGCCCGTGCTGTCGGTCGACGCCGCGCTGCGATCGCGGCGACGGCGGCGGACGGGCGGCTACCTCTAGCGAGGAGCGGGCCCGCACCCCGCTACCCGGCCAGGTCCCGGCCCGCCCGTTCCGCGGACGCACGCCGCACCCGGTGGCCTCTGCGGACGCGGCCCGTCAGGAGCGCCACCGCTCCGGCCAGGAACAGCCCGCCCGCGACGAGGGGGAACGCCACGAACCACGGCGTTCGCCAGGCGCCGCCCGCGTCCCCGGCGTACAGGGCGGCCGCGGTGACGAGGACCAGGCCGGCGACCAGCCTCCCCGGCTGGAACTCATGACGCGGCACGGGTCACCTCCGCCTGTCCCACGCCGACCCGGAGATCCAGCTCGATCGTGCCGGACCTCTTCACGCCCTCGGCGGGGGAGAGGGCCATCGCCTCGCGCTGTCCCGGTTTCACGTCCACGTCCTTCGGGTCGTCGCCCGGCAGCTGGAGATCGCCCATGTCCACGTCCACGCGCAGCCGCACGGTCGCGTCCTTCGGCACGATCACCTTCAGCCGCCCCATGCCGACGTCGGCACGGGTCGTCACCGTCTGCGCGCCGGTCAGCTCCAGCCCGGACAGGTCCAGCGTGCCGACGCCGGTGCCCAGGTCGTACTGCCGCCGGACGTCCGCCGCGGTGGCCGGGCGCCAGGTCGCGCGGTCCCACCGCGTGCCGATGTCCTCGGGCACGGCCGCCGAGCCGGCGAGCAGACCGGCCGTGACGACCGCCAGGAGGATCGAGCCGGCCCCCGTGCGCCCCAGGAAGGCGCTGACGGCTATGCCCAGGCCGAGGACGGCCAGCGCGCAGGCCAGGCCGGTCTGCAGGCTGGTGCCGAGCGGGTGGGTGTCCCAGGTCAGGCTCGTGCCGAGGGAAGCCGCGAGCAGCGCCAGCAGGAACACCCAGCCGCCGATCCGGCGGGGGCCGCGCGGCACGGGCGGCCGGGTGTGCGGGGCGGGCGGGGCCGCGCGGCCGCCGGGCGGGGTGCCCGGGCTGCTGCCGGCGGCCGTCGCGATGTCGAGGTCGCGGGTGTCACGGGGCCCCCAGAGGTAGCCCGTCCCGCCGATGTGCGTGCCGTCCTTGACGATGGGGTCGCGCCACCAGGAGGGGTAGGTGGTCAGGACCGGCGGCGCCTGGGGCTCGGGCGGGGCGTCGGCGGCGGCCTGGGCGGCCAGGGGATCGGGGCCGGGGGCGTCGCGCCGGCGCGACCAGTAGCCGGCGCCAGCGAGGACGAGGGACAGCACGACGGCGAAGGTCAGCACGCCGCCGTTGTTCAGCATGGTCAGGAACACGCCGCAGCCGACCAGCGCGAACAGCACGGCCGCCAGGGCCTGGCCGTCGACGCGGCCGGTGAGCAGCTTGCGCACCTCGTTCTCGTCCTCGTCGTCGTACGGGACGAAGAGCCAGGCGAAACCGTAGAAGATGAGGCCGAGGCCGCCGGTGGCGGAGAGGACGGCGAGGGTGATCCGGAAGATGACCGGGTCCATGTCGCACTGCCGCCCGAGGCCCGCGCAGACCCCGGCCAGCATCGTGTGGCCGCGGTCGCGGCGGAACCGGTCCGGCGGGCCGGGCCGGACGGCTTCCGCGGCCGGGGCCGCCGCGCCGCGGGCTTCCCCCCGGCCCCCCGTGCCGGGCGCGGCGTCCGCGGGCCCGGCGCCCGGTGCGGGGCGCGGGCCGGGTCCCGGGCCCGTCGCGGCGTGCTCGTGATCGGTCATGGGTCCATGGTGACGGGCGCGCCGCTCCGGCGGCAGTCGGAACGACCCTGGCCGGACCCTGATATCGGCCCCGAGAGACGAGGCCGGGGCGCAGAGAAGGAGGGGGCGCGGAGATCAGGGCAGTCTCCGGGGCCGACCCTGATGCTCCGGTCCCGCGCCCGTGTGACCATCGGTGGCATGTCGGAAGCCGCAGCAGCGCCCCCCGCCGAGCCGCGGCCGCCGCGCAAGCTCTACCGCAGCAGCGACGGACGCTGGCTGGGCGGGGTGGCGCGGGGGCTCGCCGGGCACCTCGGGCTGCCCGTGATCTGGGTACGGCTCGCCTTCATCGGTCTGTTCATGGCCGACGGCCTCGGTGCGCTGCTGTACGCGGCCTTCTGGTTCTTCGTCCCGCTCGGCGTCGGTGGTGTCGACGCGCAGAGGCTCCCGTCGCTGGTCGGCACGGAGACCGCCCCCGACGGGCGGCGCAGGCTCGTCACGCGCAGACCCGACAAGGGCCAGATCGTGGCCCTGCTGCTCATGGTCGTCGTGGCCATGGTCTTCGTGGGCAACGTCAACCTCAGCGGCGGGGCCCGCGCCTACCTCTGGCCGATGGTCCTCGTCGGCGCGGGCGTCGCCCTGGTCTGGCGGCAGGCGGACAACGCCCGCCGGGCCCGCTGGGTCGAGGTCGGCCGCCGCCGGCGCACCGTCACGCTGCTGCGCACGGTGGGCGGTGTGCTGCTGGTGACGGCCGGCGTCTCCGGCGTCTTCGTACTGCAGGGCTCCGCCGCCCACCTCGGCTCCGTCCTGCAGGCCGCCCTCGCGGTGCTCGTGGGGACGACCCTGCTGGCCGGCCCGTACCTGGTGCGCATGACGCAGGACCTCTCCGAGGAGCGCCTGATGCGCATCCGTGCCCAGGAGCGCGCGGAGGTCGCCGCCCATGTGCACGACTCGGTGCTGCACACCCTCACCCTGATCCAGCGCAACGCGGAGAACGCGGGCGAGGTGCGCCGCCTCGCCCGCGCCCAGGAGCGGGACCTGCGCACCTGGCTCTACAAGCCCGAGGGCACCGGCAAGGACGAGGCCGACGAACCCACCCGGCTCGCCGACGCGGTACGGCGCAACGCGGCCGAGGTGGAGGACAAGCACGGTGTGCCGATCGAGGTCGTGGTGGTCGGCGACTGCCCGCTCGACGAGAGGACCGCCGCACAGATGCAGGCCGCGCGCGAAGCGATGGTGAACGCCGCCAAGTACGGTGGCGAGGGCGGCGCCGTACAGGTCTACGCCGAGGTCGAGGGGAAGACGGTCTTCGTGTCCGTGCGGGACCGCGGCCCCGGTTTCGACCTCGACACGATACCCGCCGACCGGATGGGTGTCAGAGAATCGATCATCGGCCGCATGGAGCGCAACGGCGGCACGGCGCGGCTGCGCGCGGTGCCGGACGGCGGCACGGAGGTCGAGCTGGAGACGGAGAGGGCGGAGAAGACGTCATGAGCGACCCGACCGAGGCGAACGGTACGGCGGGACCGGCACAGGCGGCCCGGTCCGCGGGGACGGGCGGCGGCCCCGGACGCCGGGTGCGCGTGGTCCTCGTCGACGACCACCGGATGTTCCGCACCGGCGTCCAGGCCGAGATCGGGCAGACCGAGCAGACGGGGGTCGAGGTCGTCGGCGAGGCCGCGGACGTCGACCAGGCGGTCACGGTCATCACCGCGACCCGCCCCGAGGTGGTCCTGCTCGACGTGCACCTCCCCGGCGGCGGCGGCGTCGAAGTGCTGCGCCGCTGCGCGCCCTTGATGGCGGACGCCGAGCGGCCGGTGCGCTTCCTCGCGCTGTCCGTGTCGGACGCGGCGGAGGACGTGATCGGCGTGATCCGCGGCGGTGCCCGCGGCTACGTCACCAAGACGATCACCGGCACGGACCTGGTGGACTCCGTCTTCCGCGTGCAGGAGGGCGACGCCGTCTTCTCGCCGCGGCTGGCCGGGTTCGTCCTGGACGCCTTCGCCTCCACGGACGCGCCGCCGGTCGACGAGGACCTGGACCGTCTGACCCAGCGCGAGCGCGAGGTGCTGCGGCTCATCGCCCGGGGGTACGCGTACAAGGAGATCGCCAAGCAGCTGTTCATCTCCGTGAAGACGGTCGAGTCGCACGTCTCGGCGGTCCTCAGGAAACTCCAGCTCTCCAACCGGCACGAGCTGACGCGCTGGGCGACGGCACGCCGGCTGGTGTGAGCCGGTGAACGCCGGGCGGCCGGAGGCGCTCACACCACCCGCGTCGCCCCCGCGTACGGCATCTCGTCGAGCGGGGCGAGGCGTACGGGCGCGGAGGGGTTCGGGGCGTGGATCATCCGCCCGCCGCCCACGTAGATGCCGACGTGGCTGATGCCGGCGTAGAAGAACACCAGGTCACCGGGGCGGAGTGCGGAGCGGGGGACGCGGCGGCCCGCGTCGATCTGGGAGTACGTCGTGCGCGGCAGGGAGACGCCCGCGGCGCGGTACGCGGCCTGGACGAGGCCCGAGCAGTCGAAGGCGTCCGGGCCGGTCGCGCCCCAGACGTAGGGGCTGCCGAGCTTGCGGTAGGCGTAGGCGACGGCCGCGGCCGCCCGGGCGCTGGGCGCCTGGGCCGCGGCGGGCCCGGGTGCCGCCAGGGTGCCCCGGGCGCCCGGGGAGCGGGAGGCGCGGGGCCTCTCACCGAGCCGGGCGCGTTCCTGCGCGCTGAGCCGGGACAGCAGCCGGCGTGCCGAGCCCAGCTTGCCGGTGATCGTCTTCTTGTGCCGCTCCAGCTCCGTCCGCCGCGCCCTCAGCGACGTCAGCTCGACGCGGGCGGCGCCCCGCAGCCGCTCGATCTCGCGCAGCCGTCTGCGGACGCCCGCGACGGCGGAGTCCTGCCGGTGGCCGGCCCGCTCCACGAACTCGGCGTCCCGCAGGTACCGCTCGGGATCGTCGGACAGCGCGAGCCGGAGCGCGGGGTCGAGACCGCCGGTGCGGTACTGGGCGGCGGCGACCGAGCCCAGGGCGTCACGGGCGGTGGCGAGCCGTTCCTCCTCGCGGGCCGCCCGGTCCTGCAGGTCCCGCAGGCGCCGCCCGGCCGCCCGGGCCTTCTCCCGCGCGCCGTTGTACTTCTCGGTGGCGGCCTCCGCCTCCCGGTACAGCTGGTCCACCTCGGCCTTGACCTGGTCCGGGGTGAGCTGTGGATCGGCGTGCCCGGTCCCGTCGAGGCCCGTCGCGGTCGCCGCGCCGGCGAGGGCGATCGTGACGGCCGTCCGGGCCCTGCCGCCGGCCGTCGGGCGCTGTCGGGGCTTGCGGTGCGCTGCCACCGGGGGACCACGTCCTTTCCTCGTCCGCCGGTGGGGTGCGGACGGCCGCCCTGGGGAGCGGACGGGCGGCCGGCGCGTCCGGCGGCGGCCCGCACCGGGGGTGCGGGCCGCCGCAGGACCTCTCGGCGGTGGTGCCCGGCTGCCGCCCCTGGCCCGGGCGGCGGTGGGGAGCCGGTCACCTGGTGGGGACGCTAGACCGCGCCGTACCGGCCCGGTGGCCGGTGCGCGGAACTGTTCCGAGAGGACCGGCGGTGACCGTATGCGACCGTGATCCCGTCGTGGGCCCGACCTGTCGACTCAGGCTGATGACCGATGCGTCGCATCATGGGCGAGTGGGCGTGATCGGGTGGTATGGGGCGCGTGTGCATCGCCAGGGCGGTGTCGGGGGGTTTCCCGGGCCCTGATCAGGCTCCGGCGTCCTGGACCTGCTCATCCACCTCTTCGTCGGTCTCCACATCGTCGGCATCGCCGCGCTCCTGGGCGGCTTCCTCACCCAGACGAAGGCGATGGGCGCCGGCACCGCCCGCTTCACCCCCGCGATGCTGCACGGCGCGCTGACGATGCTGGTCACCGGGGTGATCCTGGTCGGTCTCAACCAGGCCGACGACCGGTCCGTGAACAACACCAAGATCGGCGTGAAGCCGGCCCTGCTGATCGTGATCCTCGGCCTGGTCTACGTGAAGCGGGACGACGAGAGGTGGACAAGGGCCTCTTCGGCCTGGTCGGGCTGCTGACCACGGCGAACGTCTTCATCGCCGTGCTCTGGACCTGACCCGTCCGACGCCGCCGCCGGCCCGGGCCGAGACGACCGCCCAGGCGGTGCACCCGAGCCAGACGGCCACCGCGACCCACAGCAGCGCCTGCCCCGCGCCGTCGAGCCAGGGCACGTCGAGGGCGGCCGCGAGGGCCAGGGCGGCCGCCGCCGTCACGGCCACGACGAACACGGTCGCCCAGCGGGACACGTCGTAGCGGTGCCGGGGCCGCATCAGCTCGGCGGTGAGCAGGACGACGCAGCAGACCGGGGTGAGCACCAGCAGCGCGACGGCGGCCCGGGTGAGGACGGTGCGGTCGTCGTCGTTCCACAGGGGGAAGCCGCCGCGGTCGGCGCCGAGCAGAAGCGCTCCGGCCAGGGCCGAGACGCCGAGCCCGCCGGCCGCCAGCCAGTGTTCCCCGGCGCCGTCCGTCATCTGCCGCGGCCGGAAACGGAACAGGGCGACGACGTAGAGCGCGAGCCCCAGCCAGAACAGCACCAGGGCCGTGTACGCGAGCCAGGCCGCCGACCCGGCCGCGGCGAGGGCGGCGCCGAGCACGGCGAGCCCCTGGGTGGCCACGCAGCGCAGGAACACCGCGCCCTGACGGTCCGGGACCCGCGCGCCCAGCAGCGGGATCCACAGCAGCGCGGCGAGCGCGAGCAGCCCCGCGGCCGTGTCCCGCAGGCCGGCGGCGCGGAAGCCGGTGCCCACCAGGGCGGTCGCCGCCGTGAAGGTGAGCGCGGCCGGAGTCTCCTCACGCCACGCCGTCCCCGGCAGCCGCAGCACGGCGTACGCGACCGCTCCCAGCCAGCTCGCGCAGGACAGGGCGAGGAGGATGCGGGAGAGGACCTCGTACCCGGCCGAGTCGAGGCCGACCGACACGGTGGCGGTCGTGAGCGTGTAGGTCGCCCACAAGGTGAGGGACGGGGAGGGGCCGGGCATAGCGCCGATGCTAGAGAGCGCCGCCCGCGATGGATGGGGGGGCCCGCGCGCGCGGCCCCCCCCCAAAAACGTCCGCGACCCCTCAGGCCGGCCGCACCACGCTGTGGATCGACGACTCGCCGTCGTAGTAGAGCGACTCCTCGCGCACGTAGGTGCCCGGCTTCGGGGCGTGGATCATCATGCCGTTGCCGACGTAGATCCCGACGTGGGTGACGTCGTCGTAGAAGAACACCAGGTCACCGGGGCGCGCCTGGGAGAGCGGGACCGTGGTGCCCGCGTTCACCTGGTCGTACGTGGTGCGCGGGAGGGTCACCCCCGCGGCCTTCCAGGCGGCCTGGGTCAGGCCGGAGCAGTCGTAGGAGCCGGGGCCTACGGCGCCCCACACGTACGGCTTGCCGATCTGGGCGCGGGCGAAGGCGAGCGCCTTCTCGGCCTTGGTGGCGTACGAGGAGCCGGCCGGGTCCGTCGGAGCGGACGGGGACGAGCCGGACTCCGGGGTCGTGGTGGAGGTACCGCTCTCCTGCTGCCGGGCCGCCTCCTCCTGCGCCTGCTGCTGCGCGGCCTGCTGACGGGCCAGCTCGGCGGCCTTGCGGGCGGCCTCCTCCTGCTTCTCCTTCTCGATCGCCGCGAGCCGCGCCTTCTCCTCGGCGGTCAGCCGCGACAGCAGCTCGCGCGCGTCGGCGAGCTTGCGCTGGACGGTCGCCTTGGCGGTCTTCAGGTCGCCCTGCGACTCGGTGAGTGTCCGGAGGCTCTCGGTGGCCTCCCGGCGCTTCTTCATCGTCTCGGACTGCTGGGTGACGAAGTCGTCGACGGCGACCTTCTGACGGCCGGTCATCCGGTCCATCAGCTGGGTCTGGTCGAAGTAGTCCTGCGGGGTGTCCGCGAGCAGGAACGTGGCGGTGTCCGGGGCGGAGGCGCCGGTGCGGTACTGGGCGGCGGCGAAGGAACCCAGTTCCTCACGCGCCTCGTTGAGCTTCTGGGTGCGCTGGGCGACGTCGTCGAGGAGGGTGTCGACGCGCTTGCGCTGCTTGGCGGTCCTCTCCCTGGCCGAGTTGTACTTCTCGGTCGCGGACTCCGCCTGACGGTAGAGGTCGTCGACCTTCTTCTCGACTTCCTCCAGGCTGGGCCTGTCGTCGGCCTCGGGGGCGGCGGTGGCCGACTGGGACAGCAGGGCCACGGAGGTGAGGGCCGCCGTTGCCAGGGCGGGGGTCCGTATTCCTGCCACGCGCGAACCCGTAGGACGCGACTTGCGGTGCGACGCCAAGGGAGGCGACTCCTTCCATGTTCCGCCTACCGGGTTAGCTGTCGGGTTCGGGCGGGCGGTTCGGAAGGGTTGCCCTACGGCCGTCCCCGTGAGGGGAGTCGGGCCGATTCACCCCAAGGTCTCGGTGGGTCCCCGGCTCCGGCTGCCGCTGCGGCACACCGGACTCGGCGGAGGCCGCGCGGCCCGGCGAGGTTCGCCGGTGGGGGTCGTGCGGCCCGGTCGCACCGTAGCCAACTCGTGGGGCCCCTGTGAAGGTTGATGGGTGATATGCCCGATACATTTTCGTGACCTTGCCCCGCGGCATCGCGGAGAGTGAGCGGTCACGACGTTCTGGTCCCCAATCGTCCGTGATGCCGAGGGTCGTAGCCGACTGTGATCAGGCGCTTTCCACTGGTGACAGCGGGGTGCTTTCGGTGATTTCCCGGGGCGGCGGCGGGTTGTCGGTGGGGCGTCCTAGACTCGGAGAGCGATGAGCAGCCTCTTTGACGACCACTTCCTGGCGAGCCTCCAGTCCCAGCGGGGCCCCGCGGACGAGCCCCCGCCGCCACCCGAGGACGATCACGTTCCGGAGTCGATCCCGGACGATCTGTTCGGCGGGAAGTTCGACGCGCCCCCGGACCGGGACACCCACTACCGCGACGGCGCCCCGCGCCCGGTGGTGGACACCGCGGCCCTCCTGGAGGGGCTGAACGACAACCAGCGCGCCGCCGTCGTCCACTCCGGCTCCCCGCTGCTCATCGTGGCCGGCGCCGGCTCCGGAAAGACGCGGGTCCTCACGCACCGCATCGCCCACCTGCTCGCCGAGCGGGGCGTGCACCCGGGCCAGATCCTCGCGATCACCTTCACCAACAAGGCCGCCGGCGAGATGAAGGAGCGCGTCGAGCAGCTCGTCGGCCCCCGCGCGAACGCCATGTGGGTGATGACGTTCCACAGCGCGTGCGTGCGCATCCTGCGCCGCGAGAGCAAGAAGCTCGGCTTCACGTCCTCCTTCTCGATCTACGACGCCGCCGACTCCAAGCGCCTGATGGCCCTGGTCTGCCGCGACCTCGACCTGGACCCCAAGCGCTACCCGCCGAAGTCCTTCAGCGCCAAGATCAGCAACCTGAAGAACGAGCTGATCGACGAGGAGGACTTCGCCGCCCAGGCCACTGGGGGCACCTCCCAGACGGAGTCTGGGGGAGGTTTCGAGAAGACCCTCGCCCAGGCCTACGCCCTGTACCAGTCGCGGCTGCGCGAGGCGAACGCCCTCGACTTCGACGACCTGATCATGACCACGGTCAACCTGCTCCGCGCCTTCCCGGACGTCGCCGAGCACTACCGCCGCCGCTTCCGGCACGTCATGGTCGACGAGTACCAGGACACCAACCACGCCCAGTACGCCCTCGTGCGCGAGCTGGTCGGCACCGCCGAGCACCCCGTCGACGTCCCGCCCGGCCCGGACGACGTGCCGCCCGCCGAGCTGTGCGTCGTGGGCGACGCCGACCAGTCGATCTACGCCTTCCGCGGCGCGACGATCCGCAACATCCTCCAGTTCGAGGAGGACTACCCGGACGCGACGACGATCCTGCTGGAGCAGAACTACCGCTCCACGCAGACGATCCTCAGCGCCGCCAACGCGGTCATCGAGCGCAACGAGTCCCGCCGCCCGAAGAACCTGTGGACCAACGCGGGCACGGGCGCGCGGATCACCGGCTACGTCGCCGACACCGAGCACGACGAGGCGCAGTTCGTCGCCGACGAGATAGACCGCCTCACGGACGCCGGCGAGGCCAAGGCGGGCGATATCGCGGTCTTCTACCGCACCAACGCCCAGTCCCGTGTCTTCGAAGAGGTCTTCATCCGCGTCGGCCTGCCCTACAAGGTCGTCGGCGGCGTCCGCTTCTACGAGCGCAAGGAGGTCCGGGACGTCCTGGCCTACCTGCGCGTGCTGGCCAACCCCGAGGACTCGGTGCCGCTGCGCCGGATCCTCAACGTCCCCAAGCGGGGCATCGGCGACCGCGCCGAGGCGATGATCGACGCCCTCGCCCAGCGCGAGAAGATCAGCTTCCCGCAGGCGCTCAAGCGCGTCGACGAGGCCTACGGCATGGCCGCGCGCTCCACCAACGCCGTCAGGCGGTTCAACACGCTGATGGAGGACCTCCGCACGATCGTCGAGTCCGGCGCCGGACCGGCCACCGTCCTGGAGGCCGTACTGGAGCGCACCGGCTACCTCGCCGAACTGCAGGCCTCCACCGACCCGCAGGACGAGACCCGGATCGAGAACCTCCAGGAACTCGCCGCCGTCGCCATGGAGTTCGAGCAGGAGCGTGGCGAGGAGGAGCGGGGCACGCTGTCCGACTTCCTCGAGCAGGTCGCGCTGGTCGCCGATTCCGACCAGATCCCCGACGAGGAGGACGGCGACGGCGTCATCACCCTGATGACCCTGCACACGGCCAAGGGCCTGGAGTTCCCGGTCGTCTTCCTGACGGGCATGGAGGACGGCGTCTTCCCGCACATGCGCGCCCTCGGCCAGACCAAGGAGCTGGAGGAGGAGCGGCGCCTCGCCTACGTCGGCATCACCCGCGCGCGCGAGCGGCTGTACCTGACGCGGTCCACCCTGCGCAGCGCCTGGGGCCAGCCGTCGTACAACCCGCCCTCCCGGTTCCTGGAGGAGATCCCGCCGGCCCACGTGGAGTGGAAGCGGACCGGAGCGACCTCGCCCGCGTCCTCCGGGCCCGTCTCGTCCGTGGCGGCCTCGCTGTCCTCGTCCCGCTCGCGCTCCTCGGCGTCCGGCGCCTCAGGGTTCGCCACCCGCCGGACCTCCGAGAAGCCGGTGGTGTCCCTGGCCGTCGGGGACCGCGTCACCCACGACCAGTTCGGGCTCGGCACGGTCGTCGCCGTGAAGGGCACGGGCGGGAACGCCGAGGCGACGATCGACTTCGGCGACACCAAGCCCAAGCGGCTGCTGCTGCGCTACGCGCCGGTGGAGAAGCTCTGACCCGCTGACACGCCCCCCGCCGGCCCGGCCGGCGGGGGGGCGCCGGGACGTCAGGTCGGGTCGACGCCGTGGCTGCGCAGCCACGGAAGCGGGTCGATCGCCGAGCCGCCGGCCGGACGCACCTCGAAGTGCAGGTGCGGACCGGTGGAGTTGCCGGAGTTGCCGGAGCGCGCGATCGGGTCCCCGGCCTTCACGGTCGTGCCCGAGGGGACCGTGTACGTGGAGAGGTGGCAGTACCACGTCTCCGTACCGTCCTTCGCTGTCACGATCATCATGTTGCCGTACGCGCTGTTCCACTGGGTGCGCACGGTGCCGTCCGTCGCAGCCATCACGGTCGTGCCGTACGAGACGGGGAAGTCGATGCCGCTGTGCAGGGACATCCAGTTGATGCCGGACTGGCCGTAGTAGGCGCTGAGTCCGTGCTGCGCGACCGGAAGGGCGAACTTCGGGCGCAGCCGCTCCTTGCGGGCCGCCTCCTCCGCCGCGCGCTTGCGCTCGGCCTCCTGCTGGGCCTTGAGGTCGATGCGCTCCTGTGTACGGCTGGCCCGGTCGGCGAAGTCGTCGGCGCCGGCGGCGAGACTCTGCAACTGGGTGTCCAGCTTGTTGTTGGCGGCGGCCGGCTGCACCGGCTGCGCGTCCGCCGCGGTCGTGCGCGCCTCCGCCGTGCTGTCGTCGGTGAGGCTGCCGACCGACGCGGCCGCGATGCCGGCGACACCCATCACGCACGCCGAGGGCACCGCGATCGTCATCAGCGCCGAGCGCTTGGGGGGTGTACGCCGGCGGGAGCGCGAACCCGCGCGGGAGGCGGCCCTGGACGGTGGGGCGGCCTCCTCCTGATCGTCCAGGAGCGGTTCCGGCGTGGGCAGTTCACCGGTGGCGTCCGGCTCGCCGCCGTCCGCGGAGGGGTCGTGGTAGCCGGCCCCCTCGGCCTCGTCGTAGGCGGACTGCCCGTACGGCGCGGTCTCGTGCTGCTCGAAGGTTTCGGCGTGCTGCCCGTCGTATCCGTCGGCGGCCGGTGCGGGGGTGCCGCCGGAGTTCCACTGCGTGGTGTCGTAGGCGCCGGTGTCGAAGGCCTGCGTGCCCCATTCCCATTGTTGGGTCGGGTCGGCCGGCTCGCCCGTCCGGTCGGACTGCAGCCACACGCCGGAGTCCCACTGGCCGCTGACGTCGGGTGACGAGGCCTGCGTCGGGATCATCGACAGCTGCGGCTCGGCGTTCCAGCCCGTCGTGTCGTGGACACCGGTGTCGTAGGCCGCCTGGTGCTGCGCGGCGTACGTGTCATAGGCCTGGTTCTCGTGGGTACCCGTGGGCCAGTGGCCCGTCGCGTACGCGCCCGTGTCGTGGCCGCCGCCCGGCAGGTCGCCGAAGAGGGGGTCGGTCGCGAAGGTCGCGGTCGTGTGCCCGGTGGCCTCGTAGCAGGCGCCGCTCGTGCCCGTGGCGTCGGAACCGGTGGCGGCGTAGTCGCCGTACGTGGTGAAGTCGCCGTACTGGGCTTCCTGGGTGCCGTACGACGCGTAATGCGCCGAGGCGGCGTCGGAAGCCGGAGCCGGGGCCATGGTCCCCGACGGGTGACGGTCGTTCACCAACTTCTCTTTCGCCTCGACAACAGGGGCTGCCAGAGCAGTGCGGCGACTGTACCCGGCGGTACGCGGGCACGACAATCTTCGGCAGGTTTCGCGCGCGCAGGAAACGGGCATTCGGCCGTGTTTTGGCGGACTGCGGGCGTGAGTTTGGTGCTGTGTTCGAAGTTTGTTCGAGGCTGATCGGGGTTGCGACGCGGTTGTCGTCTGCAGGACGGGTCCGCGAGCCGGGTGTGACGGTTCCCGGCCGGCTGCTGCCCGACCGCGTCGCGCGGCGGGGGTGCCGCCGGGACGGGTCAGGCCACCGTGACGCCCTCGCCGCGGCCGGTGGACGGTTCGCCCGGGCGGGCCGTGTCGAGGACTTGCCGTATGCCGTCGGCCACGGCGGGGTGGACGGGCAGGGCGAGATGGCCGATGCCCGTCACGCGCACGTTGTCCGCGATCAGGTCGGGGTGGTCGATGCGGGCCGTCTCCACCGGGTCCATGACGTGGTCGAGGTCGCTCCAGAAGCCGACGAAGTGCGTACCGCAGTCGGGGGCGGGCTCCGCGAGCTCCTCGAGCACCGGTGAACCGGGGCGCATCTGGCGCACGATGGGGTGCGCGTCCGCCACTGGCGCCACCCGGGTTCCCGAGTGCGGCGTGCCGAGCGTCACCAGGGTGCGCACGCGCGTGTCGCCGCCGAGCCGCTGCACGTAGTAACGCGCGATCAGACCGCCCAGGCTGTGACCGACCACGTCGACCTGCCGCGCGCCGGTGCGCTCGCAGAGCTCCTCGACGTGCCGGCCGAGCAGCTCGGCCGCGATGCGTATGTCGCAGGTCAGGGGCGAGTAGTTGAGGGACTCGATCTGCTGCCTGCCGTGCTGGGCGAGGCTGCGGCGCAGCAGGACGAAGACCGAGCGGTTGTCGATGAAGCCGTGCAGCAGGACGACCGGGGGTTTGGCCCGCGTCGGCAGCTGGGCCGCGCCGTCCGCGGGCAGGGCCGGGGTCGGGACCCGCCGCTCCTGGGTGATGCCGGAGGGGTAGAGCAGGAGATGCCCGGCCAGGATCGCGAGCTCCAGTGCGGTGGCCTTCAGCAGCGCCATGGAGACCCCCGTCAGTCGGCCCGGCAGCAGGCGCCGGCAGAGCGGGAGAAGGGGCGGAAGAGCCCCGTTGACCTTCATGGCCGACCTCCTGTCGGCACGCGGGAGGACGGCTGGGCCCCCCGTGTGCTCTCGTGGAAAGCAGCGGCGAAGACGGCGGGCGACGACCGCGCGAGCGGCGTCGGCCGCATGACCCGCAGGAGGTGCGGGGGTCCGGCGCTGCCTGCGGCGCCCATGACGCCGGTGGTGCGACGGGGTCCGCGGTCGGCCGGGTGATGCGGCTCCCCGCTGATGCGCCGTGCTTGCCCCTCGTGCCCTGCGTGCTGTGCGTGTCCTGCGTGCTGCGCGTGCCGTGCGTGTTGCGTCTGCGTGTGCGGTGCTTGCCCGGTGTGCCTTCGTCGAAATGCTGTGCCGCCGCCGCGGGTGAGGGACGGCGCCCCGGGACGGCGACCTCGCTGAGGCTCCCCTTGCGCTTGTCCCATCGTGTGATTTCCCCCTCGCTCCACGCCGCGAAACTGCCGGTTGCGCGATGCTGGGGATAACGTTCGTTCACTTCCCGGGCGGGTTCGGGGCGGGGTGTCCGTGCCGTGGTGCCGCAGCCGGTGCGGTGGGCGGCGGCGCGGGCCGTGCACGCGAGCGACATGACCGGTGCGGTGTGCAGGTCGTGCACGAGGCGAGCGAGGTGTGCGGTACTTGTCGGTACGGATGGATGTAGTCGCTTCATGGAGGCAGTGATGGGTGTGGCAGCCGGACCGATCCGCGTGGTGGTGGCCAAGCCGGGGCTCGACGGCCACGATCGCGGGGCCAAGGTGATCGCGCGGGCGTTGCGCGACGCCGGTATGGAGGTCATCTACACCGGCCTCCACCAGACTCCGGAGCAGATCGTCGACACGGCGATCCAGGAGGACGCCGACGCGATCGGCCTGTCCATCCTCTCCGGCGCGCACAACACGCTCTTCGCGGCGGTGATCGACCTGCTCCGGGAGCGGGACGCGGAGGACATCCTCGTCTTCGGCGGCGGGATCATCCCCGAGGCGGACATCCCGCCGCTGAAGGAGAAGGGCGTGGCGGAGATCTTCACGCCCGGTGCGACGACGCAGTCGATCGTGGACTGGGTCCGGGCGAACGCACGCCAGCCGGCCGGGGCGTAGAGCCCCGTCGGTACCGGAGCCGGCCCGGAGGGCCGGTCCCTTCCGGCCGTGCGCGGAGCGCGTCGTCCCGCCCGGCGGGCGCCGTCCCGCGCGGCCGGTGCGCCTCACTGCGGTGCCGGCCCCAGCTCCTCGAACATCGTCGCGCGCAGGCGCAGCGTCGTGACCAGCCGCTGGAAGGCCTCCGCCCAGTACCCGCCGGCGCCGGGCGACGCGTTCTCCGGTTCGTCCGGCACGGCCAGCAGGGCGTCGAGGCGGGCCGCCCCGGCCGGGTCGAGACAACGCTCGGCCAGGCCCATCACTCCGCTGAAACTCCATGGATAACTCCCCCCGTCCCGGGCGATGTTGAGTGCGTCCACCACCGCCCGGCCGAGCGGCGGCGCCCACGGCACCGCGCACACCCCGAGCAGCTGAAAGGCCTCGGACAGGCCGTGCGCGGCGATGAACCCCGCCACCCACTCCGCCCGCTCCGCGGCGCCCAGCGTGCCGAGCAGCTTGGCGCGTTCGGCCAGGGACACCGCGCCCGGGCCGCCCGCCTCCGGTGCCGAGGGTTCGCCGAGCAGCGCGCGTGACCACTCGGCGTCCCGCTGCCGCACCGCCGCCCGGCACCACGCCGCGTGCAGCTCGCCCTGCCAGTCGTCCGCCACCGGCAGCGCCACGATCTCCCTCGGTGTCCGGCCGCCCAGCCGCCGCGACCAGCTCGCCAGCGGGGCCGCCTCCACCAACTGGCCGAACCACCAGGATCGTTCACCCCGCCCCGCCGGGGCCTTCGCCACGACGCCGTCGCGCTCCATGGCCGGGTCGCACTCGTGGGGGGCCTCGACGACGATCACCGCGGCGGCTTCCCCGGCCGGGGTGACGTCCCCGGTGGGCGTGCCCCGCGTGGGGTCGATGGCCACGCACGCCTCGGCCCGGACCGCCATCCGCGCGGCGAGCGCCGAACCGGGCAGGGCCGACAGCAGCTCCGCCGCCGTCGCCCGGACGTTGCGGCTGCGGTCGGCCAGGGCCTGTTCCAGGAACGGCTCGTCGTCGGGGCCGAGGCCCGTGCGCAGCGAGTCGAGGAACATCAGCCGGTCCTCGGCCCGTTCCGTCGCCCAGGTCGACGCCAGCAGGTCGCGTGCGCCGGCCGGTTCACGGGCCCGCAGGGCGGCCAGCAGGGCGACCCGTTCGGCGAACAGGCCCTCCTGCCACAGCCGCTGGATCCGCTCCTCGTCCTCCGGCTGCGGCAGGGCCGCGCCGCCGCCCGGTGCGGAGCGCAGGGCGAACCGCCAGTCCCGGTTCAGCCGCGCCAGCCACAAGGCCCGCGGCCCCGCGAACTCCAGCGCCGCCGGACGCAGGTCCGTACGCCCCCGGGCCGCGTCCAGCAGCGCCGGCAGCACCTGCGGGGGCGGTGCGAACCCGCGGGCGTTCGCCGCGGCGAGCCACTGGGGCAGCAGCTCCGTCAGGTCGGGCGCGCTACCCCGGCGGCTGCCGCCGGACGCCCCGGGGCGGTCGGCCAGCAGCAGGGTCAGCCTGCGGGCCGCCGCGGGCGGCAGGGGCGGACGCGGATCCGGCACGGCCGGCCGGGGACGCCGAGCCGCCCGCGCCGGCCGCAGACCGGCCCGCCGCCGTACGGTCCCGGCCGCCGCCGCGTCCAGCAGGGCCACGGGGGCGTCCCGGCCCGGGGCGGTGCCCGGCGGGGTGCGCCGGTCCGTGCCCAGCAGTGCCGCGGTGACGAGCCCTTCCCAGTGGTCCGTACCGGGCGCGTCCACAGGAGCGGAGGTCCTGGTCATGAGCTTCCTTTCCGCGGGGCGCCCGGAGCCGGTCGAGGACTCGTCCCTACCGGATGCCCCGTGATGCCTGAAAGATGCCGTGGAGGGGTGAGAAGCGGTGCGGCGGGTGGTTCCGCCGGTGCCGCCGGGGAGCGGGGCGGCCGTCGCCCGTTCAGCACAGGGCCACGGCCTCACCCGGCCCCTCCGGCCAGGCCGTCAGCGGCGTGAAGCCCTGGTGCCCGCACTCGCCGAAGACCCTGACCGGGGCGCCGCCCGACAGGGCGACGAGCCGCCACACGCCGGGCCGGGACCGCGCGGCCGGGGTGAACGGCAGCGCCGCGTCCTCGTCGGCGTCCGCCAGCTGCCAGGAGTCGCCGTCCGGGGTCGGCACGACCCCGCCGAGCGTCACCGGGACGGACTCCAGCCACGGGTCCTCCCGCAGGGCGCCGCCGTAACGGGCGGCCGCCTGGGAGACCGTGATCCCCGGTGGGCGGGCGGCCGTCGGCACGGGCGGCGCGAACTGCTCGCCGAGCGCCACGCGCGACTGCCCGGCGCCCGGATACGAGGACACCTCCGCGTCCAGGGCCAGCCCCACCGGCAGGGCCGGCTCCGGGGCCCGGCCGGCCGCACCGTAGGACAGGAGCAGCGCCGTGCGGTGCGAGCCGGTGCCGTGGAGCCAGATGCGGCGGGTGGTCAGACGCGCGTCGGTCGTGTCGTACTGGGCGAGGACCAGCCAGTGGTCCCGGACCGGCATGCCGTCCGCGGAGGCCGGCAGGCCCATCCGGGAGCGGACCGTTGCGGCGAGGCCGTCCGGGAGCCGCTCGCGGCGCAGCCAGCCCTGGCCGAGGAGATGCAGCAGCGCGCACTCCTCCAGCAGCCGCACCGGCCAGCCCGGCCCGGTGGACGGGATCGACCCCAACTCCCGGACGCGGGCGGCGAGGCCCTGCGCCTGGGCGTCGACCATCCGGGCCGCCGTCTCCTCCCAGAGACCGTGACCCGCCCGCTCCACTGACGCCAGACCGCCGCGCAGCAGATCCGCCAGGCGCTGCTCCAGCTCCACCGCGCCCGCCGTGACCCGTTCGGCGCGGCGCTCCGCCCGCCGCCGCGCCGCCTCCGGATCAGCGGAACCGGACGGTGAACCGCCGCTCTGCCCCGACCTCTTCTCCTCCGCGCGCCTGCGCCGCCCCGCCATCCACGGCCCGGCCCACTCCGGCGCGGCCCGGCCCGCCGGCACCGCGCCGTCGCCGCCCGCCCAGAGCAGCAGCAGCCCGAGCGCGTGCTTGCACGGGAACTTCCGGCTCGGGCAACTGCACTTGTACGCCGGCCCCGCGGCGTCCGCGATGTCGACGACCGTCTGGTACGGCTTGCTTCCGCTGCCCTTGCACAGCCCCCACACCGCCCCCTCGTCGGAACTCCCCGTCTCGGACCACGGGCCCGCCGCGCCGAGTTTGCTTCCCGCTTTGCGTGACGCGGTGTCAGGCGCCAAGGCCAGCACCTGGTCCGCAGTCCAGCGCACCCCCTGCTGAGTCATGCCACCGAAGGTAGGTCCCCCCACTGACAATCGGGCCCGCGAGCACCTTCGGCGCAGCGTTTGTGCAGGTCAGAACGCATTGTCAGTGGTGTGGTGCACGGTGGACACCAGATCCGAGGCGGCTGAGCCGGAGGGGGACCTTGCCATGACTGTGTCCGTTGAGCCGATGTCCGTCGAAGCGGGGGAGACCGCAGCGGCCCAGGCGTTGCGACCGCACGCCGAGGACGCCTTCGCCCACGAACTGACCGTGCTGGCCGCGCAGGACGACCGCCCGCGCCCGGCCCGCTGGAAGCTGTCGCCCTGGGCCGTCGCCACCTACCTGCTCGGCGGCGCACTGCCGGACGGCACGGTGATCACACCCAAGTACGTCGGCCCGCGCCGCATCGTCGAGGTCGCCGTCACCACCCTCGCCACCGACCGCGCCCTGCTCCTGCTCGGCGTGCCCGGCACGGCGAAGACATGGGTCTCCGAGCACCTGGCCGCGGCGGTCAGCGGCGACTCCACCCTGCTGGTGCAGGGCACGGCCGGCACACCGGAGGAGGCCGTCCGCTACGGCTGGAACTACGCGCGGCTGCTCGCCCACGGCCCCAGCCGGGACGCCCTCGTACCCAGCCCCGTCATGCGGGCCATGGCCGAGGGCATGACGGCACGGGTCGAGGAACTGACCCGCATCCCGGCGGACGTGCAGGACACGCTCATCACGATCCTGTCCGAGAAGACGCTGCCGATACCGGAACTGGGCCAGGAGGTGCAGGCGGTCCGCGGCTTCAACCTGATCGCCACGGCCAACGACCGCGACCGCGGCGTCAACGACCTCTCCAGCGCCCTGCGCCGCCGCTTCAACACGGTCGTGCTGCCCCTGCCCGAGAGCCCCGAGGCCGAGGTCGACATCGTCTCGCGCCGCGTCGACCAGATCGGCCGCTCCCTCGACCTGCCGGCCGCGCCCGACGGCCTCGACGAGATCCGCCGCGTCGTCACGGTCTTCCGCGAGCTGCGCGACGGTGTCACGGCCGACGGGCGCACGAAGCTCAAGTCGCCCAGCGGCACGCTGTCCACGGCCGAGGCCATCTCCGTCGTCACCAACGGGCTCGCGCTGGCGGCCCACTTCGGCGACGGCGTGCTGCGGCCGAGCGATGTCGCCGCGGGCATCCTCGGCGCGGTGGTCCGCGACCCGGCGGCCGACCGCGTCATCTGGCAGGAGTACCTGGAGACGGTCGTCCGCGAGCGCGACGGCTGGAAGGACTTCTACCGCGCCTGCCGCGAGGTGAGCGTGTGAGCGCCGTGGGGCGGGGACCGGCGGGTTCGGACGCGGGGCGGGGACCGGCCGGTACGGACAGGGGACAGGAGGGAAGCGGGTGACGGTGGTGCAGACGGCAGCGGAGCGGCGGGCCGGTGCGGGGCCGGTGCTGCTCGGGGTGCGGCACCACGGGCCGGGATCGGCCCGGGCCGTACGCGCGGCGCTGGAGGAGGCGCGGCCGCGGGTCGTGCTGATCGAGGGGCCGCCCGAGGCCGACGCGCTGATCCCGCTCGCCGCCGACGAGGAGATGCGGCCGCCGGTCGCCCTGCTCGCCCATGCCGTGGACGAGCCCGGCCGCTCGGCGTTCTGGCCGCTGGCCGAGTTCTCCCCGGAGTGGGTCGCCGTCCGCTGGGCCCTGGAACACGGCGTCCCGGCCCGCTTCATCGACCTGCCGGCCACGCACACACTGGCCTGGCAGAGGCCGCAGGACGGGGCGGGAGGAGAGGGTGAGGCCCCGCTGGACGCCGAGCCGGCGGACCCCGAGGGGGACGGCGAGTCCGGCCGCGGTCCCCACGACGTCCGGATCGATCCCCTCGGGGTGCTCGCCGAGGCCGCCGGTCACGACGACGCCGAGCGGTGGTGGGAGGACGTCGTCGAGCACCGGCGCGCCGGGCAGGAGGACGCGCTCGCTCCGTTCTCGGCGCTCGAGGAGGCCATGGGTGCGCTGAGGGAGGCCTACGGCAGCGGGGGACACGACCGGGACCTGGTGCGCGAGGCGTACATGAGGCTCCGGATACGCGACGCGCAACGGGAGTTCGAGGACGGCGTGGCCGTCGTGTGCGGGGCGTGGCACGTGCCCGCGCTGCGGCGCAGAAGCACCGTCGCCGCTGACCGCGCGCTGCTGAAAGGCCTGCCCAAGGTCAAGACGGACATGACCTGGGTGCCGTGGACCCACCGCCGGCTGTCCCGCGTCAGCGGCTACGGCGCCGGCATCGACTCGCCGGGCTGGTACGGGCACCTGTTCAGCGCCCCGGACCGGCCGGTGGAGCGGTGGCTGACCAAGGTGGCCGGGCTGCTGCGCGACGAGGACCGGATCGTCTCCTCCGCCCATGTCATCGAGGCCGTGCGGCTGGCCGAGACGCTCGCCGCGATGCGTGGCCGTCCGCTGCCCGGCCTGAGCGAGACGACCGACGCGGTGCGGGCCGTGATGTGCGAGGGCTCGGACGTACCGCTGGCGCTGGTCCACGACCGGCTGGTGGTGGGCGACGTCCTGGGGGAGGTGCCCTCGTCGGCGCCGGCCGTCCCGCTGCAGCGGGATCTCGCCCGGCTCCAGCGCCGGCTGCGGCTGAAGCCGGAGGCGCTGGAACGGGAGCTGGAGCTCGACCTGCGCAAGGAGAACGACGCTGCCCGCAGCAGACTGCTGCACCGGCTGCGGCTGCTCGGCGTCGCCTGGGGGGAACCGGTCGCCTCGCGGGGCAGCACGGGGACGTTCCGGGAGACCTGGCGGCTGCGCTGGGAGCCCGAGCTGTCCGTGCGGGTCGCCGAGGCCGGGGTGTGGGGGACGACGGTGCTGTGCGCCGCGACCGCCAAGGCCGAGGCGGACGCCGTCGCGGCCGAGGGGCTCGCCGACGTCACCGCCCTCGCGGAGCGCTGCCTGCTGGCCGAGCTGTCCGGCGTTCTCCCGGCGGTGATGCGGATCCTGGCCGACCGGGCGGCCCTCGACTCGGACGTCGGCCGCCTCGCCCAGGCGCTGCCGGCCCTGGTCCGCTCCCTGCGCTACGGCGATGTGCGCGGCACGGACACCGGAGCGCTCGCGGAGGTCGCCGCGGGCCTGGCCGGGCGGGTCTTCGTCGGTCTGCCCCCGGCGTGCGCCGCGCTCGACGCCGACGCCGCCGAGGAGATGCGGCGCCATGTGGACGCGGTGCACGGATCCGTGGGCCTCCTGGGCGACGCGCCGGCCGGGGGAGGGGATCGGCTGCGGGCCCGCTGGCAGTCGGTCCTGCGGGTGCTGTCGGGGCGGGACACCGTGCCCGGGGTGATCCGCGGGCGGGCCGTGCGGCTGCTGCTCGACGACGGGGAGCTGGCGCAGGAGGAGGCGGCGCGGCTCATGGGGCTGGTCCTGTCGCCGGGGACGCCGCCGGCGGACGCGGCCGCGTGGATCGAGGGCTTCGTCGGCGGGGGCTCCGGCGGCGGAATGCTCCTGGTCCACGACGAGCGGCTGCTCGGGCTGGTCGACGTGTGGCTGACCGGGGTGCCCGCGGAGGCGTTCACGGACGTACTGCCCCTGCTGCGGCGGACCTTCTCGGCGTACGAACCGGGGGTGCGCCGGACCCTCGGCGAACTGGTCCGGCGCGGGCCGGGCGGCGGTGGTGCGACAGCGGCCGGCTCCGGCACGCCCGGCTTCGCCGCCGACCTCGACACGGCACGCGCGGACGCAGTGCTGCCGGTGGTGCGGCTGCTGCTCGGGCTGGACGAGGCGACCACGAACGACGAACTCGACGAACCGATGGGGATGACGGGATGACGACCGACGCGGCGACCGGGCCGACGACCGGATCGGCGGCGGGGGACACGGCGGGCCACGGGCCCCGGGCGGAGAGCGGGCCCGCGACGACCGTACCGGTGATCCCCCTCTGGGAACGGCTTCGCACGGGAGGACGCGCATGACGCCCGAGGCGACGGACCCGGCGCACGAGCGGCTGCGGAGATGGCGGCTGGTGCTCGGCGGCGACGCGGCGGACGGTACCGGATGCGCGCTGTCGGGGCGGGACGCGGCGATGGACGGGGCGCTCACCGCCCTGTACGGCAGGAAGGACGGCAGACAGCAGGGCGGCCGGGACCGTTCGGCCGGGCTCGGGGCGTCCGCGCCGTCCGTGGCGCGCTGGCTCGGTGACATCCGGACGTACTTCCCGTCCTCCGTCGTGCAGGTCATGCAGCGCGACGCCATCGACCGGCTCGGCCTCGCCACGCTGCTGCTGGAGCCGGAGATGCTGGAGGCGGTGGAGGCCGACGTACACCTCGTGGGCACGCTGCTGTCCCTCAGCAAGGCGATGCCGGAGACGACCAAGGAGACCGCACGGGCCGTCGTGCGCAAGGTCGTCGAGGACCTGGAGAGGCGGCTCGCCACCCGCACCCGGGCCACCCTCACCGGCGCGCTCGACCGCAGCGCCCGCATCAACCGGCCGCGCCACCACGACATCGACTGGAACCGCACCATCGCGGCCAACCTCAAGCACTACCTGCCCGAGTACCGAACGATCGTGCCGGAGCGGCTCATCGGGTACGGACGGGCGTCCCGGTCCACCAAGAAGGAGGTCATCCTCTGTATCGATCAGTCGGGATCCATGGCGGCATCGGTCGTGTACGCATCGGTCTTCGGAGCGGTGCTCGCCTCGATGCGGACGATCTCCACGCGACTCGTCGTCTTCGACACGGCGGTCGTGGACCTCACGGACCAGCTCGACGACCCGGTCGACGTCCTGTTCGGCACGCAGCTGGGCGGCGGCACGGACATCAACCGGGCGTTGGCGTACTGCCAGTCGCACATCACCCGGCCCGCCGAGACGGTGGTCGTGCTGATCAGCGACCTCTACGAGGGCGGCATCCGCAACGAGATGCTCAAGCGGGTCTCGGCGATGAAGGCGTCGGGGGTGCAGTTCGTGACGCTGCTGGCGCTCTCCGACGAGGGGGCGCCGGCCTACGACCGGGAGCACGCGGCGGCGCTCGCGGCCCTGGGCGCACCGGCGTTCGCCTGCACACCGGATCTGTTCCCGGAGGTGATGGCGGCGGCGATCGAGAAGCGGCCGCTGCCGATACCGGACGCCGGGTGACTTGGTGACAGCTTGTCCGTGCGCCGCCGGCCGATGCGGGTCAGGCAAAACGGACATGAGCTCCCCTCGGGCGGCTCGTCGGGGAGGAGGGGCTTGCGTAACCTCCGCACTCCCGTGCGAGGATCGGCGCCTGCCCGGTACCGCGTCGTGCCGACTCGTTCCCGCCCGTGACGCGTGAGCGCCGCACGTGTTCCGTCACACAGGAGGAAGCGCCCCCTCTTGACCTGGTCAGCCGCCCTGCCCCCTGCCGCGTCGCACATGCTGCGCGCAGCGGCTGGGCGGCGTGCGCTCCACGTGGCGCTGCTGGTGGGCGGGGTGCTGCTCCTCGGGCTGCTGTGCGGGGAGCGGGCCCATGCGGTGGACGGCTGGACTCCGGCTGGGCTCCGCGCGGGGGCCGGGGAGGCGTCAGTACGTGAAGGCTCGGCGCAGTTGCAGCCGAAGGTACGGGCGTGGGTGGAGGAGCGGTCGCTCTCGCCGTCACCGTCGCGTTCGTCGTCTGATTCGTCATCGCGTTCGTCATCGCGTTCGTCGTCACGTCAGTCCGCGCCGTCGGCAGTGCCGTCGACGCGGACTGAACCGCCTGACCTCCCGACGCCGCCCGGGCTGCCGCCCGGGTCCCAGCGGCGTGGGCTGCCGGTTCCGCGCGAGCTGCCCGTACCGTCCGGGTCGCCTGCGCCGGCGGCTCTGCCGGAACTGCCCCGGCGCGCAGGGCTTCAGGCCCTGCCCGAGCCGCCGCCGTCGCCCGGTGCACCGGGGCTGCCCGACCTGCCGGAAACCCCGGTCCTTCCGGGCCTTGTTGCTCTGCCCGTCATCCATGAACTGCCAGAGCTGACGAACCTGCCGGAGCTGCCGGAGCTGCCGGAGCTGACGAACCTGCCGGAGCCATCGGGGCTGCCGGGGCTGCCGGAGCCGTCGGGGCTGCCGGAGCCGTCGAGGCTGCCCGTCGTGTCCGGCCTGCCGAAGCTGCCCGGCCTCGCCGAGTCGCTGCCGGGGCTCGTCGCTCCTCCGCCCGGCGGTGACGTCACGCTGCCGGGCGTGCCCGGTGCCCCCGCTGTTCCCGGCATCCCGGCCCTTCCGGGCCGGATCCTCCCCGCGCCGGGCGCGGCCGTCCCGCAGCTCGGCGGGGCTGCCGTGCCGGCCGCTGAGGCACAAGGCCCCGTCGGGCGGTCCGAGGCGACGGAAGTGGCTCGCGCCGGGGCGAGTGTCCGGGCACGGGCCGACGAGCACCGCGACGTCCTGCAGGGCCGTTCCGTCCCCACGCACCCCACCAGACGCGCGGGTCACACCGCCGCGCCGGCCGCCCACGTCGAGCCCTCCCCATCAGGCCGGGCTCCCGGAAGCCGGTCCGACGGCACGTTCGGGAACCGGGTCGCCGCCGACGGCGGCGGCCCCCGCCCCGGTGACGCGCACGCCGTCACCCCGGGCCACCGTGCCCCGATGCAGCTCCTGGCTGTTCTCGCGGTCCGCGGTGAGGCGGCAGGAACCCGGGACAGCCACCGGGACATCCCTCTCTTCCCCGGTTAGCCGGACCGGAGTCCCGCGCAGCGCAGACGTCTCCCGGCCCCAGGCCCCGGGTCCCGGCTCCAAGCCCCGGGTCCCGGCTCCAAGCCCCGGCTCCAAGCCCCGGGCCCAAGCCCCGGGCCCCGGACATCGGGTCGACCCGCTGGGCACCCGTCTCCGCAGCCGGCTCTGCGCAGCCACCCCTCGCCCACCCCGCAGCACCACTCGCCATTCACCACTCATCACCCACCACCCAAGAGCTCCACGACCACCACCCCGTGCCGTCCGAAATCCGTCGGTCGGCCGGGGTCAGGGCGTCGTGGATGGGGTCGGCTGGTTCCCGTTGGGGAGGGGACCAGCCGGCCCGCGACCGGGGGGATCAGGGTCCCGAACAGGGGCCGCGTGGTCCCCTCGGGGTGTCAGGCGGGCCTCACCGGGTCAACCCCAGCCCGGTGAGGCCCCTCACCCCCGGCACGCCGTGCCAGAGAGCGCGGCATCATGTGACAGGTATCACCGCTCAGGTGTGACCCTCGATTTAGGGGCCTCCAGGAAGCAGCGATAACCTGCGAGACGGACATGCCGCGCGCTCGGACACCGTGTGCGCCTCCCTTGTGACAGACAGCGGACGTCACGTTGCCCTCGCGGCACGCCCACGCAGACAACGAACCGCGAGATCACTGATAGGGACGGAAGCGCGTGGACCTGTTCGAGTACCAGGCGAGGGACCTCTTCGCCAAGCACGATGTACCGGTGCTGGCCGGTGAAGTCATCGACACGCCTGAGGCGGCCCGCGCAGCCACCGAGCGCCTCGGTGGCAAGTCCGTCGTCAAGGCCCAGGTGAAGGTCGGCGGCCGTGGCAAGGCCGGTGGCGTCAAGCTCGCCGCCACCCCCGACGAGGCGGTCGAGCACGCGACCAACATCCTCGGCATGGACATCAAGGGCCACACGGTCCACAGGGTGATGATCGCCGAGACGGCCCCGGAGATCGTCGAGGAGTACTACGTCTCCTTCCTCCTGGACCGTGCCAACCGCACCTTCCTCTCCATCGCCTCCGTCGAGGGCGGCGTGGAGATCGAGGAGGTGGCGGCCACCCGCCCCGAGGCCGTCGCCAAGACGCCGATCGACGCCAACGAGGGCGTGACCGAGGCCAAGGCCCGCGAGATCGTCGAGGCCGCCAAGTTCCCGGCCGAGGTCGCCGACAAGGTCGTGAACGTCCTCGTCAAGCTGTGGGACACCTTCATCAAGGAGGACGCCCTCCTGGTCGAGGTCAACCCGCTGGCGAAGGTCGCCTCCGGTGACGTCATCGCCCTGGACGGCAAGGTCTCCCTGGACGAGAACGCCGAGTTCCGTCAGCCGGCGCACGAGGCTCTCCAGGACAAGGCCGCGGCCAACCCGCTCGAGGCCGCCGCCAAGGAGAAGAACCTCAACTACGTCAAGCTCGACGGCGAGGTCGGCATCATCGGCAACGGCGCGGGTCTCGTCATGAGCACCCTGGACGTCGTCGCCTACGCCGGTGAGGCCCACGGCGGCGTCAAGCCCGCCAACTTCCTCGACATCGGCGGTGGCGCCTCCGCGGCCGTCATGGCGAACGGCCTGGAGATCATCCTCGGCGACCCGGACGTCAAGTCCGTGTTCGTCAACGTCTTCGGTGGCATCACCGCCTGTGACGAGGTCGCCAACGGCATCGTCCAGGCGCTGCAGCTGCTCGCGGACCGGGGCGAGGAAGTCACCAAGCCCCTCGTCGTCCGCCTCGACGGCAACAACGCCGAGCTGGGTCGCAAGATCCTCTCCGACGCCAACCACCCGCTGGTCCAGCGCGTGGACACCATGGACGGCGCGGCCGACAAGGCCGCCGAGCTCGCGGCTGCGAAGTAAGGGACGAGGGACAGAACAGCCATGGCTATCTTCCTCAACAAGGACAGCAAGGTCATCGTCCAGGGCATGACCGGTGCCACGGGCATGAAGCACACCAAGCTCATGCTGGCCGACGGCACGAACATCGTCGGCGGCGTGAACCCCCGCAAGGCCGGTCAGTCCGTCGACATCGACGGCACCGAGATCCCGGTCTTCGGCACCGTCGCCGAGGCGATGGAGAAGACGGGCGCGAACGTGTCCGTCCTCTTCGTCCCGCCGGCCTTCTCCAAGGCCGCCGTCGTCGAGGCCGTCGACGCCGAGATCCCCCTCGCGGTCGTCATCACCGAGGGCATCGCGGTCCACGACACCGCCGCGTTCTACGCGTACGCCGTGTCCAAGGGCAACAAGACCCGGATCATCGGCCCGAACTGCCCCGGTCTGATCACCCCGGGCCAGTCCAACGCCGGCATCATCCCGGGCGACATCACCAAGCCGGGCCGCATCGGCCTGGTCTCGAAGTCCGGCACGCTGACGTACCAGATGATGTACGAGCTGCGGGACATCGGCTTCTCCTCGGCCGTGGGCATCGGTGGCGACCCCGTCATCGGCACCACCCACATCGACGCCCTGGCCGCCTTCGAGGCCGACCCCGACACCGACCTGATCGTGATGATCGGTGAGATCGGCGGCGACGCCGAGGAGCGGGCCGCGGCCTTCATCAAGGAGAACGTGACCAAGCCGGTCGTCGGCTACGTCGCGGGCTTCACCGCGCCCGAGGGCAAGACCATGGGCCACGCCGGCGCCATCGTCTCGGGTTCCTCCGGCACGGCCGCCGCCAAGAAGGAGGCCCTCGAGGCCGCCGGCGTCAAGGTCGGCAAGACCCCGACCGAGACGGCCAAGCTGGCCCGCGAGATCCTCGCCGGCTGAACCACGCCGTAGGGCGAGCCGCGGGGCCGGCTCGCAGACGGGCCCGCTCCCCGCACGGGGGCGGGCCCGTCGCCGTCTCCGCGCCCGGCATCCGAGCCCGGCACTTACCGCGGCATCCGAGCCCGTGGAGGCCGTCACCCCGCCTGTGGTGTGAGTCGCTCCGGCCCTTTCTGCTCCTCCTCGCGCAGCTTCGCGCGCAGTTCCTGCTCCCGCTCCGACAGCGGGCCGGGCGCCACGGGCGGCGGTACGCCCTGGACCGCCTCACCCGGGGGCACCGGCGGTTCGTAACGGGTGGGTGCCGTGTGGAGGGTGAGGGCGGTGGTGCCGATGAGGGCGACGGTGAAGGCGATGGCCGCCCGGGTCCACAGGCGGGCCCGGCGCTCTCCGCCCCGCCGGACGACGAACGGCTTGGCGGCCCGCAGCCGTGCGGTGGAGGCCAGTTGGACGAGCCGCCAGTGCAGCTCCTCCGGGTCCGCGAGTTCGGGCAGCCGCTCGGCGACCGCCTCCCGCGCGTGGAACAGCCGGTTCGCGGCCGCGCGGGTGCTCGCCTCCGTCTCCGCCGCCGTCTCGGGCAGTCCGAGTCCGACGCCGTCGTAGAGCAGCAGGGTGCGGCGGTAGGAGGGCGGGAGCTTCAGCAGCGTGTCCAGCAGCGCCCGGTCCTGGGCGCCGGGGGGTGGCGGCTCGGCACACCGGTGGCGCGGACGCAGCCGTTGCCACGGGGAGAGCGCGCACTCGTACGCCGTGGTCCGCACCCAGCTCGCCGGGTCACGGTCCCGGGCCACCTCGGGCCAGCGCTGCCAGGCGACCTGGAACGCCCGCTCCACCGACTCCCGGGCCAGCTCCCGGCGCCCGGTCAGCAGATAGGTCTGCCGGACCAGTGCGGGGGCGCAAAAGGAGTACAGGGCGTCGAAGGCCTGGTCGGGTGTCAGCGTGTCGGGCCCCTCGCCCGGCCGCCGTGGCCCTGCGGCACGGCCAGGGTCGCGCCTCCCGTCGGGGGCGGAGGGACGGTCCCGGCCGGGGGCGGAAGGAAGGGCCCGGTCGGAGGAGGGAGGCCATCCGCGGTCCAGGGCGGGGAACAGGCCGCTGCGGTCGAGGGCCGGAAAGCGGCTGTCGTCGTCCGGGGCGGGGGAGCGGCCTCGGCCGGGGGGCCGGGGACGATCGGGGGCAGGTTCTCCCCCCTGGTCGGTGGCGGCGGGGCCTTGGTCGGTGGCGGCCCGGCCTCCGGCGGTGGCGTCGGTCGTGCGCCCGGCGGTCCCGGCCTTCCGCCCCGCGCGCCTGGACGTCAGCCCACCACGCGCCAACCGCCCGGAACCGCCGACCCTCTCTTGACCCACTCCGCTCTCGTGACCTGCGCTACTTGCTCGACCCGCCCCGCTCTGGTGACCCGCCCCGCCCCCCCGACCCTCCCCGCTCTCCTCAACCCCGAGCCCTTCCTCAACAGCGACCCCGTCCCGATCCCCACCGCCTTCCAGTTCGCCGGCAGCCTCCTGAGGCACCGTCAGCTCAGCCTCGCTCGCCAGCGAGTTCAGCAGCTTCGCGTACTTCTGCCCTTTCCGGCCGCGTGGCGTCGCGCGGCCGGTCTCCCATCCGCGCACCGTCGCGCCGGTGACACCCACCCGGGAGGCCAGCTGAGCCCGCGTCAGCGAGGCGGCCTCACGCAGGCGTCGGCGTTCCTTCGGCGAGGGCAGCGGCTTCGCAGGGCTCTGGGTCACAGGGCACCCCTCCGTGCGGAAAAGTACATAAACATATATTGATCGACACGGCGGTGGTTCTTCCGTTACGACGGGAAAGCGCGTGTCGTTGGGAGCATGGCGGGCGTGATCGAGATGACCGCTCGCCGACGTCCGTCATCGCCCCTGCTCCACCGGATGCGTGACCGTTCGCCCGGACTGGGCGGCGGCCTCGTGGGTGGTGCGGTCGCGGCGGGCCTGGGACTGGCGTCGTTCGCCGTGCTGGTGGTGCTGCTGTGGATCAGCTCGCCCTACCCCGACAGCGGCCCCGGCGGTGCGCTGCACGTCGCGGCTGCCCTCTGGTTGCTGGCCCACGGGGCCGATCTGATCCGCGTCGACACGCTCTCCGGCACCCCAGCCCCCCTCGGAGTCCCCCCGCTCCTGCTCCTCGCGCTGCCGGTGTGGCTGCTGCACCGGGCGGGGCGCGACGCCGCGTACGGCCGGATGACGGGGACCGGGGGCGAAGGCGGTTCCGAGGGGGACGGTAAGGGACACGAGGGACCGCCCCTGGTCCCGGCCCGCACCTCCTGGCCCGGCGTGGTCCTCGGGTACCTCGCCGTCGCCGCGCCCGCCGCCCTGTACGCGGCGGGCGGCCCGCTGCGGCCGTCGTGGCCGTGGACCGTGGTGTGTGTGCCGGTCGTCGCCGTGGTGGCGGCGGGCGCGGGGGTGTGGTCGGCGTACGGCCGTCGGAGCCGGCCGCTGCGGCGGGTGCTGGGCGTGCTGCCGGTGGGCGTTCGGCCGCTGGTCCTCGGTCCGGACGGGCGCCCGGGTGTGGCCGTGCGGGCCGCGGCGGCCGGGCTGGTGGTGCTCGTCGCGGGCGGTGCGGTGCTGATGGTGTTGTCGCTGCTGGCGCACGGTGCGGTGGCCCAGGGCGCGCTGCTCCGGCTGACCGAGGGGTGGTCGGGGCGGTTCGCGGTGCTGCTGCTGTGTGCGGCCCTGCTGCCGAACGCTGCGGTGTGGGGTGCCGCGTACGCGCTCGGACCCGGCTTCGCTCTCGGCGCCGGTCACGTCGTCAGCCCGCTGTCCTCCGCGCCGGCGCCGTTCCTGCCGCCGTTTCCACTGCTGGCGGCGGTGCCCGGGGAGGGGCCGGGGACGCCGGTGCACTGGGCGGCCGGGTTGCTGCCGGTGGCGGCCGGGGTGGTACTGGGCCGACGGGTGGCCGCGGCGGCGACCGGCGCGGGGAGCGGGGGTACGCACCCGGGGAGCGGGGAGACGCGCCCGGACAGCGGGCAGGCCGAGGTCTGGCCGGTGGGCCGTACCGTCCGAGCGACCTGCCTGGCGGCCCTGCTGTGCGCTGCCGTACTGGCGGGCCTCGCGGCGCTGGCGGGCGGTCCTCTCGGCGTCTCCGTGCTGGCCCGCTTCGGCCCGGTGTGGTGGCAGGTGGGTCTGGCGGCCCTGGTCTGGCTGGTCCTGCTCGCGGTCCCCACGGCGCTGGGCGCACGGGCCTGGCACTGCCGTTCGCTCCGGCCGGACGAGCCCAGGATCGGCAGGCAGCGGGAGGAGCGGGCCCAGGACGCGGACGGGCCCGGAGCCGGACGGCCGCGGAAGGCGGCACGTCCACGCGACACGTGGTTCACCGGCGCGGCGGGCACCGGCGCGGCCGAGTGGGACATGCTGGACGACGCGGGACAAGCCGATCGGGGCGATTCCCGCCAAGCCGTCAAGAGCACGCCGGAGACCGAGACGCCCCACCCGTCAGGCGAGAGCGAACCCGAGGACGAGGACCTGCACCTGCACCTGCACCTGCACCAGGACAGGGATCAGGACCGAGACCGAAACCAGGGCGCGGGCCAGGGAGGAAACCAGGGACGAAACCAGGAAGGAAACCAGGGACGAAACCAGGACCGAGGTCAGGACCCGAACCGGGATCAGGACGAGGCCCCGCACTCCCTCCCGGAAGCCCCTTGACGCGACGGCGTAAGCTCCTCAGCCGTTGCCAGCCGTTGATCAGCCGTCCGTCAGCCGTTGTTGTCCAGCACGCCGCGCAGCTCCTGGGGCAGCAGCCTGGAGCAGGACTGCTTCGCCTCGTTCGTGAGGGCGTCGTTCGTGCAGGTGTAGTAGTCCCGGTAGATCAGCTGGGCCGTGAAGGACGCGGCGACCAGGGCGATCGCCAGGGACGCCGTGACCAGACCGCTCACCGCGGCCGTCGTCTGGGGCCGGCCCTGCTGCGCCGGCGCCGGGGCGTCGGGGTCGGACCCGCGGGGCTTGGCGCGCAGGGAGCTGATGGCCCAGTAGAGGGCCAGCGCGCCCAGCAGCAGCGCCACGTACGGCCAGCTGAAGAGGGCGAAGAAGAAGGCCCACATGCCCGAGAGCAGGGCGTAGCGCGCGCGGCGCTGGGCCGGGTCCGTCGGGTCCCAGCGCAGCTTCGGGCCGCCGCTCTGCGGGCCGCCGCCCTGGCCCTCGGGGCCGCCGCGCGGGCGTTCCCCGAAGCCGTCGGGGGAGCGGCCGGGCTGCCGGTCGCTCCACCGGCTGCCCCACGGAGCGCGGTCACGCTCCCCGTCGCCCTGCTCGCCGTCACCTGACGGGCGCCGCGGCTGCCAGGGCCGGTCCGGGGTGCCCTCGGGCGGCGGGGCGAAGGGGTTGTCCTCCTGGGAGCCGCGCCCCCGCCCGTCCCGGCCGTCGCCACCGGACGGGGCGTCGGGCGGTGAGCTGGGGCGCTCCCGCAGCAGCACGGCGCCGCGCTCCCCTCCCTGCACCGGCGGCTGGGGGAACGTGAGGAGGCGCAGGCTGCGGTCCGGCATCAAGTGAGCGTCTTCCCGTGGGTGAGTAGGGGCGGGGTGGACAGGACGGGACGGAGTCGGGCCCCGGGTCCGTCACCTTCTGAACGCACCACGGCCGAACGGCGTTCCCGGCCCGGCTCCGCCCAGACGCTACCTTCCGGCCGCGCCCCCGTCCCCGGGGGGCCGTCCGGTGTGCCGGTATCGTTGCTGACGGTCGGCCGGTTCGTAGGCTTCCCCGTATCCGGGGGTGCGAAGCGTTCGTACGAATGCACCAAGGGCAAGCGCCGGCCGCCTGGACAGACGCTCCCCCGAGAAAGGCCCACCACCGTGGCCGCCAAGCCCGTGGCCCCGCGCGCCAAGCGCCTCGTCGTGCTGGTCTCCGGATCCGGCACCAACCTGCAGGCGCTCCTCGACGAGATCGCCGCGACCGGTGCGCAGGCCTACGGGGCCGAGATCGTGGCCGTCGGGGCGGACCGCGCGGGCATCGAGGGGCTGGCCCGCGCCGAGCGCGCCGGGCTGCCTACCTTCGTGTGCAGGGTCAAGGACTTCGGCGGCCGTGAGGAGTGGGACGCCGCGCTCGCCGAGGCCGTCGCGGCGTACCGGCCCGACCTCGTCGTCTCCGCCGGGTTCATGAAGATCGTCGGCAAGGAGTTCCTCGCGCGGTTCGGCGGGCGGTTCGTCAACACCCACCCCGCCCTGCTGCCCAGTTTTCCGGGGGCCCACGGCGTGCGGGACGCGCTCGCGTACGGCGCCAAGGTCACCGGCTGCACCGTCCACTTCGTCGACGACGGCGTCGACACCGGGCCGATCATCGCGCAGGGCGTGGTGGAGGTCCGGGACGAGGACGACGAAGGCGCTCTGCACGAGCGCATCAAGGAAGTCGAGCGAAGGCTGCTCGTCGAGGTCGTGGGGCGCCTCGCCCGCAACGGCCATCGCATTGAGGGACGAAAGGTAGTTATCCAGTGACCGCCGAGAGCAACAAGCGGCCCCTTCGCCGGGCGCTCGTCAGCGTCTACGACAAGACCGGGCTCGAGGACCTCGCGCGCGGGCTCCACGAGGCCGGGGTCGAGCTCGTCTCCACCGGCTCCACCGCCGCGAAGATCGCCGCTGCCGGCGTCCCCGTCACCAAGGTCGAGGAACTGACCGGCTTCCCCGAGTGCCTCGACGGCCGCGTCAAGACCCTGCACCCGCGCGTGCACGCCGGCATCCTCGCCGACCTGCGCCTGGAGGACCACCGCAGGCAGCTCGCCGAGCTGGGCGTCGAGCCGTTCGACCTCGTCGTCGTCAACCTGTACCCGTTCCGCGAGACCGTCGCCTCGGGCGCCTCGCCCGACGCGTGCGTGGAGCAGATCGACATCGGCGGGCCGTCGATGGTCCGGGCCGCCGCCAAGAACCACCCGTCGGTCGCGGTCGTCACCAGCCCGGCCCGGTACGACGACGTGCTCAAGGCCGTCCAGGACGGCGGCTTCGACCTCGCCGCCCGCAAGCGCCTCGCCGCCGAGGCCTTCCAGCACACGGCCGCCTACGACGTCGCCGTCGCCTCCTGGTTCGCCTCCTCCTACGCGCCGGTCGACGAGTCGGAGTTCCCCGACTTCCTCGGCGCCACCTGGCAGCGCGAGCACACCCTGCGCTACGGCGAGAACCCGCACCAGCCGGCCGCGCTGTACGTCGACGGCGACGGTGGCGGGCTGGCCGAGGCCGAGCAGCTGCACGGCAAGGAGATGTCGTACAACAACTACACGGACACGGACGCCGCCCGCCGTGCCGCCTACGACCACGCCGAGCCCTGCGTCGCGATCATCAAGCACGCCAATCCCTGCGGCATCGCGATCGGCGCGGACGTCGCCGAGGCGCACCGCAAGGCGCACGCCTGCGACCCGCTGTCGGCGTTCGGCGGCGTGATCGCGGTCAACCGCCCGGTCAGCAAGGAGATGGCGGAGCAGGTCGCCGAGATCTTCACCGAGGTCATCGTCGCGCCCGACTACGAGGACGGCGCGCTGGAGGCCCTCACCCGGAAGAAGAACATCCGCGTGCTGCGCTGCCCCGAGGGCCCCTCCGCCCCCGTCGAGGTCAAGCCGATCGACGGCGGCGCGCTGCTCCAGGTCACCGACCGCCTCCAGGCCGGCGGCGACGACCCGGCCGCGTGGACGCTGGCCACCGGGGAGGCCCTCGGCCCGTCGGAACTCGCCGAGCTCGCCTTCGCCTGGAAGGCCTGCCGCGCGGTGAAGTCCAACGCGATCCTGCTCGCCAAGGACGGTGCCTCGGTGGGCGTCGGCATGGGCCAGGTCAACCGCGTGGACTCCGCGAAGCTGGCCGTCGAGCGGGCCGGTGCCGAGCGCGCGGCCGGCTCCTACGCCGCGTCCGACGCGTTCTTCCCCTTCCCGGACGGCCTGGAGATCCTCACCGGGGCCGGCGTGAAGGCCGTGGTCCAGCCCGGCGGTTCGGTCCGCGACGAACTGGTCGTCGAGGCCGCGCGCAAGGCCGGCGTGACGATGTACTTCACGGGGACGCGCCACTTCTTCCACTGACGGCTCCTCACCCGGGCGGTGCCCCGCCGGATCGGCGGTCTCACGCGCCCCGCGTCGGCGACGCCCCGCTCCCCGCACCGTGCGGGGAGCGGGGCGTCACCCGTCCGCGCGGCACCGCCCACCCGCCGTGCCCCACCTCGTCGGCCGCGCGGTCCCACGGCGCTCCGACGTACCTCCGGTGCCGTCGGGGGAAACGCGGCCGGCTTCCCGTCCCGTTCCCGGCAGGGACCGGCGGCTCCGGCGACGGTCAGCGGTCCACCTCGTACCGGCCCACCTCGAGGAAGTGCCGCAGTGCCTCGGGGGTGCCCTCCTCCAGGGCCGCTTCCGCCGCGGCGCGCAGCACGTCGCCGATGGCCGGGTCGGCCAGGATGCGGAACATGCGGATCCGGCGGCCCCGTTCACCGATCTCGCCCCACAGCAGGCCTGGCGGGGTGTAGTCGGGCGTGGAGAAGGCCGGCGTGTAGGCGTGGGTGCCCTTCAGCTCGGCGGCCCTGCCTGCGCCCGGCCCGCACTTCCCCTGGATCCACCCCGGCTCGGCGGCCCTGCCCCCGCCCAGCTCGCCCTGACCCTGTATCCCGCCCGGCTGGACGGACCGACCTCCGCCCGGAGGGAGGGCCGGACCGTTCCTCTGGACCGGGGTGCGGCGGTGGGCAACGTTGTCGGGACGACCGGTGTCGGGGCGGCCGGAATCGTGGTGGCCGGTGCCGGGGTGGTCGGTCGCGCTCCGGCCCGCCGCGCGGCGTGCGCGGGGCGCTCGGGTGGTCCGGGCGCGGTTGCGGTGGTCCTCCGTGGTGGGCGGAGGTGTCACGACGATGCCGTACAAGGTGCTCTCCCCGTGCCTGACCAGCTACCACCGTCAGGGTAGGGCGACGCACCAGGGCCGTGTCCCCCTCGAAAGGGTGAGACACGGCCCTTGGATGTGAAGGGGCGTGAACTGCTCCGGTCGCCCGGCTCGTTCAGTAACGGGGGCGGTTGAACCAGGCCTTGCCGGCCGCGTTCCCGACGAACACCGCGACCAGGATGGCCAGGATCGTGTGCACCAGGCCCACGATGACGAACGGGTAGATGCCGAGGACCGCCGTGATGATGGCGAAGACCAGGACGGTGACGCGGACGCCGTTGCCGCCGCTGCTGAACTTCGTCGCCAGGACGGCCGCGAAGATCATCCACGCCACGCCGAAGACCACGTAGCCCCAGATCACACCGGTCGAGTCACCGACCAGGTCCTGGAAGGCGGTGTTGTCCTTGAGGGACTCGTCGTCCTTCGCGGCGTTGAGCGCGATGGCGGAGAAGGCGAAGATGGCCACGCCGATGAGCTGGAGGCCGACGATGACCCACATCATCACGCGGGCCGCGCTCACCGAGCCGGGCATCGTGGCCGGGGCGGCGGGGCCGCCGCCGTAGGGGGAGACCGGAGGGGCCTGCGGGTAGCCGTAGCCGGGCGCCTGTCCCTGCTGCTGCGGGTGGCCGTAGCCCTGCTGCTGCGGCTGCCCCTGGGGCTGGCCGTAGGGGTTGTTCGGGTCGCCGAAGCTCATGGCGGACTTTCCTCCGTGGTGTTCCGGGTGCGGGGACGACGCGTGGCATCCGCACCGGAGGAAAGTTCTTCAGATTGCGACCGCCCCCCCGTTGAGCTGCCCGCGGCACGTGCCAGGTCATCGTTCTTCACCGGTGACGGGCTTGTCCAGCCGCATTCCCGATGTGTTGTGCAAGTGCAACATCGCTGATCATCGGCGCATGCGGCGGGAGGGGACCCCCGGTGCCCGTATTGCGACCGGATTGGAACAGCGGGCCGGTCATCCGCGAGGATGGGGTCATGACCGCCCAGATTCTCGATGGCAAGGCCACCGCAGCCGCGATCAAGTCCGATCTGACCGCCCGCGTGGCGGCGCTGAAGGAGAAGGGCGTCACGCCCGGCCTCGGCACGATCCTCGTCGGGGAGGACCCCGGCAGCCAGAAGTACGTCGCCGGCAAGCACCGCGACTGCGCGCAGGTCGGCATCGCCTCCATCCAGCGCGAGCTGCCCGCCACCGCCACGCAGGAGGAGATCGAGGCGGTCGTGCGCGAACTGAACGAGGACCCGGCCTGCACCGGCTACATCGTCCAACTCCCGCTGCCCAGGGGCATCGACGAGAACCGCATCCTCGAACTGATGGACCCGGACAAGGACGCCGACGGGCTGCACCCGATGAATCTCGGCCGCCTGGTCCTGAACGAGCCGGCCCCGCTGCCCTGCACGCCCAACGGCGTGCTGACCCTGCTGCGCCGCCACGGCGTGGAGATCAAGGGCGCCGAGGTCGTGGTCGTCGGGCGCGGTGTGACCATCGGCCGCCCGATGCCGCTGCTGCTGACGCGCCGCAGCGAGAACGCGACCGTGACGCAGTGCCACACCGGCACCCGCGACCTGTCGGCGCACCTGAAGCGCGCGGACATCATCGTGGCGGCCGCCGGCTCCGCCCATCTGATCCGCGCCGAGGACGTCAAGCCGGGTGCCGCCGTCCTCGACGTCGGTGTCTCGCGCAGTGCCGAGGGCAAGATCGTGGGCGACGTCCACCCCGACGTGGCCGAGGTCGCCGGCTGGATCTCCCCGAACCCCGGCGGGGTCGGCCCGATGACCCGCGCCCAGCTGCTCGTCAACGTGGTCGAGGCGGCGGAGCGCAGTGTCGGCTGAGCGGAAGGCGCGGAGCGCGGGCGGCGTCGAGGAGGCCGGGGACGGCCGCAGCGGCGCACCGGCCGAGGAGCGTGACCAGGCCGCCCCGAGCGAGCCAAAGGCCCCGAGTGACCAGGCCGCTCCGAGTGACCAGGCCGCCCCGAGCGAGCCGCCCGCGCAGGACGACCCGCCCGCGCAGGACGGGCCGGGTGCGTCCCGGGAGGGCGAGGACGACCTGACCGTCCGGGACGCCGTCAGCGCGCCCGACGGCCAGGGGCGGCCCCGGCGGGTCACCCGGCGGTTCCCCCTGTTCACCAAGGACACCGCGCGGCCCGAGGGCGGTGGCCGCGCGGCGCCCGGGGACGCGCCCGCGCCGGCCCGGCAGTGGCCGGTGCTCTCCGTACTCGGGCTGGTCGGAATCGGACTTCTGGTGACCGCGTTCGACCAGTTCCGGGCTGGAACCCTGCTGATCGGCATCGCCCTGCTCGGCGGCGGGGTGCTGCGCTGGCTGCTGCCGGACGTCGGCATGCTCGCGGTCCGCTCCCGTTTCACGGACCTGGTCACCTACGGCGTGATGGGCAGTGCGATCGTCCTGCTGGCGCTGATGGCGCAGCCGAAACCGCTGCTGCAGATCCCGTTCCTGAAGGACACCCTGCACTTCACGGTCACCAGCGAGTGACGTACGGCGGCCCGTCCTCTCCCCCGAGGAAGGACGGGCCGCCGCCGTGTTCCACCCTCCTGCACGGCGAACGGCCTGATCAACGGCTGTCAGTACGCTGTGGCACGGAAGTGACGGTTCCGGTACGTCCGGCGACCGATTCCGCACGAAGTGGTGCAAACCCGGGTCCGGCGTGGACAATCGGGACGATCCAGGGCCGGTCGCGCGCGGGCTCCCCACTTCTGTGCCCCCCGTCAGGGAACTGAGATCCTCAGGGCGCGCATCCCTGTGGGTAGCCACAACGGGGATCGGCCGAGGCCGCCGCGCGCGGGGCGGAACAGCGCGGGAAACATCAGCACTACCGGGGGGAAGAGGGGGACGCAATGCCTCGTTGGAAGGCCTTGCCGGACGAGCTCGATCCGCAGATCAGGGAGTTCACGAGCCAGTTGCGCAGGCTCGTCGACCGCAGCGGGCTCAGCATCGCGTCGGTGGCGGACCGCACGGGTTACAGCAAGACCTCGTGGGAGCGTTACCTGAACGGCCGGCTGCTCGCGCCCAAGGGCGCGATCGTGGCCCTGGCCGAGGTCACCGGCACCAACCCGCTGCACGTGACCACCATGTGGGAGCTCGCCGAGCGCGCCTGGAGCCGCTCGGAGATGCGCCACGACATGACGATGGAGGCCATCCGGATCTCCCAGGCCCGCGCCGCGCTCGGGGAGTTCGGCGGGCAGGACTTCGGCGCCCCGGCCGACGGCAGGACGTCGTCCGCGGGGGGCGGCTCGGCGGACTCCGCCGGTGGGGGCCGGGGGGCCCGCCGCAGCGGCAGCGCCACGGTCACGCCCGGCGCCACGGGTCCGGCCGGCGTCTCCCCGGCGGTGCCGGCGCAGCCCACGGCTCCCGAGGTCCAGGACTCCTCGGGCGGCGGCGTCCGCGAGGGCGGAGGCGGCGAGGTCAACTCGTGGCGGCTCGCCGGCTACAAAGGCCCGTCGCCGGCGGGCACCGGATCCCGGCCCGGCGCGGGCTCCGGCACCCCCGCGGGACCGTCCCGGACCCCGGACGCCGGGACCCCGCACAACTCCCGGACCCCGGGTGCCGGGACCCCGCACGGCTCCCGGACCCCGGAGGCCGGGACGCCGCACAACTCCCGGACCCCGGAGGCCGGGACCCCGCACGGCTCCCGGACCCCGGAGGCCGGGACGCCGCACAACTGCCGGACCCCGGAGGCCGGGACGCCGCACAACTCCCGGACCCCGGGTGCCGGGAGCCCGTACGGCCAGCCGCAGGACGCCGTCCCCGTCCCCTCGCGCGGTGCGGGCGGCTCCTCCACTCCGGGCGGTTCCCGCGGCCCGGGCGGGTCCGGAGGTTCCGCCGCCGCCAAGCGGCGGACCGTGACGTTCGCCGCGGCCGTCGTGGGCGTGCTCGTGGTCATGGCCGGCGCCTTCCACCTCACCGGCGGCGGTGCTGGCGACGAGGCCGGTGGCGGCACCGCGTCCCCCAAGCCCACGGCCAGCAAGAAGGCCGACCTGCCGCCCGGCGTGAAGTGCAGCGGCGACGGCTGCACCGGCAAGGACGCCGAGGCCATGGGATGCAGCGGTGACCTGGTGACCACCGCGCGGACGGCGACCGTCGGCGCGACCACGGTCGAGGTCCGCTACAGCGAGACCTGCAAGGCCGCCTGGGGCCGTATCACCCAGGCTGCGCAGGGCGACGAAGTCCAGATCAGCTCGGGCAAGGTGAAGCAGGCCGGAAGCATCACCGAGGCCGGCGACGCCATCGCCTACACCCCGATGGTGGCCGTGAAGAGCGCCGCCGACGCCAAGGCATGCGCGACGCTCGCGGCCGGAGGCCGGGGCTGCACCGAGTAGCCGGGCGGCGCTGCGCGAAGTGAGGAGGAATCCCGGCCGGAAACGCGGGCAGGCGAACCGTACCCCCACGGGAGTCCGGCATCGTCGGTATCCCTCAGGCGGCCGTCCTCGTCCCTCTCTCCCGGACGGGCGGCCGCCTCCCGTGCGTGCGTCCGGTACGGCGCCGGGCGGGTTGTGGGCCGGGCCACACCGACCCGGCCGCCCCGGATCCCGGATGCGCGATAGCCTGACCGCTGGTCGATCTCTTGACGCCGAGAGATCGATCAAACGTCCGGGGCAGGGACCCCGCCCCTCCCGCCAGCTGTCCTACGGAGAACGCCATGACCCGCACTCCCGTGAACGTCACCGTCACCGGCGCGGCCGGCCAGATCGGTTACGCCCTGCTCTTCCGCATCGCCTCCGGTCAGCTGCTCGGCGCGGACGTGCCCGTGAAGCTGCGCCTGCTGGAGATCACGCCCGCCCTGAAGGCGGCCGAGGGCACGGCCATGGAGCTGGACGACTGCGCGTTCCCGCTCCTGCAGGGCATCGACATCACGGACGACCCGAACGTCGCCTTCGACGGCGCCAACGTCGGTCTGCTCGTCGGCGCCCGCCCCCGCACCAAGGGCATGGAGCGCGGCGACCTGCTGGAGGCCAACGGCGGCATCTTCAAGCCGCAGGGCCAGGCCATCAACGCCCACGCCGCCGACGACGTCCGCGTCCTGGTCGTCGGCAACCCGGCCAACACCAACGCGCTGATCGCCCAGGCCGCCGCGCCGGACGTACCCGCCGAGCGGTTCACGGCGATGACCCGCCTGGACCACAACCGCGCCCTGACGCAGCTGTCGAAGAAGACCGGCACCCCGGTCTCCGAGATCCGCAAGCTGACGATCTGGGGCAACCACTCCGCCACCCAGTACCCGGACATCTTCCACGCCACGGTCGCCGGCAAGAACGCCGCCGAGGTCGTCAACGACGAGAAGTGGCTGGCCGAGGACTTCATCCCGACCGTCGCCAAGCGCGGTGCCGCCATCATCGAGGCCCGCGGCGCCTCGTCGGCCGCCTCCGCCGCCAACGCCGCCATCGACCACGTCCACTCGTGGGTCAACGGCACCGCCGAGGGCGACTGGGTCTCCATGGGCATCCCGTCGGACGGCTCCTACGGCGTCCCGGAGGGCCTGATCTCCTCCTTCCCGGTGACCTGCAAGGACGGCACGTACGAGATCGTCCAGGGCCTGGAGATCAACGAGTTCTCCCGCGCCCGGATCGACGCCTCCGTCAAGGAGCTCGAGGAGGAGCGCGAGGCGGTCCGCGGCCTCGGCCTCATCTGACACCCCTCCCGGCCGGAGTCCCTCCGCGCCGGCGAGCAGGCCCCGCACCGGTCGGTCGCTCCGGCGCGGGGCCTTCGCGTTTCCCGGCGCCCCGGACGGCACCCCCGCGGCGCCTCGAAGCGCCTTTGGACGGCCCCCGTCAGCGCCCGGCCACCCGCCCGGGTGGTCGGGCGCCGGCGCGTCGGGCGGGAGGCGCCCGACGCGAGCGCTGCCCGCGGCACCGCCAACGACTTCCGGAAGCCCCCCACTTGGTTACGGGGCGTCTTCAGGTCCTGGGTGATTTGCCCATGCTTGCCCGCATCTTCAGTGACACGGCGCACTTTCAGCCACGCAGGCGCATGCATCCGGGGACTCCGGGCAGGCGAACCCGGTCTCGTGGCGGCACCCGTGTGACACAGAGACGCTGATCAAGACGGAAGGCGAACATCGATCATGGCGGCAAGTACCGAGCTTCAGGCGACTCAAACCATCCACGCGGCAGGAGAATGGCGGGCTGCCGTTTCCGGCGCCACGCGCGAGATCCTCGACCCCGCTGACGCCCTGCCCTTCGCCGTGGTCGCGGAGGGCGACGAGAAGGACACCGACCTCGCGGTGGCCGCCGCCCGCAGCGCCTTCGACGAGGGCCCGTGGCCGCACACGCCTGTCACCGAGCGCGCCGCGCTGCTGCGGCGCGTGGCCGACCTGCTCGTGCGGGACCGCGAGGAGCTCGGCCGGCTGGAGGCGCGCGACGCGGGCAAGACCGTCGAGGAGGGGCGCGTCGACGTCGACTGCGTCGCCGACGCCTTCCGCTACTTCGCCGACCTGGTCGCAGGGGAGGCCCCCGGCCGGGTCGTCGACGCGGGCTCGCCCGACATCCACAGCGTCGTCGTGCACGAGCCCGTCGGCGTCTGCGCGATGATCACGCCCTGGAACTACCCGCTCCTGCAGGCCAGCTGGAAGATCGCCCCCGCCCTCGCCGCCGGCAACACCTTCGTCGTCAAGCCGAGCGAGATCACGCCGATGACGACCATCGCGCTCATCGAGCTGCTCGTCGAGGCGGGCTTGCCCGAAGGGGTCGCCAACATCGTCACCGGGCCCGGCCACACCGTCGGCGCGCGGCTGGCCGAGCACCCCGACGTCGACCTCATCTCCTTCACCGGCGGCCTGGTCAGCGGCACCAAGGTCGCCCAGGCCGCCGCGCCCACCGTCAAGAAGGTCGCCCTCGAACTCGGCGGCAAGAACCCCAACGTCGTCTTCGCCGACGCCTGCGCCACCGAGGAGGGCTTCGACACCGCCGTCGACCAGGCCCTCAACGCCGCCTTCATCCACAGCGGCCAGGTCTGCTCGGCCGGCGCCCGCCTCATCGTCGAGGAGTCGGTCCGGGACCGCTTCGTCGCCGAACTCGCCCGGCGCGCCCAGAAGATACGCCTGGGCCGCGGCACCGAGGAGGGCGTCGAGTGCGGCCCGCTCGTCTCCGAGCAGCAGCGCGCCAAGGTCGAGGGCTACGTCGAGTCCGCCCTCAAGGAGGGCGCGGTGCCGCGCTCCGGCGGCAAGCGCCCCGAGCCGTCCCCGCAGCGCCCCGAGAACGGCTACTTCTACGAGCCGACGGTCCTCGACCACTGCCACCGCGAGATGCGCGTCGTGCGGGAGGAGGTCTTCGGACCGGTCGTCACCGTCGAGACCTTCCGCACCGAGGACGAGGCCGTCGCCCTCGCCAACGACACCGAGTACGGCCTCGCGGGCGGCGTCTGGACCTCCGACCCGGGCCGCGCCCGCCGCGTCGCCGGCCGGCTGCGCCACGGCACCATCTGGATCAACGACTTCCACCCCTACCTCCCGCAGGCGGAGTGGGGCGGTTTCGGCAAGAGCGGGGTGGGCCGCGAACTCGGCCCGGCCGGGCTCGCCGAGTACCGCGAGACCAAGCACGTCTACCAGAACCTCGCACCCAAGCCGGTGCGCTGGTTCGCGGGCTGAACCCGCCCGGCCCGCACGACCTCTCACGCCCCGGGGTGACCTCCCCTCCCACCCCGGGGACGCCCCCTCCGCACGCTTCGAGCCCGTCTCTTCACCCCCCAGGAGCAAGCACGCCATGTCCCACACCAGCCATGAGTACGACTATGTCGTCATAGGCGGCGGAACGGCAGGTTCCGTGATTGCCGCGCGACTGACCGAGAACCCCGACGTCTCGGTCGCCGTCATCGAGGGCGGCCCCAGCGACGTCGGCCGCGACGACGTACTGACCCTGCGCCGCTGGATGGGCCTGCTCGGCGGCGAGCTCGACTACGACTACCCCACCACCGAGCAGCCGCGCGGGAACTCGCACATCCGCCACAGCCGCGCCCGGGTGCTGGGCGGCTGCTCCTCGCACAACACCCTCATCGCCTTCAAGCCGCTGCCCGCCGACTGGGACGAGTGGGAGGCGGCCGGCGCCAAGGGCTGGGGCGCGGTGCAGATGGAGGCGTACTTCGCCCGGCTGCTCAACAACATCGTCCCCGTGGACGAGCAGGACCGGAACGCCATCGCACGGGACTTCGTCGACGCCGCCCAGGAGGCACTCGGCGTGCCGCGCGTGGAGGGCTTCAACGAGAAGCCGTTCACCGAGGGCGTCGGCTTCTTCGACCTGGCCTACCACCCCGAGAACAACAAGCGGTCCTCGGCGTCGGTGGCGTACCTGCACCCGGTGATGGACGAACGCCCCAACCTGACGCTCATGCTGGAGACCTGGGCGTACCGGCTGGAGCTCGACGGCAACCGCGCCGAAGGCGTGCACGTACGCACCAAGAACGGCGAGGAGATCCTCGTCAAGGCCCGCGGCGAGGTCCTGCTGTGCGCCGGCGCCGTCGACTCGCCCCGGCTGCTCATGCACTCCGGCATCGGCCCCGGGGCCGACCTGGAGAAGCTCGGCATCCCCGTCGCGCACGACCTGCCCGGCGTCGGCGAGAACCTGCTCGACCACCCCGAGTCGGTCATCGTCTGGGAGACGAACGGCCCCATCCCGGAGAACTCCGCGATGGACTCCGACGCGGGCCTGTTCGTGCGGCGCGACCCCGAACTGCCCCACCCCGACCTGATGTTCCACTTCTACCAGATCCCCTTCACGGACAACCCGGAGCGACTGGGCTACCGGCGGCCGGAGTTCGGCGTCTCGATGACCCCGAACATCCCCAAGCCGAAGAGCCGCGGCCGGCTGTACCTGACCAGCGCCGACCCCGAGGTCAAGCCGGCCCTGGACTTCCGTTACTTCACCGACGAGGACGACTACGACGGCCGCACCCTCGTCGACGGCATCAGGATCGCCCGCGAGATCGCGAAGACCGAGCCGCTCGCCGGCTGGCTCAAGCGCGAGGTGGCCCCCGGCCCGGACGTCACGGGTGACGAGGAGCTGAGCGAGTACGCCCGCAGGGTCGCGCACACCGTCTACCACCCGGCCGGCACCTGCAGGATGGGCGCCGACGACGACCGGCTCGCCGTCGTCGACCCCGAGCTGCGCGTCCGCGGCCTGGAGGGCATCCGCGTCGCCGACGCCTCCGTCTTCCCCACCATGACCACCGTGAACCCGATGATCGGCGTGCTCATGGTCGGGGAGAAGGCCGCCGAGCTGATCGGTGGCGGTGCAAAGTGACCGCGACCCTCGAACCCCCCACGGAGCAGACCATGGACGACACCACACCCGTCTTCTCGGTGGAGGGCCTGTGGAAGGTGTTCGGCCCCAAGGCCGACCGCGTTCCCGGCGACCCCGAACTCACCGCCCTCGACGCCGCCGAGCTGCGCTCGCGCACCGGCTGCACGGCCGCCGTCCGCGACGTCGGCTTCGACGTGCGCAAGGGCGAGGTCTTCGTCGTCATGGGCCTGTCCGGCTCCGGCAAGTCCACGCTGGTGCGCTGTCTGACCCGGCTGGTCGAGCCGACGGCCGGCACCATCGCCATCGACGGCGAGGACGTCCGCGCCATGGACCGCGCCCGGCTGCGCGCACTGCGCCGCCACCGCGCCGCCATGGTCTTCCAGCACTTCGGCCTGCTGCCGCACCGCACGGTCCTCGACAACGTCGCCTACGGCCTGGAGATCCAGGGCATGGGCAAGGCCGAGCGCCGCGAGCGGGCCGCCGAGGTCGTCGTCAAGGTCGGCCTGGAGGGCATGGAGCACCGCCGCCCCGGCCAGCTCTCCGGCGGCCAGCGCCAGCGCGTGGGCCTGGCCCGCGCCCTCGCCGTCGACCCCGAGGTCCTGCTCTTCGACGAGCCGTTCAGCGCGCTCGACCCGCTGATCCGGCGCGAGATGCAGGACGAGGTGGTCCGGCTGCACCGCGACGAGGGCCGCACCATGGTCTTCATCACCCACGACCTCCAGGAAGCCCTCAAGCTGGGCGACCGCATCGCGCTGATGCGCGACGGCCGGGTCGTGCAGCTCGGCACGCCCGAGGAGATCGTGGGCTCGCCCGCCGACGACTACGTCCGTGAGTTCGTCCGGGACGTCCCGCGCGAGCAGGTCATGACGGTCCGCACGGCCATGCGCCCCCCGTCGGTGGACCAGGACGGCAGCGGTCCCGCGGTCCCCCCCGACGCGACGGTCTCCGAGGCGATCGAGGCGGTCGCCCGGGCCGGCGCACCGGCCCGCGTCGTGGACCGGGGCCGGTGCGTGGGCGTCGTCGACTCCGACACGCTGCTCGGCGTCGTCGCGGGCACGGAGCACCCCGCCCCGCCGGGCACCGCGCTGCCCAAGGAGGCGGTGTGATGGCCACGGTCACCGCGTCCGCCCCCCGCGTCGGCCTGCCGGGCATCCTCGGGCGCCCGGCCGTCCGCAAGCTGCTGCTGCTCGCCGTGGCCGCCGCGATCCTCGTTCCGCCGGCGGCGGGACGCTGGGCCAGCGGCACCTGGCCGAGCGCGCTGACCGTCGACTTCTCCGACCAGCTCGCCGAGACCAGCGACTGGATCATCGACAACCGCGACAGCCACCCGCTGTTCCTGTACTTCTTCGGCCACGTCAGCAATGTGGTCGTCATCGCCGTACGGGCCGTCTACCTCACGTTCCTCGCCGTCGGCTGGGCGGGCGTCACGGCCCTCGGCGCGCTCGTCGCCTGGCGCGTGGCCGGGGTGAGGCTGGCGCTGGGCACGGCCGCCGCCTTCCTGGCCTGCGGGCTGCTCGGCATGTGGGTGCCGACCATGCAGACCCTCGCCCTGATGGTCGTCGCGGTGCTCGCCTCGATCGTCGTCGGCCTGCTGCTCGGGCTCGCCGCCGGGCTGTCCGACCGGATGGACCGCGTGCTGCGCCCCGTCCTGGACACCATGCAGGTGCTGCCCGCCTTCGCCTATCTGCTGCCGGTCGTGCTGGTCTTCGGCATCGGCGTCCCGGCGGCCGTCCTGGCCACCGTGATCTACGCCGCCCCGCCCATGGCCCGCCTGACCGCTCTCGGCCTGCGCGGCGCCGACGAGGAGGTGCTGGAGGCCGTCGAGTCGCTCGGCGCCACCCGGCGCCAGCGGCTGCTGACCGCGCGCCTCCCGCTGGCGCGCACGGAACTCCTCCTCGGCGTCAATCAGGCGATCATGATGGCCCTGTCCATGGCCGTGATCGCGGCCGTCATCGGCGGGGGCGGTCTCGGTGACCGCGTCTACCAGGCCCTCGCCTCCGTCGACGTGGGTGCCGCGCTCGCGGCGGGCATCCCCATCGTGCTGCTGGCCGTCGTCCTGGACCGTGTCACGGGCGCCGCGGGAGCGGGGTCCCGCCCTGCTCGAACGAAGCCGAGGGCTTGGGGGAGGCTCGGGGCGGAACCGGAGCAGCGCGGCGGCCTGGGCCGGCTCCACGTCCTCGCCGGTGTCGTCGCCGTGGCCGTCGCCGGGCGGCTCGCGGGCCGGCTGGACTGGCCCGACGCCTGGGTCGTCGGCATCGCCGAGCCCGTCAACCGCGCCGTCGACTGGATGACCGCGCACCTGTACTCGGGCGTCCCGGTCATCGGCGGCACCGCCGACTGGGCCGGCCACCTCACCACCTGGGTCCTCGACCCGATGCGCGACGGCCTGCAGGCGCTGCCCTGGTGGGCGGTGCTGCTGATCGTCGCCGCCCTGGCCCTGGTCATCGGCACCTGGCGCACCGCGCTCACCGCCGTCCTCGCCATGGCCGCGATCGGCGTCCTCGGCGTGTGGAAGCCGTCCCTGGACACCCTCTCCCAGGTCCTCGCGGCCGTCGCCGTCACCCTCGTCGTCGGCTTCGCCGTCGGGATCGCCGCGGCCCGCAGCGACCGCCTGGAACGGGCACTGCGTCCGGTCCTCGACGTCTTCCAGACGATGCCGCAGTTCGTGTACCTGATCCCGGTCGTCGCCCTGTTCGGCGTCGGCCGCGCCCCGGCCGTCGCGGCCGCGATCGTGTACGCGCTGCCCGCGGTCGTCCGCATCACCACGCAGGGCCTGCGCCAGGTCGACCCGGCCGCGCTGGAGGCCTCCGGCTCGCTCGGCGCGACCAGCTGGCAGCAGCTGCGGCAGGTGCAGCTCCCGCTGGCCCGCCGGGCGCTGCTGCTCGCCGTCAACCAGGGCCTCGTGCTGGTCCTCGCCGTCGTCGTCATCGGCGGCCTGGTCGGCGGCGGCGCGCTCGGCTACGACGTCGTCTTCGGCCTCGCCCAGGGCGACCTGGCGACCGGTCTGGTGGCCGGCGCGGCGATCGTCTGCCTCGGCCTGATGCTCGACCGGGTGACCCAGCCCACCGAACGCCGCGCGAAGAAGGGAGCCTGAGATGCGTATCCGTCCCGCGGCCGTGGCCGCCGCCGTCGGTTCCCTCGCCCTGCTCACCGGCTGCGGTGCCGCCGACATGACCCAGCAGGCCTCGCCCTTCGCCAACGCCCAGGGCGCGAGGACCGTGACCCTGTCCGTGCAGTCCTGGGTGGGGGCGCAGGCCAACGTGGCCGTCGCCGAGTACCTGCTGGAGCACGAGCTGGGCTACCGCGTCGACACCGTCCAGGTCGACGAGGTGCCCGCCTGGGACGCCCTCAGCCAGGGCCGCGTGGACGCGATCCTGGAGGACTGGGGCCACCCCGAGCAGGAGCAGCGGTACGTCGAGGACAAGAAGACGATCGCCCCCGGCGGCGACCTCGGCGTCACCGGCCACATCGGCTGGTACGTCCCCACGTACCTCGCCGAGAAGCACCCCGACATCACGAACTGGAAGAACCTCAACAAGTACGCCGGTCTCTTCCGGACCCCGGAGAGCGGCAGCAAGGGCCAGCTGATGGACGGTTCGCCGTCCTACGTCACCAACGACAAGGCACTGGTGAAGAACCTGAAGCTGGACTACCAGGTGGTGTTCGCGGGCTCCGAGGCGGCGCAGATCACCCAGATCCGCCAGTTCGCCAGGGAGAAGAAGCCCTTCCTCACCTACTGGTACTCACCGCAGTGGCTCTTCGAGAAGGTCCCCATGACCGAGGTGAAGCTGCCCCCGTACGAGGAGGGCTGCGACGCCGACCCGGAGAAGGTCGCCTGCGCCTACCCGCACACCCCGCTGCAGAAGTACCTCAACGCGGACTTCGCCGAGCAGGGCGGGCAGGCGGCGGCCTTCCTGAAGAAGTTCAAGTGGACGACCGAGGACCAGAACGAGGTCTCCCTGATGATCGCCGACCAGAAGATGACCCCCGAGGAGGCGGCGAAGAAGTGGGTGGACGGCCACAAGTCCACGTGGAAGAAGTGGCTGCCCTGACGCCCGCTGCCCAGCCGGGCGGCGATCTCCCGCAGGGCCCGCGCGGCCCGCTGCCGGAGGCCCGGCCCGAAGGTGATCCGGGTGGCCCCTCGCGCGCCGAGTCCGGCGGGCGAGGGGCCACCGTCGGTCCGGGCCCCGACGTGGGCCGGGCCCTGGATCCCGGCGCGCAGCAGCGGCAGCACCTGCGGCGGGGCCCCGATGGGGTACACGGCGCCCGCCGCGACGTACAGCGCCGCCCGCTCGACGGCCCGCGAGGGATCGGTCATGCCGCGGACGAAGGTGTCCACGCGGGCGTTGAGCAACAGCCGCTCGCCCGCCGCCTGGCGCACCTCGGCCAGCCGGTCCGCGTGCGCGTGCGGGTCCTTGAGCACCCGCGTTCGGAGTCCTCCAGGTTGCAGCCCACCGCCCCCGTCTCCAGCAGCCGCTCCAGCAGCTCCTTCGGCGCGAGCCCGTACCCGCCCCCGACGTCCGCCGACACCGGCACGTCGACGGACCGGACGATCCGGGGGTCCGCCGCGTACATCTCGTCGGCCGGGGTGTGCCCGTCCTCGTAGCCGGGCGAGGCGGCGATCCCGGCGCTGGGGGTGGCGAGCGCCGGGAAGCCGGCCTCGGCGAACACCCGGGCGCCGGCCGCGTCCCACGGACCGGGCGGTGCGAGCGGGTCAGCGGGCAGCCGGTGCCGGTGCAGGGCGCGGAACGCGTCGGTCTGGTTCACGGCGTGTGACCTCCCGGCGGAATCCGGCGGCTCACCATCACCCGGTTCCAGTTGTTGACGGCGACGACCAACCCGATCAGATGGGCGAGCCGGGCCTCGTCGAAGTACCGCGCGGCCCGCTCGTACACCGCGTCCGGCACGAAGCCGTCGGTCAGCACGGTCACCGCCTCCGTCAGCGCCAGCGCGGCCCGCTCGCGCTCGTCGAAGAGGTCCTCGGTCTCCTCCCACGTGGCCAGCAGGTCCAGCTGCCGCTCGCTCACCCCGGAACGGCGCGCGATCGCCAGGTGCATGTCGAGGCAGAACGCGCAGCGGTTGAGCTGCGAGGCGCGCAGGACGACGAGTTCGGCGAGGGCCGGGTCGCCGAGGCCCTTCTTCGCGGTGGCGCTGAGGGCCGACAGGGCACGGCCGACCGCCGGGTCCAGCAGCCGGGTCCGGGTCGTCACGCGTACTGCCCCGGCTCGTAGTGGCCGGGAGCCATGCGGCAGGTCACCGCGAACCGGTTCCAGGCGTTGATCACCGTGATCGCGGCGATGACCTGCGCCAGCTCGGCCTCCTCGAAGTGCTTCGCCGCGTGGTCGTAGACCTCGTCCGGCACGAACCCTCCCCCAGAGCCGGAAGCCTGGGGGGTGCCCCCGGTCAGGAGCGTCACCGCCTCCGTCAGCTCCAGCGCGGCGATCTCCTTGGCGGTGTAGAAGTGCCGCGACTCGGCCCAGGCGCTGAGCTGCACGATCCGCTCGACGCTCTCGCCCGCGGCGAGGGCGTCCTTGGTGTGCATGTCGATGCAGAACGCGCAGTGGTTGATCTGGGACGCGCGGATCTTCACCAGCTCGTACAGCTTCGGGTCGATGCCCTTACGGGCGGCGGTCTCCAGGCGGACCATCGCCTTGTAGACCTCGGGCGCGTGCCTGGCCCACTCCAGGCGGGCGGGCTGTTCGGGGGCGTACTCCACGGTGGTCGTCTCTTCGGTGTGCGTGGTCATGCCCCGACCCTAGGAAGGAAGCAGCCCAGGAGTATGGTCCATTTCCATGGCGGAACCGTGGGCCACTCTGGGCATCGACCTGCACGTGGAACCGGCCGGACCGGGCCTGCGCCGGGGCCTCACGAACGCCCTGCGCGACGCGGTGCGCTCCGGCCGGCTGGCCCCCGGCACCCGGCTGCCCTCCTCCCGCGCGCTCGCGGCCGACCTGGGCATCGCCCGCAACACCGTCGCCGACGCCTACGCCGACCTGGTCGCCGAGGGCTGGCTCACCGCCCGGCAGGGCTCCGGAACCCGGGTCGCTGGCAGAACGGTCGTCCCCCCTTCCGGCACCGCACCCCGCCCCCGGGCCCGCAGCCGACCGGCCTACGACCTGCGCCCGGGCAGTCCCGACCTCGCCTCCTTCCCCCGCGCCGAGTGGCTCAGGGCCGCCCGCCGCGCCCTCGCCACCGCCCCGTACCACGCCCTGGACTACGGCGACCCCCGCGGCCGCCCGGAGCTCAGATCCGCCCTCGCCGGCTACCTCTCCCGGGCCCGGGGCGTACGCGCGGACCCCGAACGGATCGTCGTCTGCGCCGGGTTCGCCCACGGTCTGCGGCTGCTCGGCACGGTCCTGCGGTCCGGCGGGGCGCGGACGGTCGCGGTCGAGTCGTACGGCCTCGACGTGCACCGCGCGCTCCTGGACGCCGCCGGCCTGGACACCGTGCCGCTGCCGTTCGACCGGCGGGGCACGGACCCGGGGGAGCGGGCCGGTGCCGACGCGGTCCTGCTCACCCCCGCCCACCAGTTCCCCATGGGCGTTCCCCTGCACCGCGACCGGCGGGCGGCCGTCGTGGACTGGGCGCGCCGCACCGGCGGGCTGGTCCTGGAGGACGACTACGACGGCGAGTTCCGCTACGACCGGCAGCCCGTGGGCGCCCTCCAGGGCCTGGACCCGGACCGCGTGGTGTACCTCGGCACCGCGAGCAAGTCCCTCGCGCCCGGGCTGCGGCTGGCCTGGATGGTGCTGCCGCCCGGCCTCGCCGCGCGGGTCGCCGACGCGAAGGGCGGCGTCGACACCTGCGGGGCGCTGGACCAGCTGACCCTCGCCGAGTTCCTCACGTCCGGGGCCTACGACCGCCACGTCCGCGCGACCCGCCTGCGCTACCGGCGGCGCCGGGACGCCCTGGTCGCCGCCGTCACGGCCCGGGCCCCCGAGGCCCGCGTCACCGGCATCGCGGCCGGACTGCACGTCCTGCTGCGGCTGCCGCCCGGCACCGAGCGCACGGTGGTCCAGGCCGCCCACTGGCAGGACCTCGCCGTCCACGGCCTCACCCGCTACCGCCACACCGACGCGCTCGCCGAACCGCTCGACGCCCTGGTCGTCGGCTACGGCACCCCACCGGACCACGCCTGGGCGGGAGCACTGAACGCCCTGTGCGCGGCCCTGCCGGGCTGATCCGCTCGGACCTCCGACGACCTCCGCCCCGACCTCCGCCGCTACGGCCCGAGCCGACCGGACACCACCCGCGGTCCGGTCATCGCCGGGACTCCTCCTCGGCCGCCCCGCTTCTCCGCTCCGGTGGGCCCTGGCGGCGCGTCCCCCGGGCCCCGACCGGTGCGGGGCGCGCAACGGTACCTCCGTCTCGCGCAGGATCGCCTCGTACCGCGTCCGCGGGGCGGAGCCCAGCCCGATCATGGCGCCCGCGCCCGGGTGCATCCGGCCGTCGGCGAACGCGGCGGTCCGCAGCGCGAGGCCGAGGTCCGCGCCGCCGCCGCATCCGAACGAGCCGAGGGCGCCGGAGTGCACGCCCCGGGCCAGGCGCTCACCTGCGCGATATCCACGAACCGAGGCTTCCGATTCCCTGCGGGAACGCTCGCCCCGCGCTCATGCGCGCAGGCCGAAGGGAGCCGCACCAAGGGCACATGCCACGCCAAAGACCTCAAAACAGCGAGGGAGGAAGGGTTCGCGCCGGGGGCCCCTGTGCGCGCGGGCCTCCCGCTCTCTAGGCTGTCCGCTCGGCAGTACACGTACGAACCAACCGGGGGAGACACGGAGATGGCGGAAACCCGACGGCGGCTGCGCTCGAGCACGGTCGTGCTGGGCGGCATGGGAGTCCTGGCGGCGACCCTGTCCGCGTGCGGTTCCGACCCGGACCGCCGCTGTGTGGACCGGGGCAGCTACGACTACATCAACGGCTACAAGATCGTGGCCGACACGAACTGCTCGCCCAGCGTCTCCACCGGCACGGGCGGCAGGAAGACCGGCAGGGCCGGGACCGCGAACGCCGACTGGTACTACGACGCCGACGTCAGCGGCGGCTGGGCCGTGGACGGCACCTTCAGCCGCAGCGAGGCCGTCGACCGGGGCGGCTTCGGCTGCTCGGGCGGCAGCGGCGGCGGCTGAGCGGACGCGCAGCGATGGAACGCCGTACCACCGCACCCCGCCAGGGCTGGCAGCAGACCGTCGAGGAGCAGGGCCTGATCTACCCCCTGACCCGGTACCCCGACGACTCCCTGCGCCCCTACTGGGACGAGAGCGCCTACTACGTCTTCACCCTCGCGGAGATCGAGGCCCTCGAAGAGGTCGTCGAGGAACTGCACCGCATGTGCCTGGCGGCGGCGGACCACATCGTCACCGAGAACCGCTTCGCCGACCTCGGCATCACCGACCCACGTGTGGCCCGGGCGGTCGCCGAGGCCTGGCACCGCCGCGCCGAACTCCCCTCCGTCTACGGCCGCTTCGACCTGCGCCACGACGGCACGGGACCGGCCAAGCTCCTGGAGTACAACGCCGACACCCCCACGTCCCTGGTCGAGGCCGCCTCCCCCCAGTGGTTCTGGATGGAGGAGCGCTTCCCCGGCGCCGACCAGTGGAACTCCCTGCACGAGCGCCTCATCGACGCGTGGAAGAAGCAGGCGCCGCTGCTCCCGCCCGGCAGCCCCCTCTACTTCGCCTACTCCTCGGCCGACGAGCTCGGCGAGGACCTCATGACCGTCGCCTACCTGAAGGAGACGGCCGAACAGGCGGGCCTGCCGACCGAGTGGATCTCCATGGAGGAGATCGGCTGGGACCGCCTCTCCCGCCGCTTCGTCGACCAGCGCCTGCGCTTCATCCGCAGCGTCTTCAAGCTCTACCCCTGGGAGTGGCTCACCACCGACCGCTTCGCCGACCACGTCCTGGACACCCTCGACAACGGCGGCGGCACCGGCTCCACCCTCTGGATCGAGCCGGCCTGGAAGATGCTCCTCAGCAACAAGGCGCTCCTGGCGATCCTCTGGGAGCTCTACCCGGACCACCCGAACCTGCTGCCGGCGTACCTGGACGGCCCCCGGGACCTCACCGCCACCGGTTGGGTGGCCAAGCCCCTCCTGGGCCGCGAGGGCGCGGGCGTCACGATCCACGAGCCGGGCTCCGACCCCGCCCCGCGCGACGAACCCTGCTGCTACCAGCAACTGGCCCCGCTCCCCGACTTCGACGGCCACCGCGTGGTCCTGGGCGCCTGGGTGGTGGAGGACCAGTCGGCGGGCCTGGGCATCCGCGAGTCGTCGGGCCTGATCACGGACGAGTACGCGAGGTTCCTGCCGCACGTGATCCTGTGAGCGGGCCCGGGAGGGCGCGCTCCGTCAGGAGCGAGGGGAACGGCGCGACGAGCCACGACGCGCCCCGCTCCCGGCACCGGCGAGAACCCGGCAGACGCCGCCCCGCCCCTCGCCCGGTACTCTGATCCACGGGCCGTGACTGGCGTGCTGGGATGGGACCGACCATCGGGAAGCGGCCCCCGGACCCGGACGAACCCCGGGTACCGGAACCGTGCCGTGCGCCTGGGCCGTACCGTGAACGCCGAACGCACCGTCCGGAGGTCCACCATGCCAGCCGAGCCCCTTTCCACCGCATCCACCGCCTACCGCGCCGCCCTCGACGTCATCCGCGCCGTGGAGCCCCGCGTGGCGGACGCCATCGGCCGGGAGGTCGCCGACCAGCGCGAGATGCTCAAGCTGATCGCCTCGGAGAACTACGCCTCCCCCGCCACGCTCCTGGCGATGGGGAACTGGTTCAGCGACAAGTACGCCGAGGGCACCGTCGGCCGCCGCTTCTACGCAGGCTGCCGCAACGTCGACACCGTCGAGTCGCTCGCCGCGGAGCACGCCAGGGAGCTGTTCGGCGCCCGCCACGCCTACGTCCAGCCGCACTCCGGCATCGACGCCAACCTGGTCGCCTTCTGGGCCGTCCTCGGCGCCCGCGTCGAGGTGCCCTTCCTGGAGAAGACCGGCGTCCGCCAGATCAACGACCTGACCGAGGCCGACTGGGCCGAGCTGCGACAGGCCTTCGGCAACCAGCGCATGCTCGGCATGTCCCTGGACGCGGGCGGCCACCTCACCCACGGCTTCCGCCCGAACATCTCCGGCAAGATGTTCGAGCAGCGCTCCTACGGCACGGACCCGGCCACCGGCCTCATCGACTACGAGGCCCTGCGCGCGCAGGCCCGCGAGTTCAAGCCGCTGATCCTCGTCGCGGGCTACTCGGCCTACCCCCGTCTGGTGAACTTCCGGATCATGCGCGAGATCGCCGACGAGGTCGGCGCCACGCTCATGGTCGACATGGCGCACTTCGCCGGCCTGGTCGCGGGCAAGGTGCTGACCGGCGACTTCGACCCGGTCCCGCACGCCCAGATCGTCACGACGACCACCCACAAGTCGCTGCGCGGCCCCCGCGGCGGCATGGTCCTGTGCGACGACTCGCTGAAGGACCAGGTCGACCGCGGCTGCCCGATGGTCCTCGGCGGCCCGCTCCCGCACGTCATGGCCGCCAAGGCCGTGGCCCTCGCGGAGGCCCGCCAGGAGTCCTTCCGCGACTACGCGCAGCGCATCGTCGACAACTCCCGCGCCCTCGCCGAGGGCCTGACGCGCCGCGGCGCGACGCTGGTGACGGGCGGTACGGACAACCACCTGAACCTGATCGACGTCGCCTCCTCCTACGGCCTCACCGGCCGCCAGGCCGAGGCCGCCCTGCTGGAGTCGGGCATCGTCACCAACCGCAACGCGATCCCCGCCGACCCGAACGGCGCCTGGTACACGTCGGGCATCCGCATCGGCACGCCCGCGCTCACCACGCGCGGCCTGGGCACGGCGGAGATGGACGAGGTGGCGGGCCTGATCGACCGCGTCCTGACCGCCTCCGAGCCGGGCACCACCAAGTCGGGCGCCCCCTCCAAGGCCCAGCACGTGCTGGACCCGAAGATCGCCGACGAGATCGGCCGCAGGGCCACGGACCTGGTCTCCGGCTTCCCCCTGTACCCGGAGATCGACCTCGGCTGACGCGTCCCCCGAGGGACGTGGGGACCGCGGACCCGCCACGACGGGTCCGCGGTTCCCCACCGCCGGAACCACCCGCGGCCCTCTGAGAGAATGAGGCCATGGCCTCAGACCGACCCCGCGTGCTGTCCGGCATCCAGCCCACCGCCGGCTCGTTCCACCTCGGCAACTACCTCGGCGCCGTCCGCCAGTGGGTGGCGCTCCAGGAGACCCACGACGCGTTCTACATGGTCGTCGACCTGCACGCGATCACCGTGCCGCAGGACCCCAAGGACCTGCGCGCCAACACGCGCCTGGCCGCGGCCCAGCTCCTCGCGGCCGGTCTCGACCCGGACCGCTGCACGCTCTTCGTCCAGAGCCACGTCCCCGAGCACGCGCAGCTCGCCTGGGTCATGAACTGCCTCACTGGCTTCGGCGAGGCCGGCCGGATGACCCAGTTCAAGGACAAGGCCGCCAAGCAGGGCGCCGACCGCGCCTCCGTCGGCCTGTTCACGTACCCGATCCTCCAGGTCGCTGACATCCTGCTGTACCAGGCCCACGAGGTCCCCGTCGGCGAGGACCAGCGCCAGCACGTCGAGCTGACCCGCGACCTCGCCGAGCGCTTCAACGGCCGCTTCGGCCCGACCTTCACCGTCCCGAAGCCGTACATCCTCAAGGAGACGGCGAAGATCTACGACCTCCAGGACCCGTCGATCAAGATGAGCAAGTCGGCCTCCACGCCGAAGGGCCTCATCAACCTCCTGGACGAGCCGAGGACCACCGCCAAGAAGGTCAAGAGCGCGGTCACCGACACGGACACCGTGATCCGCTACGACACCGGGAACAAGCCGGGCATCAGCAACCTCCTCACGATCTACTCGACCCTCACCGGCGAGACCGTCGGCGAGCTGGAGGAGAAGTACACCGGCAAGATGTACGGCGCGCTCAAGACGGACCTCGCCGAGATCATGGTCGACTTCGTCACGCCGTTCCGCGAGCGCACCCAGCAGTACCTGGACGACCCGGAGACGCTCGACTCGATCCTGGCCAAGGGCGCCGAGAAGGCCCGCGCGGTCGCCGCGGAGACCCTCGCGCAGGCGTACGACAGGGTCGGCTTCCTGCCCGCCAAGCACTGAACCGGCCCCCGGCGCACAGCCGTGGCACCGCACAGCGCTGTACATCACGTCCGTTGCGCCTGCCCGTAACCGTGCCGTGGCCGTACAGTCGATAACCGGGTGGTCGTATCAACGGCCACACTGACACGACAGGAGACGACGTGGGGACCGTAACGATCGGTGTGTCGATCGCGGTCCCGGAGCCTCACGGCAGCGAGCTCCAGCAGCTGCGCGCGGGCTTCGGCGACGCCGCGGCTCACGGCATCCCCACGCACGTCACCCTGCTGCCGCCCACGGAGGTGGACGGCAGCGCCCTGCCGGCCGTCGAGGCGCATCTGAGCGAGGTCGCGGCGGCAGGCCGGCCGTTCCCCCTGCGGCTGCACGGCACCGGCACCTTCCGGCCCCTGTCACCGGTGGTGTTCGTCCGGATCGTCACGGGCGCGGAGGACTGCACCCGCCTCCAGCAGCAGGTCCGCGACCCCGCCGGCCCGGTGGCCCGTGAACTGCAGTTCCCCTACCACCCGCACGTCACCGTCGCCCACGGCATCGACGAGGCGGCGATGGACCGCGCCTTCGCCGAACTCGCCGACTACGAGGCCGCCTGGCCCTGCACCGGCTTCGCCCTCTACGAGCAGGGCCCCGACGGGGTGTGGCGCCGGCTGCGGGACTTCACCTTCGGCCGCCCGGCCGTACCGCAGCAGGGCTCGGCGCAGCGGGGCTCGCTGCCGGCCTACTGACCGGCCCCGAGGCCGGCGTCACGACGCGGAGCACGGGGGGCCGGTGTGGGCGCCGGGCGGAAGGACCTCGCGTTCCTCCGGGCGGTAGGGGCGGTTCGCGCCCGCGCAGAGCGTGCGCCACCAGGCCTCGGGGTCGACGCGGAAGCTCTGCACCTGGCCGTCCGCCACGAGGTGCGCTTCCGTCCCGGACCACACCGTCGCGAACCGGTCGCCTCCCACGGCGGCCTGGCCGTTGCCCAGGACCCGGCCGGTCTGGACGTCGTACAGCGTGAAGCCGTCGCCGGCGGTGACCAGGGTGTGGTGGCCGAGCAGGGCGAGCAGATGTCCCCCACCGGAGGCCGGCACGGTCCTGCCCACTCTCCGGCCGCCCTGGGCCACGTCCCAGAAGCGCACCTTCTCGTCGCCGTGGGTGACCGCCAGCAGGCGGCCGTCCGCGCTGAACACGAGGGGCTGTTCGGTCCGGTCGCTCCCCTGCCCGGCCACACCGGTCGAGGTGTCCCAGGCCGACACGCGGGTGCCCGCGACGAGGTCCCACAGCAGCAGCTGCCCCGTCCGATGGCCGAGGACGGTGACGATCAGGGCCTGCGTGGGGTGGCCGGGGCGGGGGATCAGCTGTCCCGGCGAGCTGAGGAACGGCGGGGTGCTCACCGGGCGGGGCGCCACCCGCAGCGCGGGCGCGACACTCCCGCCCGTACGCGGGTCGAGGCGGAGCACCTCGTTCGAGGACAGCAGCACGGCCAGCTCGCCGTTGCCGAGCCGGGCCACGGACTCGATGCGGGTGCCCTCCCCGGCCTTCAGGCGGACCTCCCGGTGACGCGCCGGATCGTCCACGTCGTACAGGACCAGGCGTGCCCCGCCCGGGTCCCAGGCGACGACCACGTCTTCCCCTCCGGCGTCCACCCAGGTCACCTGCCACGGGTCGGCGCCGTGGGCAGAGCCGGGCAGGGCGGCCGACCGGTACGGCCGCCCGGGCCCGCCCACGAACACCCGTTCCTCGCGCCGCACGGCGAACCGGCGGCCGTCAGGGGCCGACGTCGGCCGGTCCTCGCCGGAGCGGTCGGGCGCGAGCGTGACGACGTCCGCTCCCTCGGCCGGGCGCAGCCGCAGCAGAGCGTCCCCGACCAGGGCCACGACCCGCGGACGTCCGCCTCCGCCCTCCGGTGGCCATACCGCGACCTGCGACTCGTCCGTGTCGCCGTCGGTCGGCGTCACGGTGGTCCAGGTGCGGCCGTCCGTGGCCCCGACCAGGGTGAGCAGCCCGTACTCCGGGGAGCCGCCGAGGGGGGAGTCCATGCGCACGCGCGTGGAGTAGAGCCCGGAGGCGTCGTGATCCACGAAGTCGTACGGGAGGCGGCGTTCGCGCTGGGTTCCGCTCGTGTCGAGGAGCCGTGACGGCGCCCCTCGGAGCCCCGCGACCTCGACCAGCTGCCCGCGCGCCGCACAGCGCGCGATCTCGGTGTCCGAGACCAGCCGCCGCCGTTCCCGGCCCTCGGCCAGGCCGAAGACCGCAGCCGACATCAGCGGCGCCGTCTCGGCCGCCCTCTCCTGGGTCCAGGTGAGCGCCACCTCGTCCCGGCCGTCCCCGAAGCACGCCGTGTCCGCGTCCCGCCCGCCGACCAGCCGTCCGGGGACGGGCACTTCGGCGCCGGAGGCGACGTCCCAGACCTCCAGCGCGGCCCGCTGGTCGGTGCCCTTGCCGGGGCGCACGTCGTACGCGTGCAGCCGCAGCAGCCGCGATCCGTCGTCGGAGAAGTCCAACGGAGAGCCGTAGCTCTCGTCGAGGCCGTCCCGCGCGCCGGCGAGCAGCCGGGGTTCGGCGTCCGGTTCGCCGACCGGCCACAGCCGCACCGATCCGTCCGCCCCGCCGGCCGCGTACCAGCGTCCGTCGTCGCTGAAGGTGCCGCTGAAGTCGCCGTCGGGTATGTTCCGCAGGCGGAGGGCGCGGGGACGCCCGGAGGCCGCGCCCATGATGACGCTCACCCGGCGCTTGCTCTCCTCGTCCGGAGAGGTGACGACCGCCAGGACGTCCGTGCCCGGGGCCGAGGTCACGTCCCGCACGCTGCCCGGCCACAGCCCGACGTGCATCCGCTCGACGTCCCGCATCCGCAGGTACTGGCGGAACAGCGCGCCGCGGGCCTCGTCGGTGCGGGAGGTGGCCCAGGCGCCCATGGCCGCCTGGACGGACAGCGCGAGGTCGGCGGACGACCGCTCCTCGGACAGATCGGCCAGCTGTCCCGCGGCGGACACGCGCAGCTGCTGCTGGGCCGCGTCCCGGCTGCGCGACGCGTCCCATGCCAGCCAGCCGGCCAGGATCGTGAACACGGTGACGGTCGCGGCGAACGCGCGCAGCACGTAGGCGCCCCGGCGGGCGTGCCGGCGTCCCGCCGCGAGGTACGCCCGCTGCACCTGGGTGATGTCACGCGCGCGTTCCGACTGCCAGCGGCCCGCCGAGCCCAGGAGTTCCACCGGGACGACGGCGAAGGGGCGGCCGCCCGCCTCCTGCCAGACGCGGGCGCGTTCGGCGACCTCCGCCTGCCAGGCCCGGAACTCCTCGCCCTCGCGCAGACAGGTGCGCAGCCACTCCCACTCGCGCAGCAGGGCCTCGTGCGCCATGCGCAGTGACTCCCCCGGCGGCCCGCCCGGCCGCGGCCGGGTCCAGGCGAGCAGCTTCGCCTTCGCCATCCGTCGCGCCAACCGCAGCTGGCCCTCGTCGAGTTCGGCGGCGGGCACGGTGTCGGGCAGGAAGCGGCCGAGCCCGTACGGGCGGGCCAGCCGCTGGAACAGCCGGCGGGCCGTCTCCTGGTCGGCGAGGCCCTCCGCGAGCGCCGCGTCGAGGGTGTCCTGGGCGTGCCGGGCCAGCGCGCCGGACAGTCCGCCGAGGTCCTGGTAGGCGGCGTGGGTGAGGGTGCCGCCGGTGCGCCGCTGCCACAGCCGGGCGAGCGTGAACTCCAGCAGGGGCAGGGCGTCGGCCTCCCCGTGGGCGTCCTGGGCCTCGCGGGCGTCCCGCAGCAGCAGCTCCGCGAGGCCGGGTTCCAGCCCGGCGCCGGGGACCGAGCGCAGCGGCTCGGAGATCACCCTGGCCAGGGCGTCGTCGGCGAGCGGATCGAGGCGCACCAGGGCCCGCGTCAGCCGCGCGGCCGGGAGCGCCGGGGCCAGCGTGTCCAGGGTGGCGTTCCTGGCGGTCAGCACGGCGCGCAGCCCACGGCCCGGTACGAGGTCGGCGACACCGGTGAGTTCGCGCAGCCAGGCCACCACCCGGCGGGCGGCGCGCGGTGCGGCGGCGGCGTACTCCTCGAACTGGTCGACCGCCAGCGCGCACAACCGGTCCCCGGCCGCGGACCGCAGCCGCTCCCGCAGCCGCCCGAGCGCGAGACCGTCACCGGTCAGGCCCTCGCGCACGACGGTGCCGCGCGCGTCGTCCGGCGCGTCGGGGCCGGCCGCGTCCCACAGGGCCAGCAGCGCCTCGCCGAGGAAGACGGCCGGGTCGTCCGCCTCGCGGGGCGTCCTCACCACGACGACCGCGTCCGCCTCGCGCAGCCGTGGCAGCAGACCGGCGCGCAGCACGGACGACTTGCCCGTGCCCGACTGCCCGGTCACCAGGACCAGCGGCCGTTCGCGGACCGCCTCGGCGAGGGCGGCGGCGTCGTCCTCGCGGCCGTGGAAGAGGGGGGCGTCCTCCTCCTCGAAACGCAGCAGGCCCTTGAACGGCTCCCGGCCCTCTGCCGCCGGGGTCCGAACGGGCGCCAGCCGACGGGCGGGGATCAGGTACGCCGTGCCGGTCAGGGAGCGCCCGCCCCGTGCCGCGATCATCCCGACCACCGTACGGGCCCCTACGTCCCACACCGGGCTGCCGCTGAAGCCCGGCAGGACCGGCACGCTGCCGGCGCCGGTGTCGAGCTGGATACGGCCCGCGCCCTGCCCGCCGCGCAGGACGCCATGGGCGTTGACGCCCGAGACGGTGTCCTCGGGGAAGCCGTACACGCGGGCCTCCCGGCCCCACAGCGCCTGGTCCGGTGAGGCGAGCGGCAGCGGTGCCGCGCCGTGCACCGGGTGCGCCAGCCGGAGCAGGGCGACGTCGTCGTCGGGGCGCCACTCGGCCACCGTGGCGGTCACCGGCGGGCCGCTGCCGTCGGCGAGCAGGGGGAAGTCCACGAGGGCGGGCGTGTCCGGGACGGCCGACGGCGCGCGCTCCTCGCCCGCCAGGACGTGCGCGCAGGTGCACACCAGGTCGGAGGTGATCAGGAAGCCGGCGCCCAGCGGGAGGCCGTCCGCGTCGAGCAACCGGGCGAGCCCCTGCTCGAACGCCGGGGAGGCGGAGGGGCTGCGCGTCTCAGCGCTCGTCATCGCCGGAGCCGGTCTCCGGGGCCGGGGCGCCGTCGTCCTCCTCGTCCGGCGCCCGTTCCCGCTCGCGCGGCTTCCGCTCCCACTCCATGAGCACCTTGAAGTGGGCCTCGGAGGAGGCGCGCGCCAGGACGACGCCCGCGTCCGCGCCCAGCTTCACCCCGAACTCCAGCGTCACCCGGTCGGGGGCCTGGGGCATGGCCCGCAGCGAGTCCAGGACGTCCTGCGCCGCCGGCCGGACGCGGTCCACGGCCTCACGCAGGTTCCCCGTGGCGGTCTCCGCCGTCGCGGACCGCCGCCTGCTCACCGGCTCGTGCGCGTCCGCGCCGAAGGGCGGTGGAGGTTTGTCCACCTCCACCCGCAGCACCGTGCCGTCACTCGCCTTGAACTCCGTCGTCTCCGCCATCGCGTCCGTGGCCCCGCCGCTTCCGTTCGGTCCGGTGTTGCCGTACTGCTTCCGATTCCCGGGTGGAGCCCGAGAAATGTACGCACCATCCGAGGCGAACTTCAATGGACTTGCGGGACTGGCGAGTTGACGCCCGTGACGCGATGCGCGGCGCGGCGCCCCGGCGTCAGACCGGCAGCCGCCGGAACAGCCCCCGCGGCAGGTGCCGCAGTGCCGACATCACCACGCGGAGCGCGCCCGGTACCCACACCGTCTCCGAGCGGCGCCGCAGGCCCAGCTCCACGGCCGTGGCGACCGCCTCGGGCGTGGTCGCCAGGGGGGACTCGGGCAGGCCGGCCGTCATCCGGGTCCGGACGAAGCCGGGGCGTACGACCATGACGTGCACGCCCGTGCCGTGCAGCGCGTCTCCCAGGCCCTGCGCGAAGGCGTCCAGGCCGGCCTTGCTGGAGCCGTAGATGAAGTTCGCGCGGCGGGCCCGCTCGCCCGCGACGGACGACATCACGACCAGCGAGCCGTGCCCCTGGGACTGCAGCGAGCGGGCGCACACCAGGCCCGCCGAGACCGCCCCTGTGTAGTTGGTCTGCGCGACCCGCACCGCCGCCTCCGGGTCGCGTTCGTCACGGGCCTGGTCACCCAGGAGACCGAACGCGATCAGCACCATGTCGACGTCGCCCTCGGCGAAGACCTTGCCGAGCACGGCCTCGTGCGAGGTCGGGTCCAGGGCGTCGAAGGCGACCGTGTGCACATCGGCGCCGAGACCGCGCAGCTGACCGGCGGCCTCCTCCAGCGCGGGCGAGGGGCGGCCCGCCAGCCAGACCGTGCGGGTGCGGCGGGCGATCAGCCGGCGGGCGGTCGCCAGCGCGATCTGGGAGGTACCGCCGAGGACGAGCAGGGACTGGGGGAGGCCGAAGGCGTCCTTCATGACAGCTCCTAGTTGTTGCCTTGCCTAGAGACCGAGGCGGCGGGCCAGGTCGGACACGAACACCCCGCGCGGGTCCAGCTCGGCGCGCAGGGCGCGGAAGTCGCCGAGGCGCGGGTACATCGCCGCGAGCAGTTCCGGGCGCAGCCGGGCGTCCTTGGCGAGGTAGACGCGTCCGCCCGCGGCGGCGACCTCCTCGTCGAGTTCGTCGAGGAACGCGCCGAGGCCGGGCAGGCCCGCCGGGATGTCCAGCGCCAGCGTCCAGCCGGGCACGGGGAAGGACAGCCAGCCCGGGTCGGACTCGCCGAAGCGCTTGAGGACGGCCAGGAAGGACGGGCAGCGGTGTGCGGAGATGCGGCGCACGATGCGGCGCAGGGCGTCCTCCCGGCCGTAGGCGACGACGAACTGGTACTGGACGAAGCCGCCGCGGCCGTAGACGCGGTTCCAGTGCGGGACGCCGTCCAGGGGGTGGAAGAACGCGGAGATCCGCTGGAGCTGACCGGCGCGTGCGCGGGGGGCCTTGCGGTACCAGAGCTCGTTGAACAGGCCCACGGTCGTCCGGGTGAGCAGGCCCTCGGGCAGGACGGCGGGCGCGGACGGCAGGCGCGCGGTGCGGAAGGCCAGCGGGTCGCGGCGCAGACGGGCGGGGAGCGCGTCCAGGGGCGCGTGGTCGCCGCGGGTGAGCACCGCGCGGCCGGTCGACGCCCCGCGGGCCAGCAGGTCGATCCAGGCGACCGAGTAGCGGTAGCGGTGGTCGGTGGCCGCGAGCCGGGCCATCAGGTCGTCGAGGTCCGCGGCGCGTTCGGTGTCGACCGACATCAGCGAGGTCTCGACCGGCTGCAGCCGGATCGTCGCGGTGAGGATCACACCGGTCAGCCCCATGCCGCCGGCCGTCGCCTCGAAGAGCGGCGTGCCGGGGACCACCGTGCGGATCCCGCCGTCGGCGGTGAGCAGTTCGAGGGCGAGCACGTGCCGGGCGAAGCAGCCCGAGACGTGGTGGTTCTTGCCGTGGATGTCGGCGCCGATCGCGCCGCCGACGGTGACGTAGCGGGTGCCGGGGGTGACCGGCACGAACCAGCCGAGCGGCAGCAGCACCTCCATCAGCCGGTGCAGCGAGACGCCCGCGTCGCACAGCACGGTGCCGCCGTCGGCGTCGATCGCGTGCACGCGGTCCAGGCCCGTCATGTCGAGCACGGACCCGCCCGCGTTCTGCGCCGCGTCCCCGTACGCCCGTCCCAGTCCCCGGGGGATCCCGCCGCGGGCCCCGCACTCCCGGACGGCTGCCGCGGCCTCCTCGTACGTCCGGGGGCGGATCAGCCGGGCGGCGGTGGGAGCGGTGCGGCCCCAGCCGGTGACGGTGGTGTGGTCCAGGCCCATGACGTCCGGGTCGGAATCGGTGTCGGCAGACATGTCGGTGACCGTATCGCCCTGGCGTGAGCGATCAGTCAGTAAACATGGCACCCCTCCCCGAAATGGGTGATTAATGGGATGTCGCCCAATATTGCCGGAGTTCGGGCCTGCCGGGCGTGAACAGTGAGCCACATGGACGACCTCGACGACCTGCACGACATGGACCACCGGATCCTCTCGGCGCTCAGGGCGTGCGGCACCGACCCGCGCGTGGCCGGCGCCGCGCGCGCCCTGTCCTGGGCGGGGGAGCACGCGACGATGTGGCTGGCGGCCGGGCTCGCCGGAGCCGCCGTCGACGGCAGGAGACGCGGCGCCTGGCTGCGCGGCACGGCCCTGACCGCCGGGGCGCACCTCGTCAGCATGGGGGTGAAACGGGTCGTGCGCCGCCCGCGCCCCGCGCACGTGGTGCCCCTGGTCCGCACCGCGGGGCGGCACTCCTTCCCCAGCTCGCACGCCACCTCCTCCGCGGCCGCCGCCGTCGCCTTCGGCGCCCTCGGGGTGCGCGCGGTCCCCCCGCTCGCCGCCGCCGTGTGCGTCTCGCGCCTGGTGGTCGGCGTCCACTACCCGTCCGACGTCGCCGCCGGCGCGGCCCTCGGCGCCCTCACGGCCCGTCTCGGCGCCCGCTGGATGTCAGGAGGCGCCCACCATGACTGAGACGGCCGTCCTGCGGCAGCGCGCCCCCGAGCGCCCGCCCGCACCGGCCCGCAGGGGCGGGGTCCTGTCCGGTCTCGTACGGACCGCGCGCCCCCGGCAGTGGGTCAAGAACATCCTCGTGATCGCCGCCCCGGCGGCGGCCGGCGAGCTCTTCTCCCGGCACGCCCTGACCCGACTCCCGCTCGTCTTCGCGCTCTTCACCGCCTGCGCCGCGGCCGTCTACCTCGTCAACGACGCCCGCGACGCCGACGCCGACCGCGCCCACCCGGTCAAACGGCACCGCCCGGTCGCCGCCGGACAGGTCCCGGTGCCCGTCGCCTACGCCGTCGGCGGCGCCCTCGGCATGCTCGCCCCCGTCGCCGCGGCGTGGCTGTGCGGCCCGGCCGTCGCCGCCCTGCTGACCGCCTACCTCGCCCTGCAACTGGCGTACTGCATCAGCCTGAAGCACGTCCTCGTCGTGGACCTCGCGGTCGTCACCACGGGGTTCCTGATGCGGGCCATGGTCGGCGGACTCGCCCTCGGCATCCCGCTGTCGCGCTGGTTCCTGATCACCACCGGCTTCGGCGCGCTGTTCATGGTGTCGGCCAAGCGCTACTCCGAAGCCGTCCAGATGGCCGGAAAGGCCGGTGCCACGCGCGCGCTGCTCACCGAGTACACCACCGGCTACCTCCGCTTCGTCTGGCAGCTCGCGGCCGGGGTCGCCGTGCTCGGCTACTGCCTGTGGGCCATGGAGGAGGGCGGCGTCCCGCACACCAGCGTGCTGCCCTGGCGGCAGCTGTCCATGGTCGCCTTCATCCTCGCGATCCTGCGCTACGCCGTCTTCGCCGACCGCGGCACGGCCGGCGAGCCCGAGGACGTCGTCCTGCGCGACCGGGCGCTCGCCCTCATCGGCGTGGTCTGGATGACCATGTACGGCCTGGCGGTGGCCAATTGGTGACCACGCGCGCGTGGACCGCCCCCGCGCCCGCGCTCCGCCGGGAGCTCCTCGGCTTCGCGACCGCCGGCCTCCTCGCCTACGCGGTCGACCTCGCCCTGTTCACCGCCCTGCGCGGCCCCGCCGCACTCGGCCCGCTCACCGCCAAGTCGCTGTCCTTCCTCGCCGCCTGCTCGGTCGCCTACGCGGCCAACGCCCTCGGCCCCTACCGCACCGCACGCCCCCGGGGCTTTCGCCCCTACGCCGCGTTCTTCGCGGTGAACCTCGCCGGGGCCGCCGTGCAGCTGCTCTGCCTCACCGTCAGCCACTACGGCCTCGGACTCACCTCCCAGCGCGCCGACACCGTCTCCGGCGCGATCGTCGGCATGGGCCTGGCCACAGTCCTGCGGTTCTGGGGTATCCGCACATGGGTGTTCCGGGCGGAGGGCAGAGACGGATCATGGACTGGCTGAAAAGGCTCCCGGTCGTCGGACCGTGGCTGGAACGGTTGACGATCACCCACGCGTGGCGGTCGTACGAGCGGCTGGACCGCGTGAAGTGGACGCGGCTGGCCGCCGCGATGACCTTCACGAGTTTCGTCGCCCTGTTCCCGCTGCTGACGGTCACCGCCGCCGTCACCGCCGCCACCCTCAGCACCGAGCAGCAGAACAAACTGCAGGACAAGCTCACCGACCAGGTGCCCGGCATCTCCGACCAGCTGGACGTCGCGGGCCTGGTGGACAACGCCGGCACCATCGGGCTCATCGCGGGCGCGCTGCTGCTCCTCACCGGCATCAGCTGGGCCGGCTCGATGCGCGAGTGCCTGCGGGCGGTGTGGGAGCTGGCCGACGACGAGGAGAACCCGGTCCTGCGCTACGCCAAGGACGCGGGCGTGCTGGTCGGCCTCGGCGGCGCGCTGCTCGTGACGATCGCCGCCTCCGCCGTGGCCTCCGCGATGATCGGCTGGATCATCCGGGAGCTGGGCATCGACGAGGCCGGCTGGGGCGGGGTCCTGCTGCGGATCGCCGCCTTCCTGATCGCCGTCCTCGCCAACTTCCTGCTGTTGCTCTACGTCCTGACCCTGCTGCCCGGCGTCGAGCCGACGCGCCACCGCCTGTTCGTGGCGGCCCTGACCGGCGCGGTCGGCTTCGAACTGCTGAAGCTGCTGCTCAGCGGCTATCTCCAGGGAGTGGCGGCCAAGAGCATGTACGGCGCGTTCGGGGTGCCCGTCGCGCTGCTGCTGTGGATCAACTTCACCTCGAAGCTGGTGCTGTTCTGCGCCTCCTGGACGGCGACGCAGAGCAAGGAGGACGAGGTCCCGGCGGTCACGGGCGGGTCCGGCGGCGCACCAGATCAGGCAGCGGCCAGCGGCGGTTGACCAGGAACGCACCGCCCGCGAGCAGCACCAGCACCCCGCCGATGACGCCGAGCGCGGTGCCGATGCCGCCGGAGCCGGCGGCCGCCGGGGCGGAGGCCACCGGCTGGGCACCGGCCCCGGCCGTGCCCGTCCCGGCGTCCCCGGAGCCGCCGGCCTCGCCGGAGGGGTTCGCGCCCGGCCCGGAGCCGGCCCGGGCGGCGCCCTTGGGCGGCACCAGCTCACCGACGGGCCGCACCTTCCCGGCCGCCTTGAAACCCCAGTCGAACAGCCGGGCGGTCTCCTTGTAGACCTCGTTGTGCCCGGACTTCTCCGGGTTCATCACCGTCACGAGCAGCACCTTGCCGCCCCGCTCGGCGACGCCGGTGAAGGTGGCCCCCGCGTTGGTGGTGTTGCCGTTCTTCACGCCCGCGATGCCCTGGTAGACCGGCACGTCCGCGTCCCCGGCCAGCAGCCGGTTGGTGTTCTGGATCTCGAAGGACTTGCGGACCTTCTTGCCCTTCTTGTTCTTCTCCGTCGCGCCGGGGAACTCGGCGCGGACCGTCGAGCAGTAGTCCCGGAAGTCCTCCTTCTGCAGCCCCGAGCGGGCGATCAGCGTGAGGTCGTACGCCGAGGAGACCTGCCCCTCGGCGTCGTACCCGTCCGGGCTGACCACATGCGTGTCGAGGGCCTGGAGCTCCTCCGCGTGCTCGTTCATCTCGCGGACGGTGTTCTCCACGCCCTGGTTCATCGCGGACAGCACGTGCACCGCGTCGTTGCCGGAGCGCAGGAAGACGCCGAGCCACAGGTCGTGGACGGTGTAGGTCTCCTCCTCCGTTATCCCGACCATGCTGGAGCCCGCGCCGATGCCGGCCAGGTCCGACGGCACGACCTTGTGCTCGGCGGTGCTCGGGAACTTCGGCAGCAGCGTGTCCGCGAACAGCATCTTCAGCGTGCTCGCCGGGGCGAGGCGCCAGTGCGCGTGGTGCGCGGCCAGCACGTCACCGGTCTCGGCGTCGGCGACGACCCAGGAGCGGGCGGTGACGTCCTTGGGCAGCACCGGGACACCGCTCGCCAGGTTCACCTGCGTGCCCGGCCTCCCGAGCCTGGCGCCGCCCACGGTCGACATCGACGCCGGGGGAGTGGCCGACGGGCTCGCCGAGGGGCTCGGGGCGGCGACGGCGGCGGGCGCGGCCAGGGCGAGGGACGACAGGACGGCGGAGGCGACCAGCAGGGATCGCCCGGCGGTCTTCTTCGGTGCGGGCACGGTCGGAAAAGTACATGCCGTGCGGGGGGAAGTCCCGCCCGAGGCCCCACCCCGGGAACGGAACCGGACACGCCCCGGCGATACTGGGTGCATGAAGCTCAGCCGCCCCGTCTCCTGGTTCCTGCTCGCCTTCGGGGTGTGGAGCTGGGTCATCTGGATCACTTTCGTCAAGAACCTGGTCGCTGACGGCAGCGGACTCGCCTTCGACGAAGGCCGTCCCACGGCGTACTTCTGGGTGCACCTGCTGCTCGCGGTCGTCTCCTTCGTATGGGGGACGGCCGTCGGGGCCATCGGGTTGCGTGGTCTGCGCGCACTGCGCCGGACGTCATAACGGCCATCGGGAGAAACAACACCGTGCCCATCGTCTTCGTACTCGTCGCCCTGCTGGTCCTGGCCGTGATCGTCACGGCCAACTGGTACGTCTGGCGCCGCCTGTTCCGCGACACGACCCGCGGTCCGGGCGTCGTCCGCCGGGCGGGCGCGGTCCTGGTCGCCGGCGGCTGGGCCCTGGCCGTCGGGGCCCTCGTCGCCGAACGCTCCGGCGCCCCGTTCGTCCTCCAGCAGGTCCTCGCCTGGCCGGGCTTCCTGTGGCTGGCCCTGTCGGTCTACCTGCTGCTGGCGGTGCTGGCCGGGGAGGTCGTGCGGCCGGTGCTGCGGTGGGCCCTGGAACGGCGGGCGGGAGCCGGGACCGCGACGGGCACGGAGCCGGAGTCCGGCACCGGCGCGTCCGCGGGGCACGGCACGGGCACGCCCGCCGCGGCCGGCACGGCGACCGCGGCCGACGGGCGGGCGGAGCACACCACCGAGGTGCACGCTTCGGCGTGCGCCTCCCTGACGAGGACCGACCCGGCTCCCCACCCGGCGGCGGTCCCCGCGTCCGAGACCCCCGAACCCTCTGACGGCCCGTCCCGCCGTCTCTTCGTCTCGCGGGTCGTCGCCGGTGCCGCCGCCGCGGCTGCCGTCGGGACCGTCGGGTACGGGACGCACGGCGTGCTGCGCGGGCCGCGGGTGAAGCGCGTCACCGTCCCGCTGGCCAAGCTGCCGCGGGCCGCGCACGGGTACCGGATCGCGGTCGTCAGCGACGTGCACCTCGGCCCGGTCCTGGGGCGCGGCTTCGCGCAGAGGGTCGTCGACACGATCAACTCGACCCAGCCCGACCTGATCGCGGTCGTCGGAGACCTGGTCGACGGCAGCGTCAAGGACCTCGGCCCCGCCGCCGCGCCGCTCGCCCAGCTCAAGGCCCGCCACGGCTCCTACTTCGTCACCGGCAACCACGAGTACTTCTCCGGCGCCGAGCAGTGGGTCGACGAGGTCCGCCGGCTCGGCCTGGACCCCCTGGAGAACGCCCGCAGGGAACTGCCGCACTTCGACCTGGCCGGCGTCAACGACGTGGCCGGCGAGAACGAGGGCCAGGGCCCCGACTTCGCCAGGGCGCTCGGCGACCGGGACACCGCACGCGCGTGCGTGCTCCTCGCCCACCAGCCCGTGCAGATCCACGACGCCGTCGATCACGGCGTCGACCTGCAGCTCTCCGGCCACACCCACGGCGGCCAGCTCTGGCCCGGCAACCTCATCGCCTCCGGCGCCAACCCCACCCTCGCGGGCCTGGAGCGCTACGGCGACACCCAGCTCTACGTCTCGCGCGGCGCGGGCGCCTGGGGTCCTCCCACCCGGGTCGGCGCCCCCTCGGACATCACGGTGATCGAGCTGGCGTCGCGGCAGGCCTGACCCGGCCTCCGCGCGTCAGGACCCGGCGGTGCGCCTCGCCGGGTCGGGGATCGCCCGGGTCATCCCCGGCAGGAAGTCCGTGAACAGCTCGTGCACCTCCCGCACGAGCGGCCGCAGCACCCGGAAGCGGGACAGGGCGACCCCCCGTGCGGTCAGCCGGGCCCCGCGCTCGGCCAGCCGGTAACTGCGCTCGCGCCCCTCGGTCCGGTCGAAGATCCAGTACAGGACGAGCCCCATCTGGGACAGCCACATCAACTCGGGCAGGATGTCCCGCAGTTCCTCGGGCACCTTGGTCCTCGTCCCGGCCAGGACCTGCCGGTGGACGCTGATGGCCTCCACGCGCGCGTGCTCCGACTCGGGCGAGAAGGGGCTGAGCGGGCTGTCCGGGTCGGCGGCGTTCTTGAAGAACTGCACCGCGAACTCGTGGTACGGCCGGGCGATGTCCAGCCAGGCGCGCAGCACGCCCGCGAGCCGCGCCTCCAGGTCGGTCTCCCGCTCCAGGATCTCCCGGACCGCCACCTGGTGCTCGGCGGCGATCCGGTCGTAGAAGCCCTGGATCAGGTGCTCCTTGCCCTCGAAGTAGTAGTAGGCGTTCCCGACGGAGACCCCGGCCTCCTTGGCGATGGCCCGCATGGTCGTCTTGTCGTAGCCGCGTTCCTGGAACAGCCGCATGGCCGTCTCCAGGATCAGCGCGCGGGTCTGCTCGGACTTGCGGGGATGGCCCTCGTCGGGGCCGTCGTTCTTCGCGGGCACGGGAAGAGAGCCTAACGCCAGCCGCGGGCCGGCTACCGGGGGGCGCAGGTGCCGTCGGCGCAGCCCGGCGCGGTGAAGGACCAGCCGTGGGCCGGGTCGTACGACCAGCCGTCCGCCCGCCGGTGGACCCCGCCGCCCCACCGCCCCCCACCCGGTCGCGCTCCCCGGTGCCACTGCGCCCCGCGCCCCTTGGCCGCGGCGAGTACCGCGCCCTTGGCGAGCAGGGAGCCGGACGGGGTGCTCAGCCGGTGGGCGAGCGGCCGGTGCTCGCGCAGCGCCCACAGGGTGACGACCCAGGCGGCCGCGCCCCGGTAGACCTGCCCGGCGTCGCCGACGGCGGTGATCTCGTCGAGGGAGGCGCCGTGGTCCAGGCCGGGAAAGCGCCGCCGGGCCTCCTCGGAGCCGGCCGGGACCGGCTCCAGCGGCACCAGCTGGGGCTCCCGCAGGAGCCAGTCGCGCAGGAACGCGCACAGGGAGCACTCGGCGTCGTACAGGACCGTGAGCCGGCGGACCGGTGGTGCGGGGGCGGGCCGGGGGCCCGGTGCGGTGGCGTTCATGCCGGACCTCCGTTCAGCCCTGGGGCTGCGGGGCGAGCCAGCCCTGCGGCGGCACCGGCGGCTGCTGCTCCCGCTCCATGGCGCCCCGGCGCCGGATCGGGTTCAGCACCCGGACGTTGGCCAGGTGCATCACGCCGAGCACCAGCAGCACCACGCCGAGTGATGGTCTCGTCGTCGCTCAGGTACAGCGCGACGAAACCGAGGTTCACGAGGTAGAAACCGACCACCAGCAGGTGGTTGACGGCGTCGGCGAGCTTCCCGTTGCCGTGCAGCACGTCGGCCAGGAAGACCCGCCCGTTGCGGCTCAGCGTGCGGGCCACCCAGATGGTCACACCGATGCTGACCAGCAGGTAGATGACGTAGGCGATGACCGTGCGGTCCATTGCCCCCACCCTTCTTGAACACGTTCAAAATGTTGCCGGGGATGACTCCCGCCCCTGGTCCTCTCCGAGGTCCTGCGCGACGTCGACCTGTTCGTCGGCGTGGCCAGCGTCGGCAACGACCCGACCTGGCAGGACGGCGGGCCCGACGGCCGCTTCCGCGACTACTGGACGTCGTACGGCTTCGGCGAGCCCAACCAGAGCGCCGAGACCCGCCGCGCCCTCCTGGAGCGCCTGATACCCCGCCTGGCGATCGCCGACCGCTGCCGGCTGGAGGGGCGCTTCCTCCAGGTGAAGGGCGAGCGCTACAGGATCCACCTGGGCTCGGGCAACATCCTCAGAACCCCGAACGACCAGTACCTCTGCATCGTCCCGAAGTCCGACCCGAAGGCCCAGGGGACGGGCTACCTGCCCTTCGAGGGCGACCGCGTGCTCGCGGTGATCCTCAGCAAGGCGATGCTGCTCGCGGAGGACACGAAGATCACGGACCCTTCGATCCTGAGCCAGCTGTGAGGTTCAGTCGCTCTTCCTCGCCTGGCCGGCCCTGAGGATCTCGGCCGCGTCGAGAGTCACCTTGGCGCCTACGGACTCGGGGAGGGTGACGAGCTCGCCGGGGGCGTGCGGACGGTGGTTCTCGTAGCCGCTTCCCACCGGGTGGGTCAGGACATGGAGGCGCTGGTGCTTGCGGTCGACGACCACGTAGACGGGCACCTTGGCCTCGGCGTAGGCGGCGACCTTGGTCTTGAGGTCGTCTTTCCAGTTGCCGGAGGTGACCTCGAGAACGAGACGGAAGCAGGCCGGGTCGTACGCGTTGTTCTCGACGAGGTGGTCGTCGATGTCGGCGTCCACCACCACGAGGTCGGGAATGGCGTAGTCCTCGGCACCCGTGGGAAGCCACAGTCCGACGTTCTGGAGGACCTCGGTCTCGCCGTCGTGCAGGCCCGCGGCGATGAACGGGATCATCAGGCGGGTGAGGGCACGGGCGTGGGGAGCATCCGGGGACGGGGTCACGAGGAGATGGCCTCCGATGATCTCGACGCGGTAGCCCGGATGGCGCTCCATGATCTCGTCGGCGATGGTCGTCAGGGTGACCGGCTCTTCCTCGTGGAAGGGCTGCTCGACGGAAGCTGCGGACATCAGGTGCCTCCTGGGGGCTGGTGTCGAGAGCATCATCGTAGGCAGGACGGCGTCCGTGCGGCCCGTTCCGCTGCGGTCACCCCGATGGTGTGGCATATACCAGAAGGCCCCGTCACCTGCGGAGACGGGGCCTTCTCGGTCGAGCGGTCGGCCTCAGTAGCGGCGCGTGATCAGCGCGCGCTTCACCTCGGCGATCGCCTTCGTGACCTCGATGCCGCGCGGGCAGGCGTCCGTGCAGTTGAAGGTCGTCCGGCAGCGCCACACGCCGTCGCGGTCGTTGAGGATCTCCAGGCGCTGCTCGCCGGCCTCGTCGCGCGAGTCGAAGATGAAGCGGTGCGCGTTGACGATGGCGGCCGGGCCGAAGTACTGGCCGTCGTTCCAGAAGACCGGGCACGACGTGGTGCAGGCCGCGCACAGGATGCACTTCGTGGTGTCGTCGAAGCGCTCGCGGTCCTCGGCGGACTGCAGCCGCTCACGCGTGGGCTCGTTCGTGTCCTTCGTGATGAGGAAGGGCATGACGTCCCGGTACGCCTGGAAGAACGGCTCCATGTCGACCACGAGGTCCTTCAGGACCGTCAGGCCCTTGATGGCCTCGACCGTGATCGGCTTCTCGGGGTTGATGTCCTTGATCAGCGTCTTGCAGGCCAGGCGGTTCTTGCCGTTGATCCGCATGGCGTCCGAGCCGCAGATGCCGTGCGCGCAGGAGCGGCGGAACGTCAGCGTGCCGTCCAGCTCCCACTTGATCTTGTGGAGGGCGTCGAGGACGCGCTCCTTCGGGTCGATCTCGACCTGGAAGTCCTCCCAGGTGGCCTCCGCCGCGACCTCCGGGTTGAAGCGGCGGATGCGGAACGTGACCGTGATGTAGGGGGAGTCGGCGAAACCGGGCTCGGGCTTGCCGGCCGCGTCTTCCTTGTCCAGAACGGGGGTAGCCATCAGTACTTACGCTCCATCGGCTGGTAGCGGGTCTGGACGACCGGCTTGTAGTCGAGACGGACGGTTTCGGAGCCGTCTGCGCCGACCTCGCGGTACGCCATGGTGTGCCGCATGAAGTTGACGTCGTCGCGGTTCGGGTGGTCCTCGCGGTAGTGACCGCCGCGGGACTCCTTGCGGGCCAGCGCGGAGACGGCCATGACCTCGGCGAGGTCCAGCAGGTTGCCCAGCTCGACGGCCTCCAGCAGGTCGGTGTTGAACCGCTTGCCCTTGTCCTGGATCGCCACGTTCTTGTAGCGCTCGCGCAGCTCCGCGATCTTCTCGACCGCCGTCTTGATGGTCTGCTCGGTGCGGAACACCATGACGTTGGCGTCCATGGTCTCCTGCAGCTCGCGCCGCAGGACGGACACCCGCTCGGCGCCGGTGGAGTTGCGCAGCCGCTCCACCTGCTCGACCACGAGCTCCGCCGGGTTCTCCGGCAGCTCGACGAACTCGGCCTTCCGGGCGTACTCGGCGGCGGCGATGCCCGCGCGCTTGCCGAAGACGTTGATGTCCAGCAGCGAGTTCGTGCCGAGGCGGTTGGCGCCGTGCACGGACACGCAGGCCACCTCGCCGGCCGCGTACAGGCCCGGGACGACCGTGGTGTTGTCCGCCAGGACCTCACCCTCGACGTTCGTCGGGATGCCGCCCATCGCGTAGTGCGCGGTGGGCTGGATCGGGATCGGGTCCGTGTAGGGCTCGATGCCGAGGTAGGTGCGGGCGAACTCGGTGATGTCCGGGAGCTTGGCGTCCAGCTGCTCCGGCGGGAGGTGCGTGAGGTCGAGGTAGACGTGGTCGCCCTCGGGACCGCAGCCGCGGCCCTCGCGGATCTCCGTGTAGATGGAGCGCGAGACGACGTCGCGGGAGGCGAGGTCCTTCATGACGGGCGCGTACTTCTCCATGAAGCGCTCGCCGTCCTTGTTGCGCAGGATGCCGCCCTCACCGCGGGCGCCCTCCGTCAGCAGGATGCCCATGCGCCAGATGCCGGTCGGGTGGAACTGGAAGAACTCCATGTCCTCCAGCGGGATGCCCCGGCGGTAGACCGCGGCCTGGCCGTCACCGGTCAGGGTGTGGGCGTTCGACGTCACCCTGAAGAACTTGCCGCAGCCGCCGGAGGCGTAGATCACGGACTTCGCCTGGAAGACGTGGATCTCGCCGGTGGCCAGCTCGTAGGCGACCACACCGGCCGACCGCTTGACGCCGTCGACCTCGGTGATCAGCTGGTCCAGGACGTAGAACTCGTTGTAGAACTCCACGCCCTCCTTGACGCAGTTCTGGTACAGCGTCTGGAGGATCATGTGGCCGGTGCGGTCGGCCGCGTAGCAGGACCGGCGGACCGGGGCCTCACCGTGGTTGCGGCTGTGACCGCCGAAGCGGCGCTGGTCGATGGTGCCGTTCGGGGTGCGGTTGAACGGCAGGCCCATCTTCTCCAGGTCCAGGACGGAGTCGATGGCCTCCTTCGCGAGGATCTCGGCGGCGTCCTGGTCGACCAGGTAGTCACCGCCCTTGACCGTGTCGAAGGTGTGCCACTCCCAGTTGTCCTCCTCCACGTTGGCCAGCGCGGCGGCCATGCCGCCCTGCGCCGCGCCCGTGTGGGAGCGGGTGGGGTAGAGCTTGGTGAGCACGGCGGTGCGGCTGCGCTTGGTCGACTCGATGGCGGCGCGCATACCGGCGCCACCGGCGCCGACGATGACGGTGTCGTACTTGTGGATCTTCATGATTCTCGCAGCCCCGTGCCTAGCGGATGTTCGGGTCGAAGGTGAAGATCACCAGCGTGCCCAGCAGGATGGTGAACACCGTGGCCGTGTAGAGCAGGCCCTTGAGCCACAGCCGGGTGTTCGCGCGCTCCGCGTAGTCGTTGATGACCGTGCGCAGGCCGTTGGCGCCGTGCAGCATCGCGAGCCACAGCATCAGCAGGTCCCAGACCTGCCAGAAGGGGCTCGCCCAGCGGCCCGCCACGAAGGCGAAGCCGATCTTGGAGACGCCGCCGTCCAGCACGAGCTGGATCAGCAGGTGGCCGATGACCAGCACGACCAGCACCACGCCGGACAGGCGCATGAACAGCCAGGCGGCCAGCTCGAAGTTGCCCCGGGTGCTCTTCGGGGTCTTCTTGGTGCGCTTGCGGGGAGCCTCGATGAAGGGCGCGGGGTTGTCGACGGTGTAGACGGCGCCACCCTCGACGGGGCCGACGCCGGCGGCGGACTTCTCAGTCGTGGACATGGGCGTCAGCTCCCGAACAGTTCACGAGCGGCGTGGCCGAGGACGGGGTAGATCGCCCCGAGCATCAGCACGATCCAGAGGGCGACGACGGTCCAGAGCATCTGCTTCTGGTAGCGGGCGCCCTTGGTCCAGAAGTCGACGGCGATGACACGCAGGCCGTTGAGCGCGTGGAAGAGGACGGCGGCGACGAGGCCGTACTCCAGCAGCGCGACGATCGGCGTCTTGTACGAGGCCACGACGGTGTCGTAGGCCTCCGGGGACACCCGCACGAGGGCGGTGTCCAGCACGTGAACGAACAGGAAGAAGAAGATGAGGACGCCGGTGACTCGGTGAGCCACCCAGGACCACATTCCTTCCCGGCCGCGGTACAGCGTTCCAGCCGGCACGGAAGTTTCCTCCGGGAGCGGGGATTGGGGCCGCGCCGGCTTGGTGTGTCGGTCGGGCCCGGCCGGGTACGGTCCACCGGCCCCCAGCATCGTAGCGAGGCGCTGCCGCTCGGCTGAGCGGGGGTCCCCCGGTGTGATCGAACTGGCACGCAAAGGGGTACGGGTGGGCTAGTGCGACACAGGGGGCACGTGGGACCTCCGGGGTGCCGCGGGCCGGGCGTCAGTGGCTGATCGCGCGGTCCCCGCGTTCCTGAGGGCGTCCAGCAGGCGTCCGCTCGCCAGGCGCCGGAGTTCCTCCGCCGTCACCGCGCGCTCCTGCTCCTGATCGTTGGTCAATCGTGACCGGATGGCCTCCAGGATGCGGTCGAGCACCTCGGAGGGGGACAGGCCGTCCAGGCAGATGACGAACGCGTGTCCGAACCGGGCCTCGTAGGCGGCGTGCGCCGCGTTGAGCGCCGTGTGGGCCGCCGCGTAGGTGTCCGGCGGCAGGGCGGGCAGCGACTCGGCGGCCAGGGCCTCGCCCAGGTCGGTCCAGCGCAGGTCGTAGGCCGCCTCGTCCGCCGCCGCGAGCAGGGAGGCCAGGTCCGGATAGGGGCGGTGGGCCGCGACGCGGCGGGACCAGCGGGGGCTGCGCAGGCAGGAGAGGAGCAGCCGCTCCAGGTCCTGCGCGGAGGCGGTGTTGACGGGCTCCACCGATATGGCCGGTCGGCCGGGGAGGTCAGGGAGACGGTGCGCGGGCAGCGTGGGTCCTCGTGGGCGTCACGTGTGTCGGCAGGGAAGAGTGTGAGAGGTGTGGCGTCACGCTATCGAGTGCGACCGACTCGTGTCCGGGAGATGCTCCGATTTCACCCGGGAGGGAGAGTTTGAGCACGCGTGGTGGACGCGCGCCGGTCGGCGATGGGTCTTAGGTTGGCGGGGTGAGTCAGCACAGGCGCCGGGCTCCGGCGAAGCAGGAGAAGCAGCGGCAGGTGCTGGTCGTGGTCATGGCCGTGGCGCTGGTCGTGATCGCGGCCGGGGTGAGTCTCGGGCTCTGGGCGGCCTCGGGCGGCGGGTCGACCGGGCCGGAGGCCGCGTCCACCCGGGGCGGGGCCGCGGCGGCACCCACCAGCCCGAGCCCCAGCCGCTCCTCCCCCCTGTCCGAGGCGCCGCGGACGATCCCCGCCGTGCGCGACCACACCCCGGCGCGCGGCCCGGGCTGGCAGCCGGAGAAGGGCGACCGTGTCGTCGTCGACGACGCCTCGCTCGCCGACGAGGGCAAGCTGATCGCCGGGGAACTGGGGCTGACCTACGCCGGCGAGAAGGGCGGCGACCAGGACGGCGACCTGCGGCTGGCGCTGCGGGGTGAGAAGGGCGCGAACCCGGAGTCGTACGTGATGACCGTGCGCGACGGGCGTGTGCGGATCACCGGGCCCGCCGACGCCGGCGTCTTCTACGGCACCCGCACGCTCAAGCAGGAGGTGCACGACGGCGGCACGGCCCCCGAGGGTGTGGTGACCGACGAGCCGGCCAAGCCCCAGCGCGGCTTCATGCTGGACATCGCGCGCAAGAACTTCACCGGCGGCTGGATCGAGGACCGGGTCCGGGAGCTCGGCGACCTCAAGCTCAACCAGCTGGGACTGCACTTCTCCGACGACCAGGGCTTCCGGATCGAGTCCGACTCGCACCCGGAGATCGTCTCCGAGCAGCACCTGACCAAGGCGCAGGTGCGCCGGATCGTGGACCTCGCCGAGAGCCGCCACATCACCGTCGTGCCCGAGATCGACTCGCCCGGGCACCTCGGCGCGGTCATCGCCGCCCACCCCGACCTGCAGCTGCGCACCGTGCAGGGGTCGGCGGTGCAGGGCGCCATCGACATCTCCAAGGCCGAGAGCGCCGAGATCGTCGACGGCCTGCTGAACGAGTACGCGGCCCTCTTCCCCGGCCGGCCCTGGCACCTCGGCGGCGACGAGTACCAGGCGCTGGTCCGCTCCGACCCCGAGGCGTCCTTCCCGCAGCTGGCCGCCGCCGCGCGGCAGCGGTACGGCTCCGGCGCCACCGTCGCCGACCTGGCCACCGGCTGGCTGAACGACCGGGCCGCCACCGTGCGCGAGAACGAGAAGACCCCGCGCGCCTGGAACGACGGCTTCTTCCGCGACACCTCCGTCCAGGCCGACCAGGACATCCAGGTCGCCTACTGGACCGGCAAGGAGATCGGCGCCCGGCAGCCCGTGGAGTACCTCCAGGCGGGCCGCAAGGTGATCAACCACAACGACGAGTTCCTCTACTACGTGCTCGGCGAGCCGCAGACCTTCGTCTACCCGACGGGGCAGCGGATCTACGAGCAGTGGACGCCCCGGGTGCTGCGCGGCACCACGGCCGTGCCGGAGCGCTACGACGGGCAGATCCTCGGAGGCTCCTTCGCCGTCTGGTGCGACCTCGCGAACTCCCAGACGCAGGACCAGGTGGCGGCCGGGATCCGGATGCCGCTGCGGGCGACCGTGCAGAAGCTGTGGGACCCGGGGCAGCCCGAACTGTCCTGGGCGCAGTTCCGGGCACTGGCCGACGACCTCGGCTGACGGTGAGGATGTGACGTGGTGACGCTGCTGGCGGATCTGACCCCTCGGCTGACTGACGTCTCGGCATCGCACCGTACGGCTGCCGGGTCGTCCACGCCCCGCTCTCCGGCGCGGCCGCCTCCAGCACCGCGCAGGCGCTGTCCATGACGTACCCGAACAACGCGGGCGCCCCGGTGCCGCGGGTGAGGGTGTTCCTGTCGCCCATGCCGCCGTCGCTGCTCGCGTACTCCCAGACCCGCCACCCGCCGGCCGCCGAAGTGCGGAGCCTCACCGTCCGCGACCTCCGCGAGCGCGGCAAGCTCCGCGAGGCGCCGCTCCCCCCGGCCCACCACGAGGCATCCCCGGTAGCCCATGCCGCTTCCCCCCTCATGCCGACGCGGATCGTCCCCCGCGCGGTCCGCGACGGCCGCGTATCCCGGGGCCGGGCAGGAGGGCCTCACGCTGGAGGACTCCTGCCTGGAGCCCCGTGACGCCGCCGAGCGCGCGGTGCTCCGGGCCGCCGAGGCCGGGCACGAGGTGAACGCCGGCGCCGTGGAGGACGTACTGACCTCGGACCCCGGTCCCTTGGCCGAAAAATTGTTGTTCCGCCTCCTCGACCGGCTCGGTGCGGTGCCCCTGTGACACTCCGGGGCCGTTGCACGCAGTAAGGGGAAGTGCGGGTTCCGTGAGAGATGAAGGCCGGTGACGGCCTGGCAGGGCCCTGGAGAAGGCCCGCGGAGGGAGGCGTGGATGAGCTTGGTTGAGTTGATCGCACAGGCCGACGAACGCGGGCTGGCCGCGAGCGGGCTGGCTTGTTTGGATCGGTGCGTGCCCTTGCTGGGCGGCGACGACGAGACGCTGCGCCCCGTGTGGGCGAGCCTCGCCGACGACGCCGGCCCCGGGACCTGGGGCGCCTGCCTGGAACAGGTGCGCGGGAAGCTCGACGCCACCGCTGACGGCGAGGCGGCCGCGCTCACCCGGCGGATGCTCGAGGCGGCGCCCGCCGAGCGGTCCCCCGACGCGCTGCGGATGTGGGCCGACGCCTGCTCCGTCGCCTCCCTGCAGGTCCACCGCCACCTCGACACCGCCGAGGACGACGCCTCCGTGGACGTGCGCCGCGCGGGCCGCACCGAGGGCATGCCCCCGCTGGTCGCCGCCGAACTGCGCCGGCAGGTCACCGTGCTGGAGGTCATGGCCGGACACGGGCCGGCCGGGCTGCGCAGGGCGCTGGAGCTGTCGACGGAGGGCCGCCGGGTCCTGCGCGCGGTGGTCTCGCGCCGCAGCCGGCGCCACGGCTGAGAGGGGCGTGCCCACGACGCGACCGGCTCGAACTCCCCGTACGGGAAGATCCTGTGACCGTCCCTCGGGTGCGGTGCGGCGGTCCTGCGCCGCTTCGGGGGAGGCGCCGATCTCGTGTGACGAAACACCCCGCCCGCGCGCTTTCCCGGATGTGACGACTCAAACGGAGACCAGGCCCTCGGCGGCGGCGAAGCCGCGGCGGTGGGCGGCGGACACGGTGGCGACGATGCGCGAGGGAGCTCGGCTCCGCCTCGACTACTCGGCGCAGAGTCTGTGGAGCGTCGACCGGATGATCGAGGAGATACGGCGGGAGGGCGCACCGGCCGCGGCCGTGCAGGAGGTGCTGCGGGGCTTCGGTGCCTACGCGGGCGAGGTGCTGGCCCGTCAGACCGGCGCCGAGTGGTGGGCGTCCGGCGGCGACCACTGGATCCGCACGCCCGACGGGCGGTTGTGGGACCCGATCGCCGAGGCCGGCCGCTGCTACGCCGGGAGCGGATCACTGCGGCTGCTGTGCCGGGACGCGGTGGGCGCCGGGTCCCGGCCCTAGCCGTGTCGTGCTCGTGTGGGGTCGACACCTCCGCCGGGGGGCAGTGCCGTCAGCCTGTGAGCCCGTTCTCGTCCTGGGGCTTCGCCGGCTCCGGGGCGGGCTGGTCGGGCGTGCCGGCCTTCCCGGCCAGGGTGCGGATCTCGGGCAGGTCGTCGTAGAGCTCCTGGCCGGGGCACTCGGTCGGGTAGCCGTCGCGATGGCCCGGGATGCGGTGCATCGTGACCTTCTCACCCAGCTCGTACTTGCCGTTGTCGGCACCCGCGGTCAGCACCACCGTCCCGGTCGGGTCGAGCCCGTACAGCCCGAGCTTCCAGGCCGCCAGCTCGGCGATCGACTCGCGCGCCGCGGGGCTGGTCGCCGTGGCGGAGTAGTCGCCGAGCACCGAGACGCTGCTGGTGGCGGTGTTGAACCCGTAGGCGTGCGCGCCGAGGACGGGCTTGTCGACGCCGCCCGCACGGCCCTCGAAGACGGTGCCGCACTTGTCGACGAGGAAGTGGTAGCCGATGTCGTTCCAGCCGTTGCTCCGCACGTGGTAGAGGAACACGCCGCGCACGATCGACGCCGACTCGGAGCAGGCGTAGTCGTTGGTGCCCGCCGTGTGGTGGACGAACATCGCCTTGGTGGCGCCGGTGTAGGTGGGCGGGTCCTTGACCAGGGACTCGTCGGCACCCCAGGCGGAGCGGGACGTCATGGCGGGGCGCTCGGCCGCGAGCGGACCCGGGGCCGGTTCCACGGCGTGCACGGCCCGGGCGGGCCCGCTGCCGGGGTCGACCAGTTCCACGCGCAGCCCCTCGGGCAGCCGCGTGCCCGACAGACGCACCTGGACGCCGTCCGACGGTCCCGTCCACAGCGGCTGCGTGCTGCCGCGCACCCCCGCACGCGCGCGGTCGGGACCGGTCTCGGGCGGGTGCACGTCGGCGTCCAAGGGGTGCCAGGCGCTCCACGTGCCGCTCTCCCGGGAGCGGGTGCGCACGTACGCGGTGCCGTCCAGGGAGGCGTCCGGGTCGTCCCAGGTGACACCGAGCAGACTGAACGGCTCGGTCGTGCGCGGGGCGAGGGACCGCTCGTGCGGATCGCCGTCCGGCAGCCGGACGGTGTGCACGCCGTCCGAGGAGGAGGCGGCGGCGGGCAGGGCCGGGCCGAGGGTGCCGAGGGTCAGGGCCGCGGCCACGGCGGTGCGCAGCAGAAAGCGTGTCATTCGGGGTCCGTCTCCGGTCCGTTGGGGGCGGCGGTGATGTCCTGACCGTCATTCCCCCCGGGCCGCGCCGTCCGGTCGCCGTCCCGGAAGAATCCGGCGAACGGAGGACGCCCCACCGGGACCGGCCGGCCGCGCGCCGCGCCGGTGGAGCACACGAGCTGTCACGGCGTCAGCGGAGGCCCAGGGCGGGTGTCCGCGGGCGTCCGGGAGGGCCCGAGGCGGCCCGTGCCGGGAGCGGAGCGCACCCGGCGCTGTGACACTTCCCCGCGGCGCGGCGCTGTTGAGCGTGGAGGACATGCCACAGACACGAGGACGGTTCTTGGGCCAGCGAGGGGAGCCCCGGCGCGTGCACGAGCGCGACGGGGAACTGGGCGCGGCCGTCGCGCGGGCCCAGGACGGCGACGAGGCGGCCTTCGCGGTCGCCTACCGGATCGTGCAGCCCGGACTGCTCGGCTATGTGCGCGGTCTGGTGGGGGAGGACGCGGAGGACGTGGCGTCCGAGGCCTGGCTGGAGATCGCCCGGGACCTCGGGCGGTTCAAGGGCGACGGGGCCGGCTTCCGCGGCTGGACGGCGACCATCGCCCGGCACCGGGCGCTGGACCACCTGCGCCGGCGGCGGGTGCGGCCGCAGTCCGCAGCGCTGGAGCAGGACCTGCTCGACCTGCCCGGGCCGCACAGCACGCACGAGCAGGCGCTGGAGGCCCTGTCCACCGAGCGCGCGCTCCGGCTGGTCCGCGGGCTGCCGCAGGACCAGGCGGAGGCCGTGCTGCTGCGCGTCGTGGTGGGTCTGGACGGACCCGCCGCCGCCCGCGTCCTCGGCAAGCGGCCGGGCGCCGTGCGCACGGCCGCCCACCGGGGGCTGAAACGTCTCGCCGCCCAGTTGGGCGGCGCTGGTGTGACGGATGAGGCTCCCCGGACGCTGGGGGGGTCGACATGAGCGACGTCGGCGGACCGCGCGCGGCCGCCGGGCCCGCCGCCCTGAACGGGACGGACGGGCGAGACGTACGGAAGAGGCCCGGAGTACCGGGCCGGCCGGCCGGGTCGTGGGGACCCGGACGGCCACGCGGGACGCGTGGATCGAGCAGGGACGGAACCGGACATGGGTGAACATCAGAGCGACGGCGGGCATCCCGGCCGTCGGCATGTACACCTCGGGAACTCCGCCGGCGGCCATCGGGCCCCCGGGGGCGCGGGCGGCCGGCCGTCCGGCGACCCCGCGACGGCCCGCCTCGGCCACCCGGGCCACCCCGGCGCCTCCTCCGTCCTCGACGACGCCGAACTGCACGCGCTCCTCGCCGGCGCACTCCTGCGGCAGCCGATCGACGCCGACGCGGAGCAGCGCGCCGTGGCGGCCTTCCGGGCGGTTCGCGACGCCGGTGCGCTGCAGGCCCGCTCCCGTCGCCGCGACGACTGGCGGCCCCGGAAGCGGCTGCATCCGGGGCGTTCGCTGAAGGCCACGCTCTCCGTACTGCTCGCCAGCCTCACCCTGGGCGGTGTCGCGGTCGCGGCGATCGGCTCGTCGGACTCCCCCGACGACTCCGGCGAGCGCGGCCGTCCGCCCGCCTCCAGCCCCGCCCACGGGCGTTCGCAGGTCCGGCCCCCCGATGCCCCGCGCGGCTCCGCCTCCCCGGAGCGTCCCGCCCCCGCGCAGGACACCGAGGCCCACTGCCGCGCCTACGAGGAGGCCGGCGGCCGCGGCAGGTCGATGGACGCGACGGCCTGGCAGCGCCTCGTGGACGCCGCGGGCGGTGAGAGGAACATCACGGCGTACTGCACCGGACAGTCCGAGCCGGACGACGCGAAGCCCGGTGACACCACCCCGCCCGGGAAGAAGTCGGCCACCCCCGGAGCCGGTCGCGCCGGCAACGGCGCCGGGCAGGGGGAGAGCGGCTCGGGAGCCGCGGGCAACGGAAGGGACAGCGCAGGCAACGGCGGCAGCGGCGGCAGCGGCGGCAGCGGCGCCTCCGGTGGTGGCGGCGAGTCGCGGACCGAGGGCCGGCCCGGGCGGCCCAACAGCGGCCGCCCGTAAGCCGATCGGGAATCAGAACTCCGCACCGGACCGGCCGCGTCGCACAGCGATGCCGGGGTGGTCACGGGTGGGTCCGGCCCCGCCGTGGGGGGAGCCGGGGTGCCGCCATGACGACGGCCGGGGCCGCCACCCCCCACAGGAGAGGCCCCGGCCGTCGCGCGGGCACGGGCCGCGCGGCGGCCCGTACTTCCTACAGCGTCCGGGGTGCGGTTTGTGTCACACCCCGTCGTGTCACGGCTTAGTTGCGACGCGGGCGGACATGGACGTCGAGTGGTTTCAGGTCGTAACGTGCCTTTCGCGCCCACATCCGTGGCGGTAAGACCGCCGCCATCACCTGCGGCTCGAGACCGCAACCACCCGATGAGCAATCACGACGGCGAGATCCCGGTCCGCGACAGCGGTGCCGGTCTGGGCGCAGAAGGGCGCGCGGTGCTGGGGGACGACGCGGAGCTGACCGCCGCGGTGCGCGCGGCACAGGACGGGAACGAGAACGCTTTCCGGACTGTGTACCGCGCCGTGCACCCGCGGCTGCTGGGATACGTACGGACGCTGGTCGGCGACCCCGACGCCGAGGACGTGACGTCCGAGGCGTGGCTGCAGATCGCCCGCGACCTGGAGCGGTTCGTCGGCGACGCCGACCGGTTCCGCGGCTGGGCCGCCCGTGTCGCCCGCAACCGCGCCCTGGACCACATCCGCATGCGCGGGCGCCGGCCCGCGATCGGCGGGGACGAGACCGAACTGACCGGCCGGGCCGCGGTGTCCGACACCGCCGGTGAGGCCATCGAGGCGCTCGCCACCGACGGGATGTTCTCCCTGATATCCCGGCTGCCGCAGGACCAGGCCGAAGCGGTCGTGCTGCGCGTGATCGTGGGGCTGGACGCGAAGACCGCCGCCGAGACCCTCGGCAAACGCCCGGGTGCCGTCCGCACGGCCGCGCACCGCGGTCTCAAGCGCCTCGCCGAGCTGCTCGGCGAGAGTGCGCAGACCGATCCGGAATCGGCCGGGGTGCTCGACGCCCTGCCGCCCCAGCGAGAACCGCACGGTGGTGCCGTAACGTCCGCAGGTGTGACGCACAGCGTCGCGCGGACGCAGAAGGATGTGTGATGGCCGACGAGCAGTACGGGTGGCTGGACCGCGAAACGGCGGAGCGTTTGCTGAGCGGAGAGCCACCGGAAGCCCTCGAAGGCGCCGCCCGCGACGAGGCGGAACGGCTCGCCGGGACGCTCGCCGCACTGTCCGCCACACCCCCGCCGACCAGTGAGGAACTCCCCGGTGAGGCGGCCGCCATGGCCGCTTTCCGCGAGGCGCGAGCCGAAAGCGCGGACGCCGCCGCGGTGCACGCGGCGGACCGCGGACGCGCCGCCTCGCGGGCCGTCGACGCCGGTCTCGTCCGGATCGCGACCCCGCGCGGCGGCGGCGCCCGGCGGTCCCGCGGAACCCGCCCCGCGCGCCTGGTCCTGGCCGCCGTCCTGGCCACCGGCATGGTCGGCGGGGTCACCGCCGCGGCCGCAACCGGAGTCCTCGGCGGGCCGTTCGGCCAGGACGAGCCCCGGCCCGGTGCCTCGGTCTCGGCCGTCGTCACACCTCCCCACCGGCCCCTGGCGTCCCCCTCCCCGAGCGACGCCGTGCGCGGCGGCTCCACCGCCGACGGCGGCACCCCGGACGGCACCGCGACGGGAGGTGCTCGTACGCCCGGACGCGAGGAGACCGACGGCGACGCGGCACCCGGGGCCGGCTCCCGTGGGACGGAGGGCCGGGCGGGCGACACCCCCGAGGAGATCGCCTCCGCCTGCCGCGCTCTGCGCACCGGGCAACTGGACGCCGACGGCAAGCGCGCCCTGCGCGAGGCGGCGAGCGGCGCGGGCGTGGGCGCGTACTGCAACGACGTCCTGTCCGGGACGCATCCCGGCTCCGCAGGGAGCGAGGACGACGGAACGGACCAGGGCGGCCAGAGCAAGGGCACGGGCACGAGCCAGGGCACGGGCACGAGCCAGGGCACGGGCGAGGGCCAGGGCGGCCAGCAGGACCGGGCCGAGCCGAAGACCGACCAGCGGACCGAGAGGGACGAGGAACACGGCTCGGACCGGCGTCCCTCGCCCGCCTCTGAACTGGGGTTTCGTGCGGACTGAAAATTTTCCGGCCGAGGGTGTGACGTTTTCGGCCGCTCGCGCGCAGTAATGAGTGAGCCGACTGGTCATCGGCCCTCGCACAGAGCCGGGGTTCCCCCCGTACCTACGGCTCGTGCAGCTGAGCGCGGGCGGGACACGTTCCCCCGGTCCCGCCCGCGCCCCACTCCCCTCCTCGCCGCTCACCAGGACACGACGACCCTGTCGCCGTCGCGGACCTGGGCGTAGAGCGCAGCGACCGCCCCCTCGTCCCGGACGTTGACGCAGCCGTGCGAGGCGCCCGCGTAGCCCCGGGCGGCGAAGTCCGCCGAGAAGTGCACGGCTTGGCCGCCGCTGAAGAACATCGCGTAGGGCATGGGAGAGCCATAGAGCGTCGACACATGGTCGCGGGACTTCCAGTAGATCGAGAAGACACCTTCGCGGGTGGGGGTGTACTCCGAGCCGAAGCGCACCGCCATCGTCGACAGGGTCCGGCCGTCGATCATCCAGCGCAGTGTCCTGCTGGTCTTGTCGATGCACAGCACCCGGCCGGTCCGGCAGCGCGCGTCCGGCGGATCGGCGGGCTGGCCGCCCATCAGGTACAGGTCCCACCGGCCCGGCTCACGGGTCATCCCCCGCAGCCGCTGCCAGGTGACGGTGTCGGTCCGCCCCGTGCGGGGCAGCCCCCGTTTGCCCTGGAAGCCGCTGACCGCCCGCTCGGTCGCCTCGTCGTACGTCCCGGTCGGTCCCTCGAACAGCCAGGCGACCTGCCGCAGCCGCGCCTGCAGCTCGCGGACGTCGCGCCCGGAGTCGCCCGGCGACCACAGCACGCGGGACAGGGCCTTGCCGTCACCGGGCGGGGCGGCGGTTCCCCCGCCGCCCGCCGGTGTGCGCCCCGGCGAGGGCGTGCCGTCGGGCAGCTCGATGTGCACCGGCGAGCGGCCCGTGCCGCCCCCGCCCGGTGCCTGCACGGTACAGCCGGTCAGCGCGGCCAGCACGGCGACGCCCGCCGCGATCGCTCTCCCCATGCCCGTGATACGCACACGACCCCCCGCCGTCCCACCGGTGTACCCGGATGCCACCTCAGATGTTCCCCGGGCGTGACCCGTCGCGAACCTGGGGGCATGGTGGTGAGCGAGGTCACTCTGCGGGAGGCATCACACCATGACACGCGAGTCGGAGTCGGGGCTGCCGATCGAGCCGGTCTACGGGCCGGGTGCTCTTCAGGGCTGGGATCCGGGGGAGAGGCTGGGGGAGCCTGGTGGGTATCCGTTCACGCGGGGCGTGTATCCGACGATGTACACCGGCCGTCCCTGGACGATGCGCCAGTACGCGGGTTTCGGCACCGCGGCCGAGTCGAACGCCCGTTACCGGCAGTTGATCGAGCAGGGCACCACGGGGTTGTCGGTGGCGTTCGACCTGCCGACGCAGATGGGCCACGACTCGGACGCGCCCCTGGCGCACGGGGAGGTCGGCAGGGTCGGGGTGGCGATCGACTCGATCGAGGACATGCGGGTGCTGTTCGGGGGGATCCCGCTGGACCGGGTCTCGACGTCGATGACGATCAACGCTCCGGCGGCGGTCCTGCTTCTGCTGTACCAGCTGGTCGCGGAGGAGCAGGGCGTGCCGGGGGAGAAGCTGACCGGGACGGTGCAGAACGATGTGCTGAAGGAGTACATCGCGCGGGGGACCTACATCTTCCCGCCGAAGCCGTCGTTGCGGCTGACCGCGGACATCTTCCGGTACTGCCGCGCGGAGCTGCCGCGCTGGAACACGATCTCGGTCTCCGGCTACCACATGGCCGAGGCCGGTGCCTCACCCGCGCAGGAGATCGCCTTCACCCTGGCCGACGCCGTGGAGTACGTGCGCACGGCGATGGCGGCGGGCATGGACGTCGACGCCTTCGCCCCGCGCCTGTCGTTCTTCTTCGTCGCCCGCACCACACTCCTGGAGGAGGTGGCGAAGTTCCGGGCCGCGCGCCGGATCTGGGCGCGGCTGATGCGCGAGGAGTTCGGCGCGCGGGATCCGAAGTCGTGGATGCTGCGGTTCCACACGCAGACGGCCGGGGTGCAGCTGACGGCCCAGCAGCCGGAGGTGAACCTGGTGCGGGTGGCGGTGCAGGGCCTGGCCGCGGTGCTGGGGGGCACGCAGTCGCTGCACACCAACTCCTTCGACGAGGCCATCGCCCTGCCCACCGGCAGGAGCGCCCGCCTGGCGCTGCGCACCCAGCAGGTCCTGGCCCACGAGACCGACGTCACCGCCACCGTCGACCCGTTCGCCGGCTCCTACGTCGTGGAGAGCATGACCGACGCCCTGGAGGAGGCGGTGGGGGAGCTCATGGACCGCGTCGAGGAGAGGGGCGGCGCGGTCGAGGCCATCGAACAGGGCTTCCAGAAGGAGGAGATCGAACGCAACGCCTACCGCATCGCCCGGGAGACCGACGCCGGCGAGAGGGTCGTGGTCGGCGTCAACCGCTTCCGGCTCGACGAGGAGGAACCCTACGAACCGCTGCGCGTGGATCCCGCCATCGAGGCCGCGCAGGCCGAACGCCTGGCCGCCCTGCGCGCCCGGCGCGACCAGCCGGCCGTCGGCACCGCCCTGGCCGCCCTGAGGACGGCGGCCCAAGGCGACGACAACGTCCTGTACCCCATGAAGGACGCCCTCAGGGCCCACGCCACCATCGGCGAGATCTGCACCGCACTGCGCGAGGTCTGGGGCACACACGTCCCGTCGGACGCCTTCTGACCGGCGGGTGAGGGCCGTATACGGGTCCCGGACCTCCGTGCGACACTCCTGGGCATGTTCGGCGTCATCGATCTGCCCACCTACCTGGCCGGCCTCGCCCTGATCATCCTGCTGCCCGGCCCCAACTCGCTGTACGTGCTGTCGGTGGCCGCCCGCCGCGGCGTGCGCTCCGGGTACTCGGCCGCCGCGGGGGTCTGGTGCGGGGACGCGGTGCTGATGACGCTGTCCGCGGCCGGGGTCGCCTCCCTGCTCCAGACGAACGCCGTGCTGTTCGGGATCGTGAAGTACGCCGGGGCCGGCTATCTGACGTGGCTGGCGTTCGGCATGATGCGCGCCGCGTGGGCCATGTGGCGCACGCCTGCGGAGCGCGCCGCCGCCGACGAGGCCGCAGGGCCCGCCGCCGAGCGGCCGTTCCGCCGCGCCCTCGTCGTCAGCCTGTTCAACCCCAAGGCGATCCTGTTCTTCGTCGCCTTCTTCGTGCAGTTCGTTGACCCGGCGTACGCCCATCCCGCCCTGTCCTTCGTCCTCCTCGGCGTCCTGGCGCAGCTCGCCAGCGTGCTGTACCTCAGCGCGCTGATCTTCGGCGGCACCCGGCTGGCCGCCGCCTTCCGTCGCCGCAGGCGCCTGTCGGCGGGGGCGACCTCGGCCGCGGGCGCGCTGTTCCTGGGTTTCGCGGTGAAGCTGTCGCTGGCGAGCTGAGGGACGGCAGCCCGGTCCTCCTCGTCGACGGGATCGGGACGCGGTACGGCTTTCCGTGACGCCCGGCGTCAGGACCGGCGAGCCCGGGCCCGTCGCACGGCCCGGGTCACCACGGGCGGCAGCAGGTCCTTCACGAGCCGGCGGGCGCGGGAGGGGCCGGGCGGGCGGCGGGTGCCACGGTGGGCTCGACGGCGGCGGGCCGCGTCGGCACGGGCACCACGCAGAGCCGCGAGGTCGGGGAGGGCGGCGGCATGATGCCCCGGGAGCGGGTGCGGATCAGCCGCTGCCCGGCGGCCTCCTGCACGCTCACCCCGACGTCCGTGCGCAGCCGCAGCGTCTCCGGCAGCTCCTCCGGGAGCGGCCCGGGAGCGCCCCAGGCGCCGTCCATCTTCTGCGTGCTGAGGCAGATCGGGCGCAGGCCCCGGTTGAGGACGGCCTCCCAGGCGGCGACCGAGACACCCGCAGTGCGCTCGGAGCGAAAGTCTCGAGGACCGCGACGCCCTCCGGCAGCAGGATCTCGCGGGCCGCGCCGATGTCGCCGTGCACGTGCTCGTACAGGTGTGAGGCGTCGATGTGGACGAAGCGGCAGCTGCCGTGGGCCACCCGCTCGGACACCATCGAGCTCGGGGACGCGATCACGGTCGGCGGGGCGTCGTGGAAGGACAGGTGGTTGCGCTCGAAGGCCTGCCGGGTGAGCGTGGCGTACGACTGCGAGGACTCCGCCCGGTTGGCCTCGTCCGGGACGTCGCCCTCGAACAGGCCGCAGACCGTGAACGTCCCACCGGCCCGCAGGTGGTGGCCGAGCGGGATCGCGCTCCTGCCCGGGTATACGCCGACCTCCAGCAGGTCCCCGCGCGTGCCGTGCTTCTGCCGCCGTTCCGTGAACCAGGTGGGAGCGTCTGGTCCAGCGGTGGGAACCAGCCCGGGACGCCGGCGAGTTCACCGGGGGGTGTGCCGGCCGCTTGTGCATGGGTCATGAGACGAGCCTTCTCCCTGAGCGTTGCCCGGACCGACGGCCGGCCGAACGTCTCGTGACCAGCTCAGCGGGCTCGTGCCAGCGCCGCTCGCAGCCGTGGTGTCAGCGGCCTCTCGACATACCTGTGCAGCAGCCACGCCAGCAGCAGCATCGCCCCCACCGTCAGCGGGAGAGTCACCGCCGACGGCAGACCGAGCCCGCGGTGCAGGGCGTGGACGGCCACCCAGCCGAGATGCTCGTGTACCAGGTAGAAGGGGTAGGTCAGCGCGCCCGCGACCGTCAGCCAGCGCCAGTCCGCCCGGCGGAGCAGGCCCAGCGCGATCGCCGCCACCGCCACGAACCCCAGGGTGACGACGAGGACGATGCCGGTGGCGGAGCGGTAGGAGAACCCGCCCGCGTCGGGCGCGTGCCACAGCTCCCGCACCGCGTAGTGCTGTCCGATCAGCCAGCTCACGGCGACGATGCCCCAGCCGTACACGTCCCGCCGGTCGAGGTGGACGAGGTACAGGCCGACACCGCCGATGAAGAAGGGCGCGTACTCGGGCATCAGCACGATGTCCAGCAGCGGCATCCGCGCGTTCTCGGCGATCACCGCCGCCAGCGTCCAGCCCGCGCAGAACAGCACGATCCGGCGGCGGGTGGCCCCCGGCAGGACGACGCACAACGCGAACAGGGCGTAGAAGCGGACCTCGGCCCACAGCGTCCAGCACACGCCGAGCACCCGGTCCACGCCCAGCGGCATCTGCAGCATCGTCAGGTTCACCAGGGCGTCGCTGGGCGAGACAGCCCGGTAGGCCACCACCGGCAGTGCGAACACGGCCGTCACCAGCACGACCGCCGCCCAGTAGGCGGGCAGCAGCCGGGAGGCGCGGGAGGCGAAGAAGGACTTCAGCGGCCGGCCCCGGCCGCTCATGCAGATCACGAACCCGCTGATCACGAAGAAGACCTGCACACCGAGGCAGCCGTAGGCGAAGTACTCGTGCAGCGTGGGGAACTGCTCCTTGGGGGAGGTGCCCCACGCGTCGGTGACCTCGCCGTCGCGCCCGCCGTAGTGGTAGGCCGCCACCATCAGCGCCGCCACCAGCCGCAGTCCGTCCAGGGCGCGCAGCCGGCCCGTGGACCTCTCCCGGCGCCGCGGTTCGGCCGGGGCGCCCGGCGGTGCGGCCGGCGCGGCGGGACCGGGCTGGGGCTTGGGGGTGCTGACGACCGTCTCGGTCACGCTGGAAACCTCTGTGTGGCTCGTCCGACCTTCACCTGGGCCGCCTGGGGGCGGGCAGGGCGCCTGTCACCCTAGGACGTGAAGGGTCGCCATGACGTTCGACGGCAAGAGGCTTCGCCTGCCGGTTTCCCTGGGTTCATCTGGAGGTCGCCGGGGCGGCCCGCCGGGCACGGCCTCCTCTTCAGCGGCGCACCGCCTTGCGCAGGGCCCGTGCGCGCCGGACCACCCGGCGTGCCGTGGAATTGCGCGGCAGAAAGGCCAGCCGCTGCGGAATTCCGCCGGGCAGTCCGAGCGAGGTGAGCCGGCGCTTCTTGAAATACCGCCGGGTGCGCGGCCCGAGATGGCCGGAAAGGAACTGTTCCGCCTGCGGGCGCAGCTCGGGGTAGATCTGCGGCTGCATGGTGAATCCGACGGCGGTGAGCAGACCGGGCAGCCGCTCGGCCGGCACCACGTCGCCGTCCCCGCCGCTCTCCAGATCGGGCAGTAGCGCGTCCGCCAGGGTGGTGGGGACCCGGTTGCTGTTCTGGTAGGGCGTCAGCCGCTCCAGCAGCAGCTCCGTGCCGATGCGCGCGACCGGCAGGTCGTAGAACGAGGAGGCGGTGAACAGGGCGGTGGAGAAGCAGCCGACGACCAGGGCGGGCCGGGCCCGGTCGAACAGCACCTCGGCGAGCACGGGCGTGTCCAGCACGGTGAGGTCGACGCCGAGCTTGTCCGCCTCGGTCTCCAGGGCGCGGCTGTAGCGGGCCGGTGCGGTGGGGTGCGGCTTGAAGACGACGGTGCGGTGGCCGCGGTCGACGGCGCCCCGCATCATCCGCACGTGCAGGTCCTCTTCCTCCTCCGGGGAGAGGATGTCCAGCGCCGACAGGTACTGGCCGAGCAGCAGCGCCGCGTCGCCGGGGACGGCGGGCAGCCGGGGCACGGTCTCGGTGACCTCGCCCAGCACCTTGAGGAACGCGGGCGTCGGCACCAGCCGCGCCGGCACGCCGAACTCCGTGAGCAGCATCGGCGTCAGCCCCGGCACCAGGTCGAGGTGCAGCAGCCGCCGCACGCGCGTGCCGACCAGCGGGTCGAGCTTGTTGCGGGTGGGGCCGTAGCTCATCAGGCCGTCGGCGTAGACGTCGACGGGCGCGTCGGTGAAGAGCTGGGCCACCGTGAGCGCGGGGGCGACCTGGAGGGACTCCAGGACCAGGCTGACCCGGTCGTCACCCAGGCCCCACAGCATCCGCAGATAGCGCTCGAAGAGCGGGACGTCGTCGGCGCGGGGTGTCCAGGCGCCCGGGTGGAAGGGCCGGATCGCCTCGTTCCAGGACAGCACCTCGTCGAAGTGCGCGCGCAGCGGCTCGAAGCCCGGCATCTCGTCCAGGGCCGGGGTGGTCTCCGGGGTCGCGGCGTTGTTGAACACCAGCAGCACCCGGCGGTCCGGCTCCTCGAAGAGGTCGGAGTCGATCGCGGCGGCCAGGGTGGCGACGCCGTAGAGCGTCGAGGCGCAGAAGATCTGGGTCGTCCCGGGCATCAGGCGGCCGCTCCCGTCGTGGTCACCCGGCGCCGCAGCCGCCGCAGCTTCGCCGAACGGTCCATGTCCATGGCCTCCAGTGCGTCAGTGAGCGCGTCCTGCGGCATCCGCCTGATGGCCGCCGCGCTCATCGACCGCAGCTGCCGCGCCACGGCCGGTTCGAACCTGTCCTCGTTGGAGAGGTGGTGGGCGATGATCGCGCAGTAGGTGCGCACCGCCTTGGGCAGCAGCCGGTCCGCCTCCCGGTCGGCGGCCGTCTCCTCGATCACCTGGTCGAAGGCCCGGATGAAGTCGAGCTGGCGGACGTCGCCGATCTGGGTCAGCGAGGAGGCCACCCCGCGCCGGTAGAACACACCGAGCAGGCTCACCACGGCGAACGACTCCGCCTCGCGGTGCAGCTTCCAGATCCACGGCCGGTCCTCGGCGGTGCGCAGCCCGTCGGTGAAGTGCAGCAACCCCTTGTCGACCAGGCGGCGGTGGTAGGCGCCGGCCCAGGCGTAGGCGTAGTCGACCGAGGTGGAGCGGTGCGCGGGCAGGATCGCCTCGCGCGGGTCGAACGCCTCCCAGCGGCGGCCGACCGGGACCCGGTGCACGGAACGGGCGCGCGCGGTGGCCTGCACATGGTCGGTGCGCACGAAGTCACAGCCCAACGTGTCCATCGCGGACACCAGTTCGGTGAGGTAACCGGGGGCGAGCCAGTCGTCGCCGTCCAGGAACGTCAGGTACTCGCCCCGGGCCGCGTCCAGGCCGGTGTTGCGTGCGGTGGCGAGACCGCCGTTCTTCTCGTGTCGGATGTAACGCACCTGCGCGACATCCGAGAGCTCCTCGGCCGCCCGTTCGAGAATGGCCGGGGTTTCGTCCTTCGAGTGGTCGTCGACCAGGATGAACTCGAAATCCGGGTCGGCGTTCAGCCGGAGGCTTCTGAGGGTGTCCGGGGCATATTGGCGCACGTTGTAGAACGGCACGATCACGGAAAGCTTAGGCACCCGCGAAACGTTAGGAGTTCGCCCGGCAGCGGAACTTTCCGAAGGGCGTACACCGGGTGAACTCAATGTGTCAGAACGGTGCACCGCGTGTACTTCCAGCTTTCCGGCGGGCCAGTTCGGCTCTCGGTGGGCTGTTGTTAACGTTTCGTTGAGTCGTGGTTCCGCCGTACCTAGAATTCGGTTCCTAGCGTCGTCGACGTGCCAGCAAGTACACCGAAGCGCCCGCGCATCGCCGTCCTCGCGGACTCCGACACCCGATGGAAATGGGGTGCGCTGACCGCGGACCGCGTCGCCCCGGGACCGTCCATGGAAACCGGAGCGCACGAGACGCCGCAAGTCGGCCCCGTCCTCGACGGATACCTGCTGCGCGGCCGGGCCACGCCCACCCCGCGCCAGCTGCGGGAGGTCGGCGTGCGCGCCGACTCGCTGCGCGAGGTCACCGCGGTCGAGTTCCTGCGCGCCATGGCGGAGGAGTCCTACGACGTCCTCGTCCTCGCCCTGGTCGGCGGCGGTGTGCAGGCGATGCTGCACGGCCTCGGGCGCGTCTGGGAGCACCGCACCGCGCGGCCCGTCGTCGTCACCGGCTACGTCGGCGTCGTCTACGAGAAACTCGCCGACGGCCTGCTGCTCCGGCACGGCGCGGACCTCGTCCTCGCCAACTCCCGCCAGGACGCGGAGCGTTTCCGGGCCGTCTACGAGGGAGTGGGCGCCGACGCCTCCTCGGTCACGGAGGTGGCCCTGCCGTTCCTCGGCGGCGCGCCGTACGCGGGTGAACACGACCCCCGCACCGTCGTCTTCGCCGCCCAGCCCTCGGTCCCCGAGAGCCGCAAGGACCGTACGTACCTGCTGGACCGCCTGGTGCAGCACGCCCGCCGGCACCCCGAGCGCGAGGTACTGCTGAAGCTGCGCTCCCGGCCGGGCGAACACACCACCCACATCGAGGAGTTGCCGTACCAGAAGCTGGTGCAGCGGCTCGACCCGCCCGCCAACTTCCGCCTGGTGTACGGAAACATGGGCGAGGTCCTCGACCGCACCGACCTGCTGGTGACGGTCAGTTCCACGGCCGCCCTGGAGTCGCTGCACCGCCGCATCCCCACGGCCGTGCTCACCGACCTCGGCGTCCGCGAGTCGCTCGGCAACCACCACTTCGTCGGCTCCGGCTGCCTCGCGTCCTGGGACCAGCTCGACGCCGGTCACCGGCCCGAACCGGACGCGGAGTGGGTCGCCCGGCAGGGCGTGGTGGCCGACGGCTCCTACGACTCGGCCTTCGACATGGCCCGCGAACGCATCGCGAAGCTGCTCGACCGGCCCGGCGGCCTGCCCCCGCTGACCCCGTACTACACCCCCGTCACCGCGCCCGGCTACCTGCCCGGCATCCTCGCCCGCCACCACCTCGGCCCCGACGGCACGCCGCTGCCCGGCGCGCCCGCCGCAGAGAAGGAGCCCGGACCGGTCCGGCAGATCGTGCGCCGGGCGGCGCGCGGCGCCTACCGGCACGGCGTGCAGCGCGTGGCGCCCGTCATCCGGCGGATGGGGGAGCTGTGAGCCGCCCCGAGACCCCTGACCGAGGAGTAGACCCCATGTCCCGACCGGAAGCCGGCCAAGGCTCCTCCGTGCGCCGCGTGCTCGCGGTGATCCCCGCGCGCGGCGGCTCCAAGGGCGTGCCCGCGAAGAACCTCCTGCCCGTCGGAGGGGTGCCGCTGGTGGCGCGCGCGGTCCGCGAGTGCCGCGCCGCACGGCTCGTGACCGACGTCGTCGTCTCCACCGACGACCAGGCCATCGCCGCCGCCGCCCGGCAGGCCGGCGCCGAGGTCGTGCTGCGCCCGGCCGCCATCGCGGGCGACACCGCCACCTCCGAGGCCGCCGTGCTGCACGCCATGGACGCCCACGAGGCCCTGCACGGGGCGCCGGTGGACGTGGTGCTGCTGGTGCAGTGCACCAGCCCGTTCCTCGTCCGTGAGGACATCGACGGGGTCGCCGGCGCGATCGCCGAGAACGGCGCCGACACCGCCGTCACCGTCGCGCCCTTCCACGGGTTCGTCTGGCGCGACGCCGACGACGCGCTGGCGGCCGGCTCCGTCGCGGAGAACGACGCGGCCGCAGGCGGCGGTTACGGCGTCAACCACGACAAGTCGTTCCGGCCCCGCCGCCAGGACCGCCCCCAGGACCTGCTGGAGACCGGCGCCGCCTACGCCATGGAGGCGACCGGCTTCCGCGAGCACGGGCACCGCTTCTTCGGCCGCACGGAACTCGTGCGCACCGACCCCGCCCGGGTCCTGGAGGTCGACGACCCGCACGACCTGGCCCGCGCCCGGGCCCTCGCGCCGCTGTTCGACGCGGGCAGGCCCGGCGCCCTCCCGACCGCCGGCGACATCGACGCGGTCGTCCTCGACTTCGACGGCACCCAGACCGACGACCGGGTGCTGATCGACTCCGAGGGACGGGAGTTCGTCTCCGTGCACCGCGGCGACGGACTCGGCATCGCGGCCCTGCGCGACAGCGGCCTGAAGATGCTGATCCTGTCCACGGAACAGAACCCGGTGGTCGCCGCCCGGGCCCGGAAGCTCCGGCTCCCGGTGCTCCACGGCATCGACCGCAAGGACCTCGCGCTGAAGCAGTGGTGCGAGGAGCAGGGCATCGCGCCGGAGCGCGTGCTCTACGTCGGCAACGACGTCAACGACCTCCCGTGCTTCGCCCTCGTCGGCTGGCCCGTGGCGGTCGCGAGCGCCCACGACGTCGTGCGCGGCGCCGCACGCGCGGTCACCACCGTCCCCGGTGGCGACGGCGCGATCCGAGAGATCGCCAGCTGGATCCTCGGCCCCTCTCTCGATTCCCTCACCAAGTAAGGACATCTCTGCCATGAGCACCAACTCCCGTATCCGCCGGTTCGGTTCGCGCGAGGTCGGCCCGGGCCGCCCGGTCTACGTCTGCGGTGAGATCGGCATCAACCACAACGGCGAGCTCGAGAACGCCTTCAAGCTGATCGACGCCGCCGCCGAGGCCGGCTGCGACGCCGTCAAGTTCCAGAAGCGCACCCCGGAGATCTGCACCCCGCGCGACCAGTGGGACATCGAGCGCGACACCCCCTGGGGCCGCATGACCTACATCGACTACCGCCACCGCGTGGAGTTCGGTGAGGACGAGTACCGCGCGATCGACGACTACTGCACGTCGAAGAACATCGACTGGTTCGCCTCCCCGTGGGACACCGAGGCCGTCGCCTTCCTGGAGAAGTTCGACGTCCCCGCCCACAAGGTCGCCTCCGCCTCCCTCACCGACGACGAGCTGCTGCAGGCGCTGCGCGCCACGGGCCGCGCGGTGATCCTCTCCACCGGCATGTCGACGCCGAAGCAGATCCGCCACGCGGTCGAGGTCCTCGGCTCCGACAACATCCTGATGTGCCACGCCACGTCGACCTACCCGGCGAAGGCCGAGGAGCTCAACCTGCGGGTCATCAACACCCTGCAGCAGGAGTACCCGAACGTCCCGATCGGCTACTCCGGCCACGAGACCGGCCTGCAGACCACCCTCGCCGCGGTCGCCCTGGGCGCCACCTTCGTCGAGCGCCACATCACCCTCGACCGCGCCATGTGGGGCTCGGACCAGGCCGCCTCCGTCGAGCCGCAGGGCCTGACGCGCCTCGTCCGCGACATCCGCACGATCGAGTCCTCCCTCGGCGACGGCGTGAAGAAGGTCTACGAGTCCGAGCTCGGCCCGATGAAGAAGCTGCGCCGCGTCACCGGCGTGGTCGCCGAGGCGGAGATCGCCGCCGCGGCGGGCGAGCCGGTCGGCGTCTGAGCGCACCACCTCCACCCCCCCCCAACGACGGGACGGTCGTACGTCGATGAGCCCCCGCGCCGGGAACGCCGGCCCCCACACTCTCGCCTTCGTCGAGAGCCCGGTACAGCTGCTGAACGTGCTGGAGTGGGCGCACGCGCACGCGCCCGGCGCGGGGCTCACCCTCGTGGTGCTGTCCCCCGTCGACCCGATGACGCGCGGCCAGCTGCGGCGGATGTCCGACCTGGCCCGCGACGAGGGGCACGAGGTCCGCTGGGAGGAGGCGCGCGGCGGCCCCCTGGCGCCCTTCCAGACCATCGGCGGCCTCGCGGGCCTGCTCCGCAGGGCACGCCGCGTGGTCCTGGGCGACCCGTTCTCCCGCTACGTCCAGCTGCTCCTGACGATCACCCGTGCCCGTGACCTGGTCGTCGTCGACGACGGCACCGCGACGATGGAGTTCGTCGGGCAGCTGGCCCGGGGGGAACGCCTGGTCCGCTGGCACCGCAAGGGCGGCCGACCGGGCCCGCGGGACCTGCTCTTCGCGCCGGTGTCCTCCTCGGCCCGCCGCCGTCTGACCCCCGGCGGCAGCCGCCGCGTCGAGATCTTCTCCTCCATGCCGATGGCGGAGACCCCGGCCGGCGTCACCGTCACCGCCCACGACTTCGCCTGGACCCGGGCCCGCTTCGGCCCGCCCCGCATCACCAAGGGGGCGGACCTGGTGGGCACCTCCCTGGTGGAGACCGGCGTGGTGGACGAGGACCGCTACCTGGAGGCCGTCCGCGCCCTGGCCGGGACCCACGGCGCCACGCGCTACTTCGCCCACCGCCGCGAGAACACGGACAAGCTCCGCCGCCTCGCGGCCGAGACGGGCCTGGAGATCGTCCGCCCCGAACTCCCCCTCGAACTGATCGCCCGCCGCGGCCCCATCGGCCGCACGATCCTCAGCTTCCCGTCCACGGTCGTCCACACCCTCCCCCTCGCCCTGTCCGGCACGGAGGTACGCGTGGCGGTCTGCGACATCGACCCGACCTGGCTGACCCGGACGGCCTCCCCCCGCGCGCAGGGCTTCCTGTCGGGCGTGACGGGCGCGGCCCGCGACGTGGACCGGGTGCGGGGGGTGGGCGAGGCGTCCGGTACGGGGGTGCCCGGGGCGCGGGAGGCCACTTCCGCGACGGCGCCCGGCGTCGAGGGTTCGGCCGGTCCGGCGGGTTCGTCCGGGGAGGCGGGGTCGGGTACGGCGGCGAAGGCGATGCTTCCGGTGCCGCCCGGTACGGGGGTGCCCGGGGCGCGGGAGGCCACTTCCGCGACGTCGCCCGGCGTCGAGGGTTCGGCCGGTCCGGCGGGTTCGTCCGGGGAGGCGGGGTCGGGTACGCCGGCGAAGGCGACGCTCGCGGCGCCGCCCGGCACCGTTGGACTGACCGGCACCGTTGGACTCACCGGCGCCGTGGGCCTGACCGGCACCGTCCCGAACGTGGCCGCCGGCTGATGGACGGGACCCTCTCGGGGGCGTGAAAGCGGGTCCGACCCCGGTCGAGGCCCGGTGTGTTCCTCAGGTGCCGACGGGGGCCCGGCCCCGGTCCCCCGTCGGCTTCCGCGCCAGCAGGAACGCCCGGGGCCTCTTCTCCCCCTCCTCCGGCTCGCGCAGCACCCTCGCGTACAGCTCCAGGCCCGCGGCCGTGAGCCGGGCCGCGACCGTGTCCGGGGTGCGCCAGTGGTAGTCCAGGGAGATCTCCCGGCCGTAGCGCTCGGACAGGCGCGTACGGCCGTTCTCGTCACCGGACTGGAAGCCGAGCAGGACCGGTGCGCCCGGCACGAGGACGCGGTGGAACTCGGTGCAGACCGACGGCAGGTGGTCGTCCGGCACATGGATGACCGAGTAGAGCGCGACGACGCCGCCGAGGGACTCGTCCAGCAGGTCCAGGGACGTCATCGAGCCGACGTGGAACCGCAGCCCCGGGTGCGCCCGGCGGGCCAGGGCCACCATGCGGGGCGAGACGTCGATACCGAAGACCGGAAGCCCCAGGGCGTGCAGCCGGGCCGTCACGTATCCGGGGCCGCTGCCGAGGTCGGGGACCGGAGGCCCTGACTCCGCCCCGGCCGTCCCGGCCGGCCGCACGAAGGCCGTGAGCAGGGCCTCCTCCAGCGGTCTCCCGGCCAGGCTGTCGGGATGCTCGGCGCTGTACGCCTCCGCGATGGCGTCGTACGAGGCCCGTGTGGACTGCAGGAACCCAGGGCTGTCGGCGCGCACGGGGCGCACCCTGTCGGTGCCGCTCGTCATGCGGGCGAACGCGCCGGTGTTCGCCGCGCACAGCGTGGTATCCGTGAAGGAGTATGGAGGGATACCGGAGCTGTGACCCGGATGTGCTCGACGTCACACTCCGTCGGGTGGGATGACCGACTCGACCCAAAAGGCGGGCCAGTTTACCCACCTCGATTGACAGTCATGCGTCCGGCGGCCACGTTTTCTCCCCCTAACGGGCTGAAGTTTTGTTGATCCAGGGTCAGGTGACCCCCGAGTCGCCCTACCCTTCAAAGGGTGAAGCCACTGATGTCACCGGAGTCCGAGGTCGATCTTCCCGCGGGAGCGGTGCTCCCCGGCGCGCTGCCCGACGCTCTGCGCGCCGAGCTCATCGCGTTCCGCCGCGACCTGCACATGCACCCGGAGCTCGGCAACCAGGAGTTCCGCACGACCGCCGCGATCAAGGAACGGCTGGAGAGGGCCGGGCTCAAGCCGCGCGTCCTCCCCACCGGGACCGGACTCGTCTGTGACATCGGCGTATCCGGCGCGCAGTGGGACGGCGGTCCCAGCATGCTCGCCCTGCGGGCCGACATCGACGGCCTGCCCATCCCGGACACCAAGGCCGACTGCCCGTACCGCTCGACCGTGCCCGACCGCGCGCACGCCTGCGGCCACGACGTGCACACCACCGTCGTCCTCGGCGCCGGTCTCGTCCTCGCCGACCTGCACCAGCGGGGTTTGCTGCCGCGCCCCGTCCGGCTGGTCTTCCAGCCCGCCGAGGAGGTCCTGCCCGGCGGCGCCGCCGACGCCATCAAGGGCGGGGTGCTGGAAGGGGTCGGCGCGATCATCGCCGTGCACTGCGACCCCCGGGTGGACGCCGGCAGGATCGGACTCCGGGAGGGTCCCATCACCTCCGCGTGCGACCGGCTGGAGATCGGCCTCGACGGCCCGGGCGGCCACACCGCCCGCCCGCACCTCACGACCGACCTGGTCACCGCCGCAGCCCGGGTCGTCACCGACGTCCCCGCCCTGGTCGGCCGCCGCTTCGACAGCCGCAGCGGGCTCGCCATCACCTGGGGCCGCATCGAGTCGGGCCACGCGCCGAACGTCATCCCGCAGCACGCCGAGCTGTCCGGCACGGTGCGCTGCCTGGACATCGAGGCCTGGCGGCAGGCGCCCGACGTCGTGGTCGCGGCGATCGACGAGATCGCGAACCTGTACCGCGCCAAGTCGGAGATCAACTACGTGCGCGGCGTCCCACCCGTCGTCAACGAGCCCGGCGTGACCGAGCTGCTCCGAGAAGCCATGACCGCCCGCCGCGGGGTCGACTCCGTCGTCGGCACGGAGCAGAGCCTCGGCGGCGAGGACTTCTCCTGGTACCTGGAGCACGTCCCCGGCGCGATGGCCCGGCTGGGCGTCCGCACCCCCGGCGAGCGCCACGTCCGCGACCTCCATCAGGGCGACTTCGACGTCGACGAGTCGGCGATCACGGTCGGCGTGGAGCTCTTCACGGCGGCGGCCCTGGTCGACGGCCTCCGCTGACCGCTCCCCGGACCTCCCCGGAGAGACCACCGGGCGCGGCGCGGCCCCGACGGCCCGACTCCCACCCCGCCGTGCCGCGCCGGTCGGCCTTTGTACGTCCCCACCGGGCCGTGCCGGTCGGGGGTTTGTACGTCCCCACCCCGCCGGGCCGTGCCGGTCGGGGGTTTGTACGTCCCCACCGGGCCGGGCCGTGCCGGTCGGGGGTTTGTACGTCCCCACCGGGCCGTGCCGGTCGGGGGTTTGTACGTCCCCACCGGGCCGGGCCGTGCCGGTCGGGGGTTTGTACGTCCCCACCGGGCCGGGCCGTGCCGGTCGGGGGTTTGTACGTCCCCACCGGGCCGGGCCGTGCCGGTCGGGGGTTTGTACGTCCTCACCCCGCCGGGCCGTGCCGCGCCGGCCGGGGTGTGTGGGTGACCGGGTCGGGGGCGTGGGGCCTGTCACGGGTTCGAGCGCCCCGGCGACCCTCCTCACGCCCCCGGCGACGCTCCACCCCCCACGAGGCTCCAACCCCGCACCCCGTCCGTTCCGCCCGGTTGCGCCCCGTCCACCCCCGGGAGAGTCTGGTCCGCGTGATGAGCACGCACGCGCCGCGTTTCCGAGTGCACCATTCGACCCCGTTCGAGCCCGCGGTTCACAACGGTGTAACCGGCCATCGGCACGAATGGATAACGGCCCTGCGGCGACCCGTTCCCAGGAGTGTCTACGCGCGTTAAGGTGCGCCGAACTGAGCACCCGCTGCGGAGCTTCGGAGAATGGGGAACTTCAGATGCGTCGGATTTCCAAACTGACCCGCGTCGCGGTGGGGGTCGCGTCGCTGGGCCTCGTCGCCACGGCCTGTGGCGGTACCAGCAGTGACAGTGGCGACGGCGGCGGCAGCGACAAGGGCGTCGCCATCGCCTACGACGTCGGCGGCAAGGGTGACCAGTCCTTCAACGACGCCGCCTACGCCGGTCTGACCAAGGCCAAGGACGAGTACGGCTACAAGACGGCCGACATCGAGCCCACCGAGGGCGAGACGGACGCCGACAAGGAGCAGCGGCTCGCGTCGCTGGCCAAGCAGGGCTACAACCCGGTCATCGGCGTCGGGTTCGCCTACGGCCCGGCCATGAAGGCCGTGGCCTCGAAGTACCCGGACACCACCTTCGGCATCGTGGACTCCGTGGTCGAGGGCAAGAACGTCGCCTCCCTGGTCTTCGCCGAGGAGCAGGCCTCGTACCTCGCCGGTGTCGCCGCCGCCAAGGCCACCAAGTCCGACGTCGTCGGCTTCGTGGGCGGCGTGGACATCCCGCTGATCCGCAAGTTCGAGGCCGGCTACAAACAGGGCGTCACGGACACCAACCCCAAGGTGAAGGTCCTGTCGCAGTACCTGACGCAGACGGCCGAGGAGGGCGGCTTCTCCAGCCCCGACAAGGGCAAGGCCGCCGCCGAGGGCCAGATCGAGAAGAAGGCGGACGTGGTCTACGCGGCCGCCGGCCTCTCCGGCCAGGGCGTCATCGAGGCCGCAGCCAAGGCCAAGGTCTGGGCGATCGGCGTCGACTCCGACCAGTACAAGCAGGCCGCCCTCGCGCCGTACAAGAACTACATCCTGACCTCGGCGCTCAAGGACGTCGGCGGCGCGGTCTACGCACTGGCCACGTCGGTCCACGACGACAAGCCGCTCACCGGCACCCAGACCTTCGACCTGAAGGTCAACGGCGTCGGCCTGTCCGAGTCGAACCCCGAGTTCGCCAAGGTCGCGGGTCTCAAGGAGGCCGTGGACAAGGCCAAGCAGGGCATCGACGACGGCTCCATCAAGGTCAACACGCAGTAGCAGCGCCGGTCGTACGGTGACGGAAGCGGGGGGGGCCCCCCCGGGGCCCCCCCCCCCCCGGGGCCCGGGGCCCGGCCCGCCGGGGGGGACCCCCCCCCCCCCCCCAACCCTTCCACCCCCCCCTGCGGCGGCCTGGCGCGCGGGCGGCGCCGGGGGCGCCCCCCCCCCGGCCCCCCCCCCGCCGCGCGTTCCCGGTGCCGCGTCCGTCCGTGGGTCACCCAGCGCCACGCCCCGTTCGCGGTCGGCGACGCCCCGGCGAGGGACGGTGAGGGCTTGGCCACGGGCGGATAACAAGGTGGACAGAAGGGGTTTTCAGGCAGGTCTACGCGCGTTAATCTGCGGCGGAAGCCAGCGCCGAAGCTGTGAAGCCGTCCCGAGCTGTACCGTCCGGCGCTAGTACGACTAGGAGCACCCACACATGCGCCGGATTTCCCGGATCACGGTCGCAGGCGCAGCGACCGCCTCCCTGGCCCTCGCTCTCTCCGCCTGCGGCGGCACCTCGACCTCCGCCGGGTCGGACTCCAAGGGCGACAAGGGGCTCGCCATCGCCTACGACGTCGGCGGCAAGGGCGACCAGTCCTTCAACGACGCGGCCTACGCGGGCCTGGAGCAGGCGAAGAAGGAGTTCGGGTACCAGACGGCCGACCAGGAGCCCACCGAGGGCGAGACGGACGCCGACAAGGAGCAGCGCCTGGTCTCGCTGGCCAAGCAGGGCTACAACCCGGTCATCGGCGTGGGCTACGCGTACGCCGCAGCCGTCAAGGGCGCCGCGGAGAAGTTCCCGGACACCACCTTCGGCATCGTCGACGACGCCACGATCGACAAGAAGAACGTCGCCGACCTCGTCTTCAACGAGGAGCAGGCCTCCTACCTGGCCGGCGTCGCCGCCGCCAAGAGCACCGAGTCGAAGGTCGTCGGCTTCGTGGGCGGCGTGGACATCCCGCTGATCCACAAGTTCCAGGCCGGTTTCGCGCAGGGTGTCGAGGACACCGACCCGAAGGTCAAGGTGCTGTCGCAGTACCTGACGCAGACGGCCGAGGAGGGCGGCTTCTCCAGCCCCGACAAGGGCAGGACGGCCGCCGAGGGCCAGATCGAGAAGAAGGCGGACGTGGTCTACGCGGCCGCCGGCCTCTCCGGCCAGGGCGTCATCGAGGCCGCCGCCGCCAACAAGGTCTGGGCGATCGGCGTCGACTCCGACCAGTACACGCAGGAAGCCCTCGCCAAGTACAAGGACTCGATCCTGACCTCGGCGATGAAGGACGTCGCCAAGGCCGTGTACAACCTGGCGAAGTCGGTGGAGGACGGCAAACCCGAGACCGGTATCGTTCGTGGCGATCTGAAGACCGGCGAGGTGAGCCTGTCGAACTCCAACCCGAAGTTCGCGGACGACGCCGAGCTCCAGGAAGCCATCAAGACGGCCAAGGAGAAGATCATCAGCGGCGAGATCAAGGTCAAGAGCAGCTGACGACCGACCGCCTCGCCACGAGGCGGTGACCCCGGGGTTGCGTTCGCTCGGCGGGGTACGGGGAGGCTGCTCCCCGTACCCCGCTTGCCGCGGTGCGCCGGCCCCTTCGCATGCCGTAGGGGCGCTACGCGCGTAGACGACCCCCGTCCCCAGGAGAGTGCGCCATCAACGCGTCCAGCAGCCCTCCGGCCGGAGCGGCGGTCAACGAATCGGTGACCGCCGTCGAGCTCGCCGGGATCACCAAGCGTTTCCCCGGTGTCGTGGCCAACCACGACATCCACCTCAGCGTCCGCAAGGGCACCGTCCACGCCCTCGTCGGCGAGAACGGCGCCGGCAAGTCGACCCTGATGAAGATCCTCTACGGCATGCAGAAGCCGGACGAGGGCACCATCGCCGTCGACGGGCAGCAGGTCGGCTTCTCGTCGCCGGCCGACGCCATCGCCCGCGGCATCGGCATGGTCCACCAGCACTTCATGCTCGCCGACAACCTCACGGTCCTGGAGAACGTGGTCCTCGGCAGCGAGAAGCTCCACGGCATCGGCGCCAAGGCCCGTCGCACGATCAGGGACCTCTCCGAGCGCTACGGCCTCGGCGTCGAGCCCGACCTGCTGGTCGAGGAGCTCGGCGTCGCCGCCCGCCAGCGCGTGGAGATCCTCAAGGTCCTCTACCGCGGCGCCACCACCCTGATCCTGGACGAGCCGACCGCCGTGCTCGTGCCGCAGGAGGTCGACGCCCTCTTCGCCAACCTGCGCGAACTGAAGTCCGAGGGCCTCTCGGTGATCTTCATCTCGCACAAGCTCGGCGAAGTGCTCTCCGTCGCCGACGAGATCACCGTCATCCGCCGCGGCACCACCGTCGGCACGGCTGTCCCCGCCGAGACCACCCCGCGCCAGCTCGCCGAGATGATGGTCGGCAGCCAGCTGCCCACGCCCGAGACGGCCGAGTCCACGGTCACCGACCGCCCGGTCATCAGCGTCGAGGGGCTGCGCCTCGCGGCCCCCGGCGGCAAGGCCCTTCTCGACGGCATCGGCTTCACCATCCACGCGGGCGAGGTCCTCGGCATCGCCGGCGTCGAGGGCAACGGCCAGACCGAGCTCGTCGACGCCCTCATCGGCCTGCGGCACGCCGACTCCGGCACCATACGGCTCGCCGACGAGGAGATCACCGCCTGGCCGACCCGCAAGCGCCGTGAGCAGGGCGTCGGTTACATCCCCGAGGACCGCCACCGCCACGGCCTCCTCCTCGAGGCGCCCCTCTGGGAGAACCGCATCCTCGGCCACGTCACCGAGAAGCCGCTCGCCAAGGGCGTCTGGCTGGACCCGAAGGCCGCCCGGGAGGACACCCGCCGCATCGTCGAGACGTACGACGTCCGCACCCCCGGCATCGACGTCACCGCGGCCTCCCTGTCCGGCGGCAACCAGCAGAAGCTGATCGTCGGCCGCGAGATGAGCCACACCCCGCGCTTCCTCATCGCCGCCCACCCGACCCGCGGTGTGGACGTCGGTGCCCAGGCCGCCATCTGGGACCACATCCGCGAGGCCCGCCGCGAGGGCCTGGCCGTGCTGCTGATCTCCGCCGACCTGGACGAGTTGATCGGCCTCTCCGACACGCTGCGCGTGATCTACAACGGCAGGCTGGTCGCCGACGCCGACCCGGCCACCATCACCCCCGAGGAGCTCGGCTCGGCCATGACCGGTGCCGCCACCGGGCACCTCGCGCACGACGAGACGCCCGAGAGCTCGAAGGGCGACGCCCCCGAGTCTCCGGAAGACGAGGCCCGCTGATGAAGAAGTTCGACAAGGAGCGCGTGCTCCTCGCGGTGGCCGGACCGGTCATCGCGCTCGCCGTGGCCTTCGTCCTGAGCGCGATCGTGCTGATCGCGTCGGGCAAGAGCCCGTTCGAGCCCTTCGCCCTGATGTTCGAACAGCTCGGCTTCTCGGACATCCAGGTCCTGATCATCAACCAGGCCTCGATGTACTACATCGCGGCCCTCGCGGTGGCCATCGGCTTCCGGATGAACCTGTTCAACATCGGCGTCGACGGCCAGTACCAGCTCGGTGCCATGATGGCCGCCATCGTCGGCGCCCACGTGAACACACCCGCCGCGATCCAGGTCCCGCTGCTGCTCCTGACCGCCGTCCTCACCGGCGCCTTCTGGGCCGGCATCGCCGGTGTCCTCAAGGTCACCCGCGGCGTCAGCGAGGTCGTCGCCACGATCATGCTCAACGCGATCGCCACCTCCGTGATCGCCTACCTGTGGCTGCCGGACGTCTTCGGTGTGAAGGTCGGCAACAACAACACCACCGGCGAGATGTACGAGTCCGGCTGGATTCCCGGCATCCCCCTGGGCGAGGCCGGTGAGATCTACGGCCTGGTGCTGCTCGCCGTGCTGCTCGGCATCGGCTACTGGGTGGTCCTCAACCGCACCCGCTTCGGCTTCGACCTGCGCGCCTCCGGCGCCTCGCAGACGGCCGCCGCGGCCAGCGGGGTCGACCCCAAGCGCATGGTGCTCAGCGCCATGCTGATCTCCGGCGGCATCGCGGGCCTCGCGGGCCTGCCGATCCTGCTCGGCGACACCCACACCTACAGCCTCAACTTCCCCACCGGCATCGGCTTCCTCGGTATCGGCATCGCCCTGCTCGGCCGCAACAGCCCCGTGGGCATCGCCTTCGCCGCCCTGCTGTGGGCCTGGCTCGACAAGGCCTCGCCCGAGCTGGACTTCCACGGCTACGACAAGGAGATCGCGGTCATCATGCAGGGCCTGATCGTCCTCTCCGTCGTCGTCTCCTACGAGGCCGTCCGCGAATGGGGCCTGCGCCGCCAGCAGCGCCGCGTCGGCGCAGAACTCGCCGCGGGCCACGTCCTCGGCGCTCAGAACACGAAGGAGGTGGCTGGCCGATGACCGCTCCTACCTCGGCGATCGACGTCAACCAGCCCACGCTGCAGCCCGCGGCACCGACCGGCCGCCGCCTGTCGTGGCCCGTCCTGCTGCTCGTCATCGCCGGCGGACTGGCGCTCACCTCGATCGTCCGCATCATCACCGGCGCCGACGGCATCACCAACGTCAGCCAGATGTCCACCGCGTTGCAGCTCGCCGTGCCGATCGGCCTGGCCGGCCTCGGCGGCCTGTGGGCCGAGCGCGCGGGCGTGGTCAACATCGGTCTCGAGGGCATGATGATCCTCGGCACCTGGTTCGGCGCCTGGGCCGGCTTCCAGTGGGGCCCGTGGACCGGTGTCCTGGTGGGCATCGCGGGCGGCGCGATCGGCGGCCTGCTGCACGCCTTCGTCACCGTCACCTTCAACGTCAACCACATCGTCTCCGGTGTGGCCATCAACATCCTCGCCCTGGGCGCCACCCGCTACCTCGCGCCCCTCGCCTTCGAGGGCCACACCGGCGGCTCCGCCAAGCAGTCCCCGGCGGTGGACTCCCTCGGCCACTTCACGGTGCCCGGCCTGTCCGACGCCCTGCGGGACCTCAACGCCAAGGGCTGGTTCCTGATCTCGGACATCGCCGGCCTGCTCGGCGGCCTGGTCACCAACGTCTCCTGGCTGACCCTGATCGCCGTCGCGCTGATCCCCGCCACCTGGTGGATCCTGTGGCGCACCGCGTTCGGCCTGCGGCTGCGCTCCTGCGGTGAGAACCCGGTCGCCGCAGAGTCCCTCGGCGTCAACGTCTACAAGTACAAGTACATCGCCGTCGTCATCTCCGGCGGTCTGGCCGGCCTCGGCGGCGTGTTCCTGTCCATCGTCGCCAACCCCTTCTACCTGGAGGGCCAGGTCAGCGGACGCGGCTACATCGGCCTCGCCGCGATGATCTTCGGCAACTGGATGCCGGGCGGACTCGCCCTCGGCGCGGGCCTGTTCGGCTACACCGACAGCCTCAACCTGCGCGGCGGCTCCACCAACGTCCACGCCCTGCTGCTGCTCGGCGCGCTGCTGCTGGTCATCGGCGCGATCTGGCTGGTGGTCCGCAAGAAGTACGTCCCCGCGGTGATCACCGCGGTCGTCGGCGCCCTGGTGTTCGCCTGGTACGCGACCACCGACGAGGTCCCCAACCAGGTCGTCTCGGCCACGCCGTACGTCATCACCCTGGTGGTCCTGGCCCTGTCCGCGCAGCGGCTGCGGATGCCCAAGGCGGACGGTCTGCCGTACCGGAAGGGACAGGGCAAGTGACCGACGCCGGTCCCGCGGTCGACTGGGAGCGGCTGCGCGCGGTGGCCCGGGACGCCATGTCCCGGGCGTACGCCCCGTACAGCGGCTACCCGGTGGGCGTGGCGGCCCTGGTCGACGACGGCCGGATCGTCTCCGGCTGCAACGTCGAGAACGCCTCCTACGGGCTGGGCCTGTGCGCCGAGTGCGGCCTGGTGTCGGAGCTGCACAACACCGGGGGCGGCCGGCTGACGCACTTCACCTGCGTCGACCGCGACGGCGCGCCGCTCGTGCCGTGCGGCCGCTGCCGCCAGCTGCTGTACGAGTTCGGCGGCCCGGACCTCCTGATGGACACCCCGGCGGGGATCCTGCCGCTGTCGGAGATGCTGCCGCAGGCCTTCGGGCCGGGCCACCTCAGCACGTAACCCCGTGCGGCCCTGCTGAGTTGCTCAGGGGGGCCGTACGGCTTCTGGAACCCTCGGAAGGAAGCCAAGCCATGGCCATGGACGCCATCTCCGTCATCCGCACCAAGCGGGACCACGGCGAACTCAGCGACGCGCAGATCGACTGGGTCATCGACGCGTACACCCGCGGGGAGGTGGCCGACGAGCAGATGTCGGCCCTCGCGATGGCCATCCTCCTCAACGGCATGAACCGCCGCGAGATCGCCCGCTGGACCGCCGCGATGATCGCCTCCGGCGAGCGCATGGACTTCTCGTCCCTGTCCCGCCCGACCGCCGACAAGCACTCCACGGGCGGCGTCGGCGACAAGATCACCCTCCCGCTGGCGCCGCTGGTCGCCGCCTGCGGTGCGGCCGTCCCGCAGCTGTCGGGCCGCGGCCTCGGCCACACCGGCGGCACGCTGGACAAGCTGGAGTCCATCCCCGGCTGGCGCGCGCTGCTCTCCAACGACGAGATGCTGAACGTCCTGGACGGCGCCGGCGCGGTGATCTGCGCGGCCGGTGACGGGCTGGCCCCCGCCGACAGGAAGCTCTACGCGCTCCGCGACGTCACCGGCACGGTCGAGGCGATCCCGCTGATCGCGTCCTCGATCATGTCGAAGAAGATCGCCGAGGGCACGGGCTCGCTGGTCCTGGACGTCAAGGTCGGCACCGGCGCCTTCATGAAGACCCTCGAGGACGCCCGCGAACTGGCCTCCACGATGGTCGGCCTGGGCACCGACCACGGGGTGAGGACGGTCGCGCTGCTCACGGACATGTCCACCCCGCTCGGCCTCACCGCCGGCAACGCCCTGGAGGTCCGGGAGTCGGTCGAGGTACTGGCCGGCGGCGGCCCCGCGGACGTGGTCGAGCTGACGATCGCCCTGGCCCGGGAGATGCTCGACGCGGCGGGCGTACGGGACGCCGACCCGGCGAAGGCCCTGGCCGACGGCTCCGCCATGGACGTCTGGCGCCGCATGATCGCCGCCCAGGGCGGCGATCCGGACGCGGAGCTGCCCGTGGCCCGGGAGCAGCACGTGATCAAGGCCCCGTCCTCCGGCGTCCTCACCCGCGTCGACGCCTACGACATCGGCGTGGCCGCCTGGCGCCTCGGCGCGGGCCGGGCCCGCAAGGAGGACCCGGTGCAGGCCGGCGCGGGCGTCGAACTCCACGCCAAGCCGGGCGACACGGTCACCGAGGGCCAGCCCCTGCTGACCCTCCACACCGACACCCCCGAGCGCTTCGCGTACGCGCTGGAGGCGGTCGAGGGCTCGTACGACGTCGCGGCCCCGGGCGCGGACCTCACGCCGTCGCCGGTGGTCCTGGAGCGCATCGCCTGAGCGAGGGCTCGCCCTCCGGCCCACCGCACGCGCACGGGGCGGCGTACACCGACGGGCCCGCCGGTGCACACCCCCCGGTTCCGCAGCGCCACAGCCGCCGGCCACGCCGGATCGGCGGAACGACATCCTCTGCACGGCACCCCCGGCCGGCGAGGAGACGGGCACACGACACGGGACCGGCAGATGCATGGGGCATGCAGCCAAGCTTCCGGGCTGAGCCGCACCAGGGTCAATGTGATCCTCACGGCGCCGGACGGGCCCACCGCCCCGATGAGTTACGGAGGACCGGCCGGTCTACCGCTCGTGAACGCCATGACACCGCCCGTGCTCGTACTGCCCGGCCCCGTCACCCGGGACGAGGTGAGAGGGCTGAGCGACGACGTACGGGCACTGCTGCAGCATGGCGGTGCCCGGGTCGTGGTGTGCGACGTCGGAGGCCTGGGACCGCCGGGCCTCGCCGCCGTGGAACTGCTGGCGCGGCTCCAGCTGGCCGCCCGCAGGGCCGGGGGCCGGATCCGGCTGCGCGACCCCGACCCGGCCCTACGCGCCCTCCTCGACCTGGTCGGTCTCCCCTTCGAGATGGAGGGGCAGATCGAAGAGCGGGAACCAGCGCTCGGTGTCGAGGAAGCAGTGGAACCCGGTGATCCGGCCCTCTGAGATCTCCAGCACCTGGACCGCCCACGGCGTGAAACCGCCGCTCTCCGGGTCCGGCTTGTACTGGGCGAAGCCGGGCATGCCGTTGACCTGGACCGGCGCCAGCCGGGAACCCGCGCAGGGCGCGCCGAGGGTGGTCATGAAGCCGGTGATGTCGTCGGCGCCGGTGAGCCACAGGTCGAACGGCGGCATCGTCATGATGGCGTCCTCGTGCAGCAGGGCCGTCAGCGCCGTCATGTCGTAGCCCTCGAAGGCCGCCATGTAGCGGTCCAGGAGCTTTTGCTGGTCCTCGTCCAGCGGGTCGGAGACGGCCGCGTCGGCGCCCGGCTGCCGCCGCTCTGCCAGGGTGGCGCGGGCCCGCTGAAGGGCGCTGTTCACGGAGGCCACCGAGGTGTCCAGCAGCTCGGCGACCTCGCTGGCCTTCCAGGCCAGGACCTCCCGGAGGATCAGCACGGCCCGCTGCTTGGCCGGCAGGTTCTGCAGGGCGGCCATGAACGCGAGCCGCACGGACTCCTTGGCGACCGCCGCCTCCGCCGGGTCGTCGGTCGTGGGCAGCACGCGCCCGTCGGGCATGGGCTCCAGCCAGGTGTTGTCGGGGCGGGGGGAGAGGGCTGCCTGGGCGAGCGGGGTGGACTCGGTCAGGTCCATGGGCCTGGCGCGTTTGTTGCCCGCCGTCAGCATGTCCAGGCACACGTTCGTCGCGATGCGGTAGAGCCAGGAGCGGAGGCTGGAGCGGCCCTCGAACTTGTCGTGGCTGCGCCAGGCGCGCAGCATCGTGTCCTGCACCGCGTCCTCGGCCTCGAAGGAGGAGCCCAGCATCCGGTAGCAGTAACCCGTCAGCTCCGTGCGGTATGCCTCCAGCCCGGTGTCCAGGTCCGTCGGTGTCGCCGTGCCGTTCGCCATCTTTACCCACCCGTGTGGACGTCCTGTTCACGCGCCGTCGCGCCCCAGCACTTCGGAAGCTACCGCAGCCCACTGACAACGGCCCCCGGAGCGGACGGAACCGCAGGTCACAGCGGGTGGTCGGCCGGGCGGGAGGAAGACGGCGGCCCGGGCTCAGACCGCCGCGGCCGGCCGCCGCCGGACCCGGGCCGCCCTGGTCCCGAACACCGTGATCGTCACGACGCCCAGGACCGCCAGCAGCCCGACGCCGACCGTGCCGCCCCAGCCGCTCGTGTGGAAGGCGACCGCGCCGAGCGTGCTGCCCGCGCTGGAGCCGATGTAGTACGCCGACTGGTACAGCGCGGAGGCCTGGGCGCGGCCGTGGGCGGCCGTCTTGCTGACCGCCGAGGACGCCACCGCGTGGCCCGCGAAGAAGCCCGCCGTGATGAGGACCAGGCCCAGCAGGACCACGGGGAGCGACCCGGCCAGGGACAGCAGCAGGCCCGCCGCGGTCGTCGCGCCGCCCGCGTACAGCGCGCCCCGGCGGCCCAGCCGGCCCACCAGGCGTCCGGCCGCCGAGGCCGACACCGTGCCCACGAGGTACACCAGGAAGATCGAGCCGATGATGCCCTGGGGCAGGGAGAACGGGGCCTCGGTCAGCCGGTAGCCGATGACCGTGTACACCCCGCCGAACACCGTCATGAACAGCGCGCCGATCGCGTACAGCCGGCACAGCAGCGGATTCGACAGGTGGTCGCGGACCGTCCGGGCCAGGACCCGGGGCCGCAGCGAGCCGGCCGTGAAGTGCTTCGGGGCGGGCAGCAGCAGCCGGAAGGCCACCGCACAGGCCACCGCGATCACGCCGATGACCCCGACGGCGACCCGCCAGCCCCACTCCTGCGCGACCCAGCCCGTGATGACACGGCCGCTCATCCCGCCCACGCTGTTGCCCGCGACGAACAGCCCGATCGCGGTGACGAGCGCCCTGGGGCTGACCTCCTCCGCGAGGTACGCGGTCGCCGACGCGGGCAGACCGGCCAGCGCCGCGCCCTGCAGGGCCCGCAGCGCGACCAGCGCGCCCAGCGAGGGCGCGAAGGGCGTCAGCAGCCCGAGGGTCACCGCCACGCCCAGCGAGGCGGTCATGACCGGACGCCGCCCGAAGCGCTCCGACAGCGCGCTCATCGGCAGCACGAAGAGCGCGAGACCACCCGTCGCGGCGGCCACCGTCCAGCTCGCGTCGCCCGCCGCCACGGCGAACTCCCCGGAGATCAGCGGGAGCAGAGCCTGGGTGGAGTACAGCAGCGCGAACGTCGCTACACCGGCGAGGAAGAGGGCGAGACTCATCCGGCGGTAGCCGGGCCCGCCCGGGGACACACGGGAGTCGGAAGCGGGGACGGAGGCATCGGCGCCCACGGCGGTGGACGCCCCGGTACTGGCGGGAGACATGCCTCGAACGTACGGACGCTCCCACTGTTCCGTCCAATGCACGGAACGGCCATAATCGTTCCCATGGCGCATCAACCGAGCTCACGGCCCCGCCTGTCACCGAGCAGTGACACAGAAGACAGGACGGAGATGGCGCGGGTGCTCGCGCCCCGCCTGGCGTACTTCGCCGGTGTGGCCCGCACCGAGCACGTCACCCGCGCCGCCCAGGAGATGAACGTCCCGCAGTCCACCCTCTCCCGGTCGATGGCCCGCCTGGAGCAGGACCTGGGCGTCGACCTCTTCGCCCGCCACGGCCGCACGGTCTCCCTCACCCCGGCCGGCCGCACCTTCCTCGCCTCCGTGGAACGGGCCCTGGCCGAGGTCGAGCGCGCCGCGGAGGAGGTGCGGGCCGACGCCGACCCCACCACCGGGAAGGTCGCCTTCGGCTTCCTGCACACCATGGGCGCCGAGACCGTACCCGGCCTGCTGCACGCCTTCCGCGCCGACCACCCCCGGGTCCGCTTCAGCCTGGTCCAGAACTACGGCGAGGCCATGCTGGAGCGCCTGCGCGCCGGTGAACTCGACCTCTGCCTGACGTCACCGGTGCCCGACGCGCCCGACCTGGTCGCCCGCCGCCTCGACGAACAGAAGCTGCGCCTGGTCGTCCCGGCCGACCACGCCCTCGCGGGCCGCCGCCGCATCCGCTTGGCCGAGGCCGCCGACGAAACCTTCGTCACCCTGGAGCCGGGCTACGGCCTGCGCCGCATCACCGACGACCTGTGCGCGGAGGCCGGCTTCAGGCCGCGCATCGCCTTCGAGGGGGAGGAGGCGGAGACCCTGCGCGGGCTGGTCGCGGCGGGCCTCGGAGTGGCTCTCCTGCCCCCGCCGGCCGTCCCCCGCCCGGGGGTCGTCGAGCTGACGGTGACCGCCCCCCGCGCGGCCCGCGAGATCGGCGTGGCCTGGCTGCAGGGCCGCCCGGACACACCGCCGGTGGCGGCCTTCAAGAAGTTCCTGCTCTCCAGGAGGGGCAGTCTGCTGCCCTGACCGGGGGCGCTGGGAACGGCGCGACGAGCCACGGACGCCCCGCACAAGCCGACGTGCGGACACCCCGTCGGCGCTACCGCCGCGAAGGACTGAACCCCGCCGCCAACGGCATCCGCAACCCCAGCGGCGGCGGCGCGGCCAGCGCATCCCGCACGGGCCGCGACACGGGCCGCCCGAACAGCACCCCCATCACGAAGTCCTCGGCCAGCGCCAGCACTTCGTCCCGGTACTGGTGCAACCCGTGCCCGTCCGCGTGCACTTCGAAGCGGCACACGTCCCGATTCGCCTTCTTCGCCCGCGCCGCGAGCCGGAACGACAGCTCCGGGTCCGTCCGCCCGTCGTGCGTGCCGTGCACGATCAGCACCTGCCGTCCCGCCAGCTGCTTCACCGGTTCGGGCGGCGCCGCGACGTCCTCCTCCGGCAGCCAAGGGGCGAGCGCCACGACGGAGTTGACGGCGTCGTGCCCAGCGGCCCGCAGCGCGGCCCGCCCGCCCATCCCGGGGCCGGCGAGGCAGACGGGGACGTCCCCGTACCGCCGTACGACCTCGTCCGCCGCCCACGTCGCGTCCCGCGCGAGGTTCGCCTCGCTGCCGTTCCACCCGCGGCAGCGGTAGTGCACCACGTGCACGGCGAGGCCCTCCGCGCGCCCCCCGCGGGCCAGCCGGCGCCCGAGGGCGCGCACGGAGGCGGTCGCCAGCAGGGGCGACGGCCTGCGGCCGGATACCTCGTCGCCGCCGGGGAGCAGCAGCACCACGCCGCTCACCGCCGTCGGCTCCGGACCGAGTGCCCTGCCCAGCCGGGCCGCACGAGCCGGCGTCGCTTGGTGTGCCATGGCAGAACAGTGTCAGAAGGGTCGGTGTACGCGACCCTTCTGCGGGGTCACCGTTACGTATCGACGGAGACGTCGGCGACCGGGAAGGCGCCGTCTACGCGCGTAGGAGTTAGAGTGCGGAAATGACGAGCCAGACCATCGCGAACACCCCGACACCGGACCAGATCCGCCGGGCGCCCAAGGTTCTGCTGCACGACCATCTCGACGGCGGCCTGCGCCCCGCCACGGTCGTCGAACTCGCCCGCGACAGCGGCTACTCCCAGCTCCCCGAGACCGATCCGGAGAAGCTCGGCGTCTGGTTCCGCGAGGCCGCCGACTCCGGTTCCCTGGAGAGGTACCTGGAGACCTTCTCCCACACCGTCGGCGTCATGCAGACCCGTGACGCCCTGGTCCGGGTCGCCGCCGAGTGCGCCGAGGACCTCGCCGCGGACGGCGTCGTCTACGCCGAGGTCCGCTACGCCCCCGAGCAGCACCTGGAGGGGGGGCTCAGCCTCGAGGAGGTCGTCGAGGCCGTGAACGAGGGCTTCCGGGAAGGCGAGCGGCGCGCCCGGGCGGACGGCCGGCGCATCCGCGTCGGCGCCCTGCTCACCGCCATGCGGCACGCCGCCCGGGCCCTGGAGATCGCCGAACTCGCCAACCGCTACCGGGACCTGGGCGTCGTCGGCTTCGACATCGCCGGCGCCGAGGCCGGCTACCCGCCCACCCGGCACCTGGACGCCTTCGAGTACCTCAAGCGCGAGAACAACCACTTCACCATCCACGCCGGAGAGGCCTTCGGGCTGCCGTCCATCTGGCAGGCGCTGCAGTGGTGCGGCGCCGACCGGCTCGGGCACGGGGTGCGGATCATCGACGACATCCAGGTCCACGAGGACGGCCGCGTCGAACTCGGCCGGCTCGCCTCGTACGTCCGGGACAAGCGCATCCCGCTGGAGCTGTGCCCCAGCTCGAACCTCCAGACGGGAGCCGCGTCCTCCTACGCCGAACACCCCATCGGGCTGCTGCGCCGGCTCCACTTCCGGGCCACCGTCAACACCGACAACCGGCTCATGTCCCACACCAGCGTGAGCCTGGAATTCGAGCACCTTGTCGAGGCGTTCGGTTACACGCTCGACGACATGCAGTGGTTCTCCGTCAATGCGATGAAATCAGCGTTCATTCCTTTCGATGAACGACTGGCCATGATCAATGACGTGATCAAGCCCGGATATGCCGAGCTGAAATCCGAATGGCTGTTCCGTCAGACCGCCTCGACCAGCGGTTCTGCCGACTCGGACGGCTGACCGGCGGGATGCGGCACACAGGGAATGCGGACGGTGTTCACCATCCGTCCGCATTTCGATGTTTGCGGCTGGTGGCGCCGCGTGTTTACGGTCGCTCGACCGCTCACCCCCCGCCATCCCATTCGAGGAAGTAATTCATGAAGCAGTCCGCTGCCAAGTCCCTCGGTGTCGCCGCTCTCGGTGCCGCCTTCGCCGCCGCCGGTACGGGCGCCGCCGACGCCGCCCCGGCCCTCCCGGACACCGCCCGGACGCTGGAGACCGTCACCGCCGCCCTCCCGGCGGAGCAGCTCTCCCCGGCGCTGCCGGGCTCGGGCGAGGCGCTGGCTCAGGGGCAGACGGCCGCCGGCGCCGGCCTCACCACGGCGCAGCCGGTCGCCGAGCAGTTGCTCGCCGAGGGCCCGACCGGCCCGGCCGCCCAACTGCTCGGCGGGCTCCCGCTGCAGGGCCTGCCCACGCACGGCCTGCCGGTGAACGGCCTGCCGGTCGGCTGACCCTCCCACCGAGGCGGACGCGAAACGGATGGGGCGCACCCCCGGACACAGGGTGCGCCCCATCGGCGTTCGCTCTGGACGGACCGCGTCACCAGGCGGTCCGGGCCTTGCCTCCCGTCCGGTCCTCCGAGGGCAGGAGGATCCACAGGGCGATGTAGAGCAGGAACTGCGGGCCGGGCAGCAGGCACGACACCAGGAAGATCACCCGCATCGTGGACGCGGAGGTGCCGAAGCGCCGTGCCAGCGCGGCGCACACTCCGCCGATCATGCGGCCGTGGGTGGGGCGGGCGAGGCGGGACATGTGCGGCTCCTTCAGCGTCGGTGTGCGGGGTGTCTCCTGCGAGTACCCCGTCTGCGCTCCACGCTACGGAGACGAAGGGGGCAAAGCGTCGCTCCACGGGGCGATCCCGACCCTGGGAATCGTCGGGGTCCGACCCTGAGCCGGCCCGTCCGGGGTCAGGGGCGTCAGGGACGGGCCGGCCAGGGCGCGGCGGCGCAGCCGGGAGCGGCCCGCCGGGACCAGCGCGAGGTGCGCCAGGGCCACGCCCGCGGTGTTCAGGAACAGCGAGTCGACGTCGACGACCTGGCCGGGCACGCCGGTCTGCAGCAGCTCGATGCCCAGCGACAGCAGGGTCCCTGCCGCGACGGTGCGCAGCAGGGACCCGAGGGGTGAGACGGCAAGCCGCCCGCCGGCCATCGGCAGCAGCACGCCCAGGGGGGCCAGCAGGGCGAGTTTTCCGCTGATGTGGCGGGCCGCCTCGGGCCAGCCCAGCGCGAGGTCGGCTCTGACCCCGGCCAGCGGCCGCAGATTGGCGGGCATCACCCAGGGCACGTCCAGCGGCCGCAGCGTGAACCAGGCGACGAACGCCAGGTGTGCGACGAGGAGGACACCCCCTGCCACACGGACGCGGAACGCGGCGCTGCCGCCGATGGAGCCTTGACGCTGCACGCCCCCCTAGACGCGGCCTCCGGCCGGAACGGTTCCGGAGGGCCCCCCGATCCGCCCGTGAGGCATGCGCCACAGCCCCGCCGCAGCGGGCTACTCCGCCGCCACGTCCTTCGACGGCGGCTCCGCGCTGCCCGGGCGGGCCCGCACCTCGTCGGTGCACTCGTAGCGGCGCGAGGGCCCGGCGCCTGGCCCGCCGAGGACCACGGAGCCGTCGCCCTCGGCCGCGGCCGAGTCGGAGAACGTGCAGACGACCTGGGCCAGGGCGTACGAGGTGAGGCTCTCCGGCGCCGTGCTCAGGCGCAGCGTGTCCTCCGGGTCGCCGGCGCGGGGCCCGGCCACGGTGATGCCGCCGCGGACGTCCGTGCCGTAGCCGGCCTCCTTCTCGGTCGGCGACGGCGGCTGCGCGAGCTGGTCCAGCAGACCCTGGGCCACCAGCAGGCGGCGCTCGGAGCCGGCGGCACCGTCCGGCACCCGCACGCTCCGGTCCACGGTCACCAGCTGCGAGCCGCACAGCAGGAACACCTGGACGGGCACTCCCCGCGCGGCCTGCGTCGACACGTTCGGCTCGGCCAGGGAGCACCGCACCCGCGAGGGCGCGGGACCGTAGTTCGTCGGCACCTCGGTGGCCCGGATCCCGCAGCCGGCGAGCGCCAGCGCGAGCACGGGCAGGGCGAGCAGACGGGACGGGCCCGTGAAACGGCAGGTCATCAGGCGTCCCCCTTCGAGTCCTCGCCCCGGGCCCGGCCGGCCTCGTCCCCGGGCTGCCGCTCGTCCTCGGCGGGCGGGTCCGAGGGGGCGCTGTCGCGGGGCAGGCGCAGGGTGAACACCGCGCCCGAGTCCGCGGAGTTGGCCGCGGTGATCTCGCCGCCGTGGATGTGGGCGTTCTCCAGGGCGATGGACAGCCCCAGGCCGCTGCCCTCGGAGCGCGGCCGGGAGGCGCTGGCCTTGTAGAAGCGGTCGAAGACGTGCGGCAGGACGTCCTCGGGGATGCCGGGCCCGTGGTCCTGCACCTCGATGACGAGCCAGTCGCCCTCCTCGTGGTCCCGGCGGTCCACGCGGACCGACACCCGCACCGGGGAGCCGCCGTGCTTGAGCGCGTTGCCGATGAGGTTCGCCAGGATGACGTCCAGCCGGCGCGGGTCCAGCCGGGCGTGGATGCCGCGCTCGGCGTCCAGCTCGACCGCGTCCAGCCAGGCGCGGGCGTCGATGCAGGCGGTGATCTGGTCGGCGATGTCGACGTCGTCCAGGACGAGCCGGGCGGTGCCGGCGTCGAAGCGGGTGACCTCCATCAGGTTCTCGACCAGGTCGTTCAGCCGCCGTGTCTCGCTGACGACCAGCCGGACGGCGGGCTCGATCATCGGGTCCATGCTCCCCGTCTCGGCCTCCAGCTCCTCCTCCAGCACCTCCGTCACGGCGGTGATCGCGGTGAGGGGCGTGCGCAGCTCGTGGCTCATGTCCGCCACGAACCGCCGGGACGCCTCGTCGCGCGCCGCCATGTCGGCGACCCGTTTCTCCAGCGCCTCGGCCGCGTTGTTGAACGTCCTCGACAGATCGGCGAGTTCATCGGTGCCGGACACCCGCAGCCGGGTGTCCAGTTTGCCCTCGCCGAGCCGCCGGGCGGCCGCCCCGAGCCGCTGCACCGGCTTCAGCACGGTCGTGGCCGCGGCCTGCGCGAGCAGCGCCGAGCCGATCAGCGCGAGCCCCGTGGCGATCCCCAGCGACCAGGCCAGCGAGTTGAGGTCCTTGGCCTCCGGCTCCAGCGACTTGAGCATGTAACCGGTCGGACCGCCCCCGATGACCCGCGTCCCCGCCACCAGGTAGGGCGTGTCGTGGTCGACGATCCGCTGCCAGTACAGGTGGTACGGGTGCGTGGTGGCCCCCTCGACCTTCTGCGTCCTGTTCACCGCCGTGCGCAGCGAGAGCGGCACGTCCCCCAGCACGAAGCCGTTCAGGCCGCCGGAGCTGCCGTAGACGGTCCGGCCGTCGGGGTTCCGCGCGACGAGCAGCACACTGAAGCGCTGGTCGCTGCCGGCCATCTGGCCCGCGGTGTGCTGCAGCTCGTCCTGCGTCGGACGCTCGGGCAGCGCGCTCGCGCGGTTCTGCATCTCCTGCTCGAAGTCGCGCAGCACCGCGTCCTGGGTGCGGGTGAGCACGGCCTCGCGGTTGAGCCAGTACGCGATGCCGGACGCGGACACGGCCGCCGTCAGCGCCACCAGCCCGAAGACCACGACCAGCCGCAGCCGCAGGCTCGTCAGACGCAGCCGTGACCAGACTCCCTTGCGCGCCGCGGTCCAGCCGCGGCTCCCCCCTGGGTCCCGCTGTGTCACTGAGGCGGATCCAGCCGGTAGCCGACACCCCGCACGGTACGGATCAGCGTCGGGGACGACGGGACGTCCTCGACCTTGGCGCGCAGCCGCTGGACACAGGCGTCCACCAGCCGCGAGTCGCCCAGGTAGTCGTGCTCCCACACCAGCCGCAGCAGCTGCTGGCGGGACAGCGCCTGCCCGGGCCGCCGGCTCAGCTCCAGCAGCAGCCGCAGCTCGGTCGGCGTGAGCTGCAGGTCCTCGCCGTTCTTCGTCACGGTCATCGCCGAGCGGTCGATGACGAGGCTGCCGAAGGTGGCCGCGTCGTTCGACTCCCGCTCGCCACGCCGCAGCACGGCCCGGATCCGGGCGTCGAGGACCCGCCCCTGCACCGGCTTCACCACGTAGTCGTCGGCGCCGGACTCCAGCCCGACCACCACGTCGATGTCGTCGTTGCGCGCGGTCAGCAGGATGATCGGCAACTGGTCCGTGCGCCGGATGCGCCGGCACACCTCGAACCCGTCGATGCCGGGCAGCATCACGTCCAGCACGACCAGATCCGGCCGCTGCTCGCGCAACAGCTTCAGACCGTCCTCACCACTGGCAGCGGTCGCCACGCGGTGGCCCTGGCGCGTCAGAGAGAGCTCCAGGGCCGTCCGGATGGCGTCGTCGTCCTCGATCAGCAACAGGGAAGGCACGGGCTCATTCTGGCCCATGAGGGGGTCGGGGAGTACCGGTGGGGCGCAGACGATGGCCTCCGGTACCGCCGATTCCTGTGAACGAAGCACGGCGGAGCCGTGTCCGGCCCCTGTGACAGGTCTGTGACAGTCGGCGGACACCGCCATGAAAGTGCGGCGGCAAGCTTCTCGGCACAGGCAAGGAAGCCCGCCATCCAGGCGGGCGGCACACCGGAAGTCCACGACGGGGGGCGCGAGATGAACACGCTGCACGGCACCAGCACCAGCGCGGTTGTCACGCGTCTGCACGACGTGCACCGGGGGGTCGAGAAGTCCGGGGCTGACGGGGGAGTCTCCCTGCTCGAGCGGAGCCGAGAGCTCGGGGGAGGGCGGGGGTGCGCTCGCGGCACCGGGCGTCAGCACACCGCGTTCATGACGGTGGTCGACGCACAGACGGGGGAGAACACGGGGACGGCTCACGGGGGAGCCGCGTACAGGGAGGGCTCGGGGGAGCGCCGCTCGCTGACGGAGGCGGAGTTCACCGCCTACGTCCAGGAGCGCCGCGCCTCCCTGTACGCAACCGCCTACCACCTCACCGGCGACCGCTTCGAGGCCGAGGACCTGCTGCAGAGCGCGCTGTTCTCGACCTACCGGGCGTGGGACCGGATCAGCGACAAGGCCGCGGTCGGCGGATACCTCCGCCGCACCATGACCAACCTGCACATCAGCGCCTGGCGGCGCCGCAAGCTCAACGAGTACCCGACCGAGGAACTGCCGGAGACGCCCGGCGACACGGACGCGATGCGCGGCACCGAGCTGCGCGCGGTCCTGTGGCAGGCGCTGGCCCGGCTGCCCGAACTCCAGCGGACGATGCTGGTCCTGCGCTACTACGAGGGCCGCACCGACCCGGAGATCGCGGAGATCCTCGACATCAGTGTCGGCACGGTGAAGTCCAGCATCTGGCGGTCGCTCCGCCGGCTGCGCGAGGACGAGGTCCTCAGCTTCGGCCGTGACGAGGAGGGCGCCTTCGGCGAACTCGTCGCCTGAAGGTACGGGGGGTGCACCACACGGGGGCCCACGGGGGAACTGAAGGGACGCTGGGGGGCGTCCCCTTCAGGAGAGTGGGGGACACGGGGGAGCACCACGGGGGAAAACGGAAGCGGGACTGGAGGGCCGGGGGGTCCTTCCGGTCCCGCTTTTCGCGCTGCGGGCGCCGCCGGCCCGCGGGCGGCTCGGGTCCCACCGGAAGAACCGGCGGACACCGGAAGCCGAAGAGGTCGTCCCGCGCGGCGTGCGCACCCGTCGGACGTCCTCCGCACGCGCGCCGAGTTCGCCCGTTGGTGCGGCCACGGCGCCCCCAGGGCATCAGGCCGCCGTGCCCAGCCCCGCCCGGGGACCCGCCGTCGCTGCCGCCAGGCGGCCCAGCGCCTCGTCGCGGTCGCAGGCGTGGGCGCCGAGCGCGGTCTGGCGGGCGACGATCGAGCGTTCCTGGCGCATCAGGCGCCAGCCGCGGCGCAGCAGGAGGGGCACCGACTTGCGGCCCTCCCTCAGGTCCCGCAGGAAGCGGCGGCGGAACGTCTTCACCGGGCCGCGGCTCAGGCACAGCGCGTCCGCGAGGACCCCGGCCTCCCGGCAGCGGGCGACGATCTCCGCGGCGAAGATGCCCTCCGCGATGAACAGGGGGGTCCCGCCGATCTCGACCGACTCCGCGCCGGTACGGGCACTCAGCGCGATGTCGTAGACGGGAACGTCCGTACGGCCGGTGCGGCACAGCCCGGTGATCGCGGCGACGGCCGCGTCCGCGTCCCAGGAGTCCGGATGGTCCCAGTCGATGTCGGAGCTCCCCGCCACCAGGGGCAGCGTCGGGTCGCCGGCCTCCTTGTAGAAGTCGTCGAGCCGCAGCACCGGGAGGCCGGATCGGGCCGCGAGGAGGGACTTGCCGGAGCCGGAGGGGCCGCAGAGCAGCACGACTCGCGTCGGTATGGGGAGAGGGGAACTCACGGGACACCAGTGTGAGGCATCCACCGGGGGCCTTACGACCCCGCGGGTCGGCTTTGATGCGTGCGTCACACCTCGACTACTGTCGGTCCCGACCCGATCACCCAGTGCATCAGAAGGTGGCAGCGATGGCCCGACACGACACTCCCCAGCAGCCGACTGCCCAGCGGGCACTGGCCGTTCTCGCGACCGCGGGCATGGCGCTGGGGGCCGCTACGGCGACGGCCGCCGCGGCGGACGCCGACTCGGCCCTGGGCATGGTCAACACCCGTCCCACCTCGCTCGGCGAGATCGACCCCCAGTCCGGCCTCCAAGCCGCGACCGGGACCGTCGGCTACGTCACCGGGCCGGTCGCCGGCCTCAAGCCCAACCCGCTCGCCGGTACGGGAGTCGACCCGCTGGACAACGGCGTCGGCACCCAGCTCGCCGACTTCCCGCCGCTGATGTCCCAGGCGCTGACGGGGCCGGTGGCGCAGGCGCAGTCGATCGGGAGCATCCCGGTGGTGGGGCAGGTGACCGGGCTGCTGTCGCCGCGGTAGGCGCCCACGAGGAGAAGCCCCGGCCCTCCCGGACGGAGGAGGGCCGGGGCTTCGGCTGTGGGGGCGCCTACTAGTACGAGGAGCCGGACGCGCCCAGCGAACCCGTCGGGTGCCAGACCGTCTTCGTCTCCAGGAACGCCGTCAGGCGGTCGATGCCGGGCGTCGCCCGCCAGTCGTCCACAGGCTGTGCACGCAGTACGCGCTTGAGGTTGTCGGCCGCGGCGATCTCCAGCTCCTTCGCCAGCGCCTGGCCGGCGCCCGCGAGGTCGATCGCGTTGACGTCCTGGTGGGCCGCGAGCGGGGCCGCGATCTCCGCCGTGCTGCCCGACAGGACGTTGACCACGCCGCCCGGGACGTCCGAGGTGGCCAGCACCTCGGCCAGGGACAGCGCCGGGAGCGGGGCCTTCTCGCTGGCCACCACGACCGCCGTGTTGCCCGTCGCGATCACCGGGGCGAGCACCGACACCAGGCCCAGGAACGACGAATCCTGCGGTGCCAGCACGGCCACCACGCCCGTCGGCTCGGGGGAGGACAGGTTGAAGAACGGGCCCGCCACCGGGTTGCCGCCGCCGACCACCTGGGCGATCTTGTCGGTCCAGCCCGCGTACCAGACCCAGCGGTCGATCGCGGCGTCCACGACCGCCGCCGCCTTGGACCTCGACAGGCCCTCCGCGTCGGCCACCTCACGCGTGAACTGCTCGCGGCGGCCCTCCAGCATCTCGGCGACGCGGTAGAGGACCTGGCCGCGGTTGTACGCCGTCGCCCCGGACCAGCCGCCGAACGCCTTGCGGGCCGCGACGACCGCGTCCCGGGCGTCCTTGCGGGAGGAGAGGGGCGCGTTCGCCAGCCACTTGCCCTTCGAGTCCGTCACCTCGTACACCCGGCCGCTCTCGGAACGCGGGAACTTGCCGCCCACGTACAGCTTGTAGGTCTTCAGGACGGTGAGTCGATCAGTTGCATTCATTTAACGCTCGCCCTCCGGGCTCGACGGGGCGAGGTACGCCTCCAGGCCGTGGCGGCCGCCCTCGCGGCCGAAGCCCGACTCCTTGTAACCGCCGAACGGCGAGGTCGGGTCGAACTTGTTGAACGTGTTGGACCAGACGACGCCCGCCCGGAGCCTGTTCGCGACCGCCAGGATGCGCGAGCCCTTCTCCGTCCAGATGCCGGCCGAGAGGCCGTACTGCGTGTTGTTGGCCTTGGCGACCGCCTCGTCCGGCGTGCGGAACGTCAGCACCGACAGGACCGGGCCGAAGATCTCGTCGCGGGCGATCCGGTGCGCCTGGGTGACGTTCGTGAACAGCGTCGGGGCGAACCAGTAGCCGCTCTCGGGCAGTTCGCAGGCGGGCGACCAGCGCTCGGCGCCCTCCGCCTCGCCCTGCTCGACGAGGGAGGTGATGCGGGAGAGCTGCTCCTCGGAGTTGATCGCGCCGATATCGGTGTTCTTGTCCAGCGGGTCGCCGAGGCGCAGCGTGGACAGGCGGCGCTTGAGCGACTCCAGGAGCTCCTCCTGGACCGACTCCTGCACCAGCAGGCGGCTGCCGGCGCAGCAGACCTGGCCCTGGTTGAAGAAGATGCCGTTGACGATGCCCTCGACGGCCTGGTCGACGGGCGCGTCGTCGAAGACGATGTTGGCGCCCTTGCCGCCCAGTTCCAGGGTGAGCTTCTTGCGCGTCCCGGCGACCGTGCGGGCGATCTCCTTGCCGACGGCGGTGGAGCCGGTGAAGGCCACCTTGTTCACGTCCGGGTGGGCGACCAGCGCCGCGCCCGCGTCGCCGTAACCGGGGAGGATGTTGACGACGCCCTTGGGCAGACCCGCCTGGCGGCAGATGTCCGCGAAGAACAGCGCCGAGAGGGGGGTGGTCTCGGCCGGCTTGAGGACGACCGTGTTGCCCGTCGCGAGCGCCGGGGCGATCTTCCACGCCAGCATCAGCAGCGGGAAGTTCCAGGGGATGACCTGGCCCGCGACACCCAGCGGCCTGGGGTGCGCGCCGAAACCGGCGTGCTCGAGCTTGTCGGCCCAGCCCGCGTAGTAGAAGAAGTGCGCGGCGACCAGGGGCAGGTCGGCGTCGCGCGTCTCCTTGATCGGCTTGCCGTTGTCCAGGGTCTCCAGGACGGCCAGCTCGCGGCTGCGCTCCTGGATGATCCGCGCGATGCGGAACAGGTACTTGGCGCGCTCCGAACCGGGCAGCGCCGACCACTTCTCGAACGCCTTGCGCGCGGCCCGCACCGCGCGGTCGACGTCCTCGGAACCGGCCCGGGCGACCTCGGAGAGGACCTCCTCGGTCGACGGGGAGACGGTCTTGAAGACCTTGCCGTCCGCCGCGTCGACGAACTCGCCGTCGATGAACAGGCCGTACGAGGGGGCGATGTCGACGATCGCGCGCGACTCGGGGGCCGGGGCGTACTCGAACAGGGATGCCATGGTGATCAGTCCACCGTCACGTAGTCGGGGCCGGAGTAGCGGCCGGTGGCCAGCTTCTGGCGCTGCATCAGCAGGTCGTTCAGCAGCGAGGAGGCGCCGAAGCGGAACCAGTGGTTGTCCAGCCAGTCCTCGCCCGCCGTCTCGTTGACCAGCACGAGGAACGTGATGGCGTCCTTCGACGTGCGGATCCCGCCGGCCGGTTTCACCCCGACCTGGATGCCGGTCTGCGCCCGGAAGTCGCGGACCGCCTCCAGCATCAGCAGCGTGTTCGCCGGGGTCGCGTTGACGGCGACCTTGCCGGTGGAGGTCTTGATGAAGTCCGCCCCGGCCAGCATGCCGAGCCAGCTCGCGCGGCGGATGTTGTCGTACGTCGAGAGCTCGCCCGTCTCGAAGATGACCTTCAGGCGCGCGGAGGTGCCGCAGGCCTCCTTCACGGCGGTGATCTCGTCGTACACCTTCAGGTACCGGCCCGCGAGGAACGCCCCCCGGTCGATGACCATGTCGATCTCGTCGGCGCCCGCGGCGACCGCCTCGCGGACGTCCGTCAGCTTGACGTCGAGCGAGGCGCGGCCGGCCGGGAACGCCGTGGCCACCGAGGCGACCTTGACGTCGGAGCCGGCGACGGCCTCCTTGGCCACGGCCACCATGTCGGGGTAGACGCAGACCGCGGCCGTGCTCGGCGTCGTACGGTCCGTGGGGTCGGGCTTGACCGCCTTCGCGCCGAGCGCCCGGACCTTGCCCGGGGTGTCCGCGCCTTCCAGCGTCGTCAGGTCGACCATCGAGATGGCGAGGTCGATCGCGTACGCCTTCGCGGTCGTCTTGATCGATCGGGTGCCGAGGGAGGCCGCACGCCCCTCGAGTCCGACCGCGTCGACGCCCGGGAGCCCGTGGAGGAAGCGGCGCAGCGCGCTGTCGGACGAGGTGACGTCCTTGAGGGGGTGAGCTGCGGTGAGTGCAGAACTGGGCATGGTCACCAGACGAGCATATCTACGCGCGTAGCGGCTGTACAGCCCTCCGTCGTCCCGGGTGGATGACGGCCCCCGGGGGGCCGTCCGGCAGAATCGGGGCATGACGAGTCCCGAACCCCAGTCGCCTACGCCGCCCTCGGAGCCCGAGTCCGGGGACCGGGTGCACCGGTCGGCTCCGGCCATCGCCGGTGGCGTGCTGCTGATCGGCGTCGTCGGCTGGATCGGGATCGACGCCCTCCTCGTCGGCGAGGGCCGCACGCCGTGGCTGGCGCTGGCCGTGATGCTGCTGGTCGTGCCGCTGATCGTCGCCTTCACGCTGCGGCCCGCCGTGTACACGAACGAGGACCGGCTGCGCATCCGCAACCCCTTCCGCGTGATCGTCGTGCCCTGGGGAGAGGTCGCCGCGCTGCGGTCCGCGTACTCCAACGAGGTCCTCACCGCCTCCGGGGCGAAGTACCAGCTGTGGGCCGTGCCGGTCTCGCTGCGCGCCCGCAAGAGGGCGGCGCGGCGGGAGATGCGCGCGACGGCGGAGGCGCGGCGGCACGTGGGCCGGGACGAGGGACGCGGCGGCGGCCCCGGCACGCGCCCGGGGCCGGGCGGCGGCAGGCCGCTGTCCGAGGAGCCCGTGCGGGCCGCGAACGACCGGATCGTCGACGACCTGCGCGCGCTGCACGAGAAGCGGCAGGGCGCGGAGTCGGCGCAGGGACCGGTCACCGTGCGGTGGGCCTACGAGGTGATGGGGCCGGCGGCCGCCGGGGCGGTGCTGGTGCTGGTGCTGCTGGCGGTGGGCTGAGCCGGGGGGATGCCGGGTCCGGCCCTGCCGGGCCCTGGCCGGGGCGGGGTCCGAGTGCGACCCTCGGCGTCGGCCGGCCCTGCTGAGGCCTGGCCGCGGTGGGAGCCCCGGGTGTGGTTCTGCCCGTACCCGTGGGGACGCCCTTCGGCCTGGTTTCTGCCGGGAGGCCCCCGGCGTCTCCGTCCGGGAGGGCGCCTTCCGGGCGGCGTCAAGAGGTGGTGGCGGCCGGCGGCCGCCCGGAGGGGGGTCCGAGCGGCCTCGTGGGTGGTGCGTCAGATCCCCGCCGCCGTCGACAGGTCGCGCTTGATCGACTCCAGTACGGTCGTCGCCCGCGCGCGGGCCGCCGGGAGCCCGGCGTGGGACGCGACCGGGACGACGACCTCCAGGTAGCACTTGAGCTTCGGCTCCGTGCCGCTCGGGCGGACGACGACCCGGGCGCCGTCCAGGGTGTAGCGCAGGCCGTCCGTGGGCGGGAGCGTGTCCGTGCCCCGGGTGAGGTCCTCGGTGCGGGTGACGGGCAGGCCGCCCAGCCCGGTCGGGGGCTGTTCGCGCAGGCGGGTCATCGCCGCCGCGATGAGGGACAGGTCCTCCACGCGGACCGACAGCTGGTCCGTCGCGTGCAGGCCGTGCTCCACCGCCAGGTCGTCCAGGAGGTCGAGGAGGGTACGGCCCTCCTCCTTGAGCTGCGAGGCCAGTTCGGTGATCAGGAGCGCCGCCGTGATGCCGTCCTTGTCGCGGACGCCGTCGGGGTCCACGCAGTAGCCGAGGGCCTCCTCGTAGCCGAAGCGCAGGCCCTCCGCGCGGGCGATCCACTTGAAGCCGGTGAGCGTCTCGACGTGGCGCAGGCCCGCCTTCTCTGCGATCCGGCCCAGGAGCGAGGACGACACGATCGACTCCGCGAACGTGCCCGTGGCACCGCGGCGGACCAGGTGGGCGGCGAGGAGCGCGCCGACCTCGTCGCCGCGGAGCATCCGCCAGTCGCCGCCGTCGCGCACGGCGACCGCGCAGCGGTCCGCGTCCGGGTCGTTGGCGATGACCAGGTCCGGGTCGGTCTCGCGGGCCTCGGCGAAGGCCAGGTCCATCGCGCCCGGCTCCTCCGGGTTCGGGAACGCGACGGTCGGGAAGTCCGGGTCGGGGTCGGCCTGCTCCGCTACGAGCGCCGGTTCGGGGAAGCCGGCGCGGGCGAAGGCGGCGAGCAGGACGTCCTTGCCGACGCCGTGCATCGCCGTGTAGACCGTGCGGGCGGTGCGGGGGGAGCCCTCGGCCAGGACCGCGTCCGTGCGGGCGAGGTAGGCGTCCAGGACGGAGTCGTCGAGGGTGTCCCAGCCCTCGGTGGGGCGGCGGACCGTGGTGAGGGACGGAACGGCGGCGATCTCCGCGGCGATGCCGGTGTCCGCCGGGGGGACGATCTGGGAGCCGTCGCCGAGGTACACCTTGTAGCCGTTGTCGCGGGGCGGGTTGTGGCTGGCGGTGACCTCCACGCCGGCGACCGCGCCCAGGTGCCTGATCGCGAAGGCGAGGACGGGAGTGGGCAGGGGCCGGGGCAGGACCGCCGCGCGCAGGCCGGCGCCGGTCATGACGGCGGCGGTGTCGAGGGCGAAGTCGTGCGACTTGTACCGGGCGTCGTAGCCGATGACGACGAGGCCGTCGTCGTGGCCCTGCTTCCTGAGGTACGCGGCGAGTCCGGCCGCGGCGCGGATGACGACCGTCCGGTTCATGCGCATCGGGCCGGCGCCGAGTTCGCCGCGCAGGCCGGCGGTGCCGAACTGGAGCGTGCCGGAGAAGCGGGCGGCGAGTCCGGCGTGGTCCTGTGCCTCGATGAGGGCGGCGAGCTCGGTACGGGTGTCCGGGTCGGGGTCCTCGATGAGCCACGTTTGGGCCTGTGCGATGAGTTCGTCGTGCACGGTTTGGGGTCAGCCTCTCCGTCGTGGGTGGTGGTGCCTGCGGCCGCCTGTGCGGTGTGTGCGGGGGTGCGCGTCGCGCCTGCCGGCAGTGGGTGGGGCGGGGCCGCGCCGGGGGGTGTCCGTCCTCGGACCGGCGCGATGGAGTTGCTCACCGGGTGACGGGTGTTGACGCGCCGACCGCTGCGGGCGGGCACCCCCGGCACGTCCCCTCGCGCGGTCCGGCGGGTGCGGGTCGCCGTCGTCCAGGACCGACCGGGCCGGGGCGGCCGTCGTCCCGCGCCCGCGGGTGCGGGCCGCCGTCCGGTCCGGGGGCTTACAGGCGGCCGAGGACCTGGGTCAGCAGCGAGCCCATGCGCGTCGCGGAGTCGCGGCCCGCCTGGAGGACCTCTTCGTGGTTCAGGGGCTCGCCCGTCATGCCCGCCGCCAGGTTGGTGACCAGGGAGATGCCGAGGATCTCGGCGCCCGCCTCGCGTGCGGCGATCGCCTCCAGGACCGTCGACATGCCCACCAGGTCCGCGCCGATGACCCGGGCCATGCGGATCTCCGCCGGCGTCTCGTAGTGCGGGCCGGGGAACTGGGCGTAGACGCCTTCCTCCAGCGTGGGGTCGACCTCCTTGCACAGGGCGCGCAGGCGCGGGGAGTAGAGGTCGGTGAGGTCGACGAAGTTCGCCCCGACGATGGGGGACGTCGCCGTGAGGTTGATGTGGTCGCTGATCAGGACCGGCTGGCCGGGGCGCATGCCCTCGCGCAGGCCGCCGCAGCCGTTGGTGAGGACGACCGTCTTGCAGCCGGCCGAGACGGCGGTGCGCACGCCGTGGGCGACGGCGGCGACGCCGCGGCCCTCGTAGTAGTGCGTACGGCCCAGGAAGACCAGGGCGCGCTTGTCGCCGATCCGGTAGGAGCGGATCTTGCCTCCGTGGCCCTCCACCGCCGGCGGCGGGAAACCGGGCAGCTCGGTGACCTGGAACTCGGCTTCGGGGGCGCCCAGGGCGTCCACGGCCGGAGCCCAGCCGGAGCCCATCACGAGGGCGACGTCGTGGTTCTCGGCGCACGTGAGTCCGCGCAGGCGGGCCGCGGCGGCGTCGGCGGCCGCGTGCGGGTCGCCCTGGATGTCGTCCGGAAGAAGAGATGCGTTCACGCGGTCGAGGGTAGCCGGTGATTGCCTACGCGCGTAGATGCCGGAGCTCACGGGGTGGCGATCGTTGCCTTGTCGTTTCCAACGAGGACGGGCGGTGTCAGCAGGGGCGCTTGCGCAGCTCCATGACGTAGTCGTGCGGGGCGCCCGCCGACTCGGCGGCGTCGGCGATCTCGCCCAGGTGGCGGGCGGAGGGCAGGCCGCCCTCGTAGGCGTTCAGGGCGAACGCCCAGGCCTGCTCGTCACCGTCGAGGGTGTGGACCCGTACGCGCGTGCGGCGGTAGATGTCGAGCCCCACGCCCTCCCAGCGGTCGAGCGACTCCTCGTCCATCGGCGCGATGTCGTAGAGCGCGACGAAGACCTGGGAGAGGGGGTCCTCGACGATCGTCGGCAGGGCGCCCTCCCAGCCCATGTGCTCGCCGCCGAAGGTCAGCCGCCATCCGTTCAGCCAGCCGGTGGCGCGCAGCGGCGAATGGGGGGCGCGGCGGGACATCAGCCGCGCGTCGAGGTTGCCGGCGTACGCGGCGTAGAGCGACATGGGGGAAGGGTACGGCAGGTGCTCGGGCGTCACTCGCGTAACGGAGGCGCATCGGGCGGGCCCCCTGGGCGGTGTCGCGTCGAGGGGTACGGGACAATGGAGTACGTGACTCGGATCGTGATCATCGGTGGCGGACCCGGCGGATACGAAGCGGCGCTGGTGGCCGCCCAACTCGGCGCGGAGGTGACCGTCGTCGACTCCGACGGCCTCGGCGGCGCGTCGGTGCTGACCGACTGCGTGCCGTCGAAGACCCTCATCGCCACGGCCGAGGTGATGACCACCTTCGACTCCTCCTACGAGGAGCTGGGGATCATCGTCGCCGACGACACCCCGCACGTCGAGCAGGCCGCCCGGGTGGTCGGCGTCGACCTGGGCAAGGTCAACCGGCGTGTGAAGCGGCTCGCGCTCGCCCAGTCGCACGACATCACGGCCTCCGTGACGCGTGCCGGGGCGCGTGTCATGCGCGGGCGCGGACGGCTGGAGGGCATGCAGGCGCTCGACGGGTCGCGCAAGGTCGTCGTGCGCGCCGCCGACGGGAGCGAGGAGACGCTCACGGCGGACGCGGTCCTCATCGCCACCGGCGGGCACCCCCGTGAGCTGCCCGACGCCCAGCCGGACGGCGAGCGGATCCTGAACTGGACCCAGGTGTACGACCTCGACGAGCTCCCCGAGGAGCTGATCGTGGTCGGATCGGGTGTGACCGGTGCCGAGTTCGCCGGCGCCTACCAGGCGCTGGGGTCGAGGGTCACGCTCGTGTCGTCGCGCGACCGCGTGCTGCCCGGCGAGGACCCGGACGCGGCCGCCGTGCTGGAGGACGTCTTCCGGCGGCGCGGCATGAACGTGATGGGGCGCTCGCGGGCCCAGTCCGCCAAGCGGGTCGGGGACCGGGTCGAGGTGACCCTCGCCGACGGGCGGGTCATCACCGGCTCGCACTGCCTCATGGCCGTCGGCGCCGTGCCCAACAGCGCCGGCATGGGGCTGGAGGAGGCCGGTGTCCGGCTGCGCGAGTCCGGTCACATCTGGACCGACAAGGTGTCGCGCACGACCGCTCCGGGTGTGTACGCGGCCGGTGACGTGACGGGTGTGTTCGCCCTCGCGTCCGTGGCCGCCATGCAGGGGCGGATCGCCATGTACCACTTCCTGGGCGACGCGGTGGCCCCGCTGAACCTGAAGACCGTCTCGTCGAACGTCTTCACCGACCCGGAGATCGCCACCGTCGGCTACACCCAGGCCGACGTCGACGGCGGGAAGATCGACGCCCGGGTCGTCAAGCTGCCGCTGCTGCGCAACCCGCGCGCCAAGATGCAGGGCATCCGGGACGGCTTCGTCAAGATCTTCTGCCGGCCGGGCACGGGCATCGTGGTCGGCGGTGTGGTCGTGGCGCCGCGCGCCTCGGAACTGATCCACCCCGTCTCGATCGCGGTCGACAACAATCTGACGGTCGAGCAGATCGCGAACGCCTTCACCGTCTACCCGTCCCTGTCGGGCTCGATCGCCGAGGTGGCACGGCAGTTGCACACGCGGAAGGTGACGGGCGAGGTCTGAGGCGGCCGGATCCGGCTCCCCGCCCGTCACGGGGAGTGCGCGACCGTGCGTACGGCACAGGCGGCGCGGCTGGGCTTTATACCACTTCCCGTCGCCCCGTGCGAACATCTTCTGCTATTCAGCGCAAACAGCTGAAAGCAGACGGTCGCTGGCGTTACTGTCAGTTTCGTGTTCGCTGCAGAACGTCGCCAATTGATCCTCGAAATGGTGCGAGCCAACGGAGCCGTGTCGCTCCGTGAGCTCGCCCGCGTCGTCCAGACCTCCGAAGTGACCGTACGGCGGGACGTGCGCGCGCTGGAGGCGGAAGGACTCCTCGACCGCCGGCACGGCGGTGCGGTACTGCCGGGCGGTTTCACGCGGGAGTCCGGTTTCCCGCAGAAGTCCCACCTCGCGACCGCCGAGAAGACCGCCATCGCCGACCTCGCCGCCAACCTCGTGGACGAGGGGGAGGCGATCGTGGTCGGGGCGGGTACGACGACCCAGGAGCTGGCCCGCCGGCTCGCCCGGGTGCCCGGGCTGACCGTCGTCACCAACTCACTGCTGGTGGCGCAGGCGCTGGCCCACGCCAACCGGGTCGAGGTCGTCATGACCGGCGGGACGCTTCGCGGCTCGAACTACGCCCTGGTCGGCAGCGGTGCCGAGCAGTCGCTGCAGGGGCTGCGCGTGTCGCGGGCGTTCCTCTCCGGGAGCGGGCTGACCGCCGAGCGGGGGCTGTCCACGTCCAACATGCTGTCGGCGTCCGTCGACCGGGCGCTGGTGCAGGCCGCCGCGGAGGTCGTGGTCCTCGCCGACCACGGCAAGCTCGGGACCGACACCATGTTCCAGACCGTGCCGACGGATCTCATCACGCGCCTCGTGACGGACGAGCCGCCCGCGCACGACGACCGCGCGGCCACGGAGCTCCAGGCATTGGCCGACCAGGGCGTCCAGATCGCCGTGGCCGGTGGGCAGGGGGGTTCCGCGGGGTCGTCCGGCCCCGGGGGTGATGCGGTCCCGGCGCGTCAGCAGCGCCGGGACGTGCCGTTGCCGGGGCCCCGGCGGCAGGTGCCGGGGGGTGGTGGGGGCGGGCTGCGGTCCACCTCGATGCTCGGAGAGCAGGGGCCCGGTACCGAGCGGGGGGCTCGGGTGGCGGACCTGCGACGGCGGTGAGCGGCGGGGGTGGACCGAGAGGCTGTGCGTCGCCAGGTGCCCGGCGCCGCTGCTGAGGCCGGGGCGTTGCGCACCCCGGCGAGGTGGGGTGCCGCGGCCCCTATCCGTGCCGCCTTCGGCGGCCCGTATGCCCGCGGCCGGGCGGGACCGGCGGCCCGCGTCTGGGCGGACCCGCACCCGCGCTCCCGGCGTCGCTGCTGAGGCCGGGGCGTTGCGCACCCCGGCGAGGTGGGGTGCCGCGGCGCCTATCCGTGCCGCCTTCGGCGGCCCGTATGCCCGCGGCTGGGCGGACCCGCGCCCGCGCACGCACGGAAGGGGACGTGTCGAGGGGTGCCCGCCCGCAGCGGTCGGCGCGTCGACGAACAGTCAGCCGTGACGCAACCCCGTCGCGCCGATCCGAGGACGGACACCCCCCGGCGCGGCCCCGGCCCGGGGCCGCGCCGAAGGCGATGCGGTGGGGTGAGGTGGAGTGGCTCAGTCCTTGATCTCGCAGATCCCCGCGCCCGAGGTGACCGACGCGCCGATCTCGGCCGACAGGCCCTTGATCGTGCCGGACTTGTGGGCGTTGAGGGGCTGCTCCATCTTCATGGCCTCCAGGACGACGACCAGGTCGCCCTCCTTGACCTCCTGGCCCTCCTCGACCGCGACTTTGACGATCGTGCCCTGCATCGGGGAGGCGAGGGTGTCGCCGGAGGCCACCGGGCCCGACTTCTTCGCCGCGCGGCGCTTCGGCTTGGCGCCCGCCGCGAGGCCCGTACGGGCCAGCGACATGCCCAGCGAGGACGGCAGGGAGACCTCGAGCCGCTTGCCGCCGACCTCGACGACGACCGTCTCGCGACCCGGCTCCTCGTCCACGTCGGCGCCGTCCGCGGACGCGGTGAACGGCTTGATCTCGTTGACGAACTCCGTCTCGATCCAGCGCGTGTGGACCGTGAACGGGTCCGACGAGCCGGTGAGCTCCGGGGCGAACGCCGGGTCCCTCACCACCGCGCGGTGGAACGGGATGGCCGTCGCCATGCCCTCGACCTGGAACTCGTCCAGCGCCCGCGCGGCCCGCTCCAGGGCCTCCTTGCGCGTACGGCCGGTGACGATCAGTTTGGCCAGCAGGGAGTCCCACGCCGGGCCGATGACCGAGCCGGACTCGACGCCCGCGTCCAGGCGGACACCCGGACCGGACGGCGGCGCGAAGGTCGTCACGGTGCCGGGGGCGGGCAGGAAGTTGCGGCCCGGGTCCTCGCCGTTGATGCGGAACTCGAAGGAGTGACCGCGCAGCACCGGGTCGCCGTAGCCGAGCTCCTCGCCGTCGGCGACGCGGAACATCTCGCGCACCAGGTCGATGCCGGCGACCTCCTCGGTCACCGGGTGCTCGACCTGCAGACGGGTGTTGACCTCCAGGAAGGAGATCGTGCCGTCGAGGCCGACGAGGAACTCGACCGTGCCGGCGCCGACGTAGCCGGCCTCCTTCAGGATCGCCTTCGAGGAGCGGTACAGCTCGGCGACCTGCTCCTCGGACAGGAACGGCGCGGGGGCCTCCTCCACCAGCTTCTGGTGGCGGCGCTGCAGCGAGCAGTCACGGGTGGAGACGACGACCACGTTGCCGTGCTGGTCGGCGAGGCACTGGGTCTCGACGTGCCGGGGGTTGTCGAGGTAACGCTCGACGAAGCACTCGCCCCGGCCGAAGGCCGCCACGGCCTCGCGCACCGCGGAGTCGTACAGGTCCGGCACCTCTTCGAGCGTGCGGGCGACCTTCAGGCCGCGGCCGCCGCCACCGAACGCCGCCTTGATGGCGATCGGCAGACCGTGCTCCTCGGCGAAGGCCACGACCTCGTCCGCGCCGGACACCGGGTCGGGCGTGCCCGCCACCAGCGGGGCGCCCGCGCGCTGCGCGATGTGCCGGGCGGCGACCTTGTCTCCGAGGTCGCGGATCGCCTGCGGCGGCGGGCCGATCCAGATCAGGCCCGCGTCCAGCACCGCCTGGGCGAACTCCGCGTTCTCGGAGAGGAATCCGTAGCCGGGGTGGATCGCGTCCGCCCCCGATTCGCGAGCGGCCTTCAGCACCTTCTCGATGTCGAGGTAGCTGGTGCCCGGGGTGTCACCGCCCAGGGCGAACGCCTCATCCGCGGCGCGGACATGCAGAGCGTCCCTATCCGGGTCGGCGTAGACGGCAACGCTCGCGATCCCGGCGTCCCGGCAGGCCCGGGCCACGCGGACAGCGATTTCGCCACGGTTGGCGATGAGCACCTTGCGCACGATTGAGGCTCCCTCCTTGAAACAAGCCGAGTTTAGGGACTGCCGACACGGCACTTCGACCCGTCCCCAGTGGTGACCTTTCCCACACGGAGCGTGATGCGAGGCCGGCTCGACCCGCGAAATCCCTTGTCGCACCGCCTGACGCAGCACTCCTCCGGGCAACCCTAGCCGTCCGTTGTGGCCAAGGTCTCTGTCATCACGTGCTGCGGGCCACTCTGTTTCTTTGTCGAGTCCCTACGAATGGCCCAATGATTCTTTGCCGGTTGCCGGACTCTTGTCCCGTGGTTTACCGGTGAGTAGCGTTCGCGATGTCTCGGACGGAAGAGGGTGGGGCGCGGTGATGCGCAGGCCGGTGGCATGGGTCGTGGCGGTGGTGCTGTTCGCCGAGGCGTTCGGCGTCGCGGCGCTGAACTGGTTCCTCGGGGTCGTCGTCGACCGGCAGGACATGTCCCTGGCCGGGCTCGACCCGCACATGATGTCCGTGTCGTCGAAGATCGGCGGGATCGTCTTCGGCCTCTACTTCGCGGTGTGCGCCCTGGTCGCGCTGCTGGTGGCGCTGCGGGACCGGCCCCCGGCCGGCTTCGGGCGTGTGCTGCTGATCAGCGCGGCGGTCGTGCACGCCCTGCTCGGCGCGTTCACCTGGGGGCTGGTCGGCCGGCCCGCGTTCGCCTTCATGCTGCTGGTGTTCGGCCTGATCGTGCTGCTGCTGATGACGTACGACCGTCCGGCCGGACCCGCCGGCGCCGCGCCCGGGGGCGGTGCCGGCGACGGCGGGTCCCCGGTCACCGGGGGTCCGGCGCCCACAACTCCGTGATGCCGACGCCCAGGTCCGCGAGCAGGCGGCGGACGAGGGGCAGGCTGATGCCGATGACGTTGCCGTGGTCGCCGTCGATGCCGTCGATGAACGGGCCCGAGCGGCCGTCCAGGGTGAAGGCCCCGGCGACGTGGAGGGGCTCGCCCGAGGCGACGTAGGCGGCGATCTCCTCGTCCGTGGGCTCGCCGAAGTGGACGACGGTCGACGCGGTGGCGGAGACGTACCGGCCGGTGAGCGTGTCGTAGACGCAGTGGCCGGTCTGGAGCGTGCCGGCCCGGCCGCGCATGGCCTTCCAGCGGGCGGTGGCCTCCTCGGCGTCCTCGGGCTTGCCGAGGGCCTGTCCGTCCAGGTCGAGGACGGAGTCGCAGCCGATCACGAGCGCGCCCTTGACCTCCGGCCGGGCCGCGACGACGGAGGCCTTCGCCTCGGCCAGGGCGAGGGCCAGCTCCGCGGGGGTCGGGGCGGTGACGGCGTCCTCGTCGACGCCGCTCACGATCACCTCGGGGTCGAGACCGGCCTGGCGGAGCAGGCCGAGCCGGGCGGGGGACTGGGAGGCGAGGACGAGTCGCCTGCGGCGCTGAGCGGTCATGCCGTCAGGTTAGTCACCCGGACGGGGTCCGCTCACCTCACGCCGATCACGAGCATCGTCAGCACCATGGCCAGGGCCAGGAGAACGCTCAGCCGCCGCAGCATGCCCTGCATGTCGCGCAGTTCTTCGGGCGGTTCGTTCTCGGGGTCGGACCACAGCATGCCCTCCATGGTCGGACCGGGGGTGGGGTGGCGCCTGAGTACGCGTACTCAACTTGTCCCAGGGCCACCCCTGCGGCTCACCCGGGCCAGTACGTGCGGCCCCACGCCGTCGGCCCCGGCTGGGGCAGACGGTGGGCGGCGATGCGGGACGGGTCGGACCAGGAGTCGCGGGGGGCCGGTGCGCCGGGCGGTGCTGCCGCCGCCGCGGCGCGGGCCCTGACCACCGCCAGGGCGGCGGCCAGCTCCTCCGGGGTCGGGTTGCCCCGTACGACCTTGATCGTCATATGGGCTCCTGGTGGCTAGAGGGGGATGTTGCCGTGCTTCTTCGGAGGCAGGGATTCCCGCTTCGTCCGCAGTTGACGCAGACCCCGCACGACGTGCCGGCGGGTCTCGGACGGCAGGATCACGGCGTCGACGTAGCCGCGCTCGGCCGCGACGTAGGGGTTGAGGAGGGTGTCCTCGTACTCCTGGATCAGCCGGGCGCGGACCGCCTCCAGGTCCTCCCCGGCGGCCTCGGCCTCGGCGAGGGTGCGGCGGTGCAGGATGTTGACCGCGCCCTGGGCGCCCATGACCGCGATCTGGGCGGTGGGCCAGGCCAGGTTGAGGTCGGCGCCGAGGTGCTTGGAGCCCATGACGTCGTAGGCGCCGCCGAAGGCCTTGCGGGTGATGACCGTGATCAGCGGGACGGTCGCCTCCGCGTAGGCGTAGATCAGCTTGGCGCCGCGGCGGATGATGCCGTCGTGCTCCTGGTCGACGCCGGGCAGGAAGCCGGGCACGTCGACGAAGGTGATCACCGGCAGGTTGAAGGCGTCGCAGGTCCGCACGAAGCGGGCCGCCTTCTCGCTGGCCTTGATGTCCAGGCACCCGGCGAACTGCATCGGCTGGTTGGCGACGATGCCGACCGGGCGGCCCTCGACCCGGCCGAAGCCGGTGAGGATGTTCGGCGCGTACAGCGGCTGCGTCTCGAAGAACTCGGCGTCGTCCAGGACGTGCTCGATCACCGTGTGCATGTCGTACGGCTGGTTCGCGCTGTCCGGGACGATCGTGTCCAGCTCGCGGTCCTCCTCCGTGAGCTCCAGGTCGGCCTCGTCGGGGAAGGACGGCGCCTCGGAGAGGTTGTTGGACGGCAGGTACGACAGCAGCTGCTTGACGTACTCGATCGCGTCCTTCTCGTCCCCGGCCATGTGGTGGGCCACGCCGGAGGTCGCGTTGTGCGTACGGGCGCCGCCGAGCTCCTCGAAGCCGACGTCCTCGCCGGTGACGGTCTTGATGACGTCGGGGCCGGTGATGAACATGTGCGAGGTCTGGTCGACCATGACCGTGAAGTCGGTGATGGCCGGGGAGTAGACCGCGCCGCCCGCGCACGGCCCGACGACCAGGCTGATCTGCGGGATCACACCGGAGGCGTGGGTGTTGCGACGGAAGATCTCGCCGTAGGCGCCGAGCGAGGCCACACCCTCCTGGATGCGGGCGCCGCCGGAGTCGTTGATGCCGATGACCGGGCAGCCGGTCTTCAGCGCGAAGTCCATGACCTTGACGATCTTCTGCCCGTAGACCTCGCCGAGGGCACCGCCGAAGACGGTGAAGTCCTGTGAGAACACCGCGACCGGACGTCCGTCGACGGTGCCGTAGCCGGTGACCACGCCGTCGCCGTACGGGCGGTTCCTGTCGAGGCCGAAGTTCGTGGAGCGGTGCCGGGCGAACTCGTCGAGCTCCACGAACGAGCCCTCGTCGAGCAGGAGCTCGATCCGCTCACGGGCCGTCAGTTTGCCCTTGGCGTGCTGCTTCTCGACGGCCCGTGCGGAGCCGGCGTGTGTCGCTTCCTCGATGCGTCGCTTCAGATCCGCGAGCTTGCCCGCGGTCGTGTGAATGTCAGGCTGCTGCTGGTCTTCCGGCTCGGACATCGGGATGCGGCTCCCTGCCTGCTCAAAAGGGGGGACGGTTACTCATCCGTAGAGTAGTGGGGGCCCTCCACATCGGCAGTGCGGCGTTTACCACACCTAGGGTGGCTTGCATGACGCCGCGAGATGCACCAGAGCCGCACGGAAGCCGTTGGTCGGACCTCGACCGCCCGCCCCTCAATGGCACCGCCCTGCGCCGGGGCCTGGTGCGGGAGGGAGGGCTGTGGTCCCAGGTGGACGTGGTGCAGCGCACCGGCTCCACCAACTCCGACCTGGTGGCCCGGGCGGCGAAGGGCGGGGCCGCCGAGGGGGCGGTCCTGGTCGCCGAGGAGCAGACGGCCGGGCGCGGTCGCCTGGACCGGCAGTGGACGGCCCCGCCCCGGTCCGGCCTCTTCTTCTCCGTGCTGCTGACACCGGCCGAGGTGCCCGTGGAGCGCTGGGGCTGGCTTCCCCTGCTCACGGGGGTCGCGGTGGCGACGGGCCTGTCCCGCGCCGCGGGGGTGGACACGGCCCTGAAGTGGCCGAACGACCTGCTGGTCACGGTGGGGGGCGAGGAGCGCAAGGCCGGCGGGATCCTCGCCGAGCGGGCCGGTGACGGCGGCGTGGTGATCGGCGTCGGCGTCAACGTCTCCCTGAAGGAGAACGAACTGCCCGTCCCGGCGGCGGGATCCCTCGCGCTGGCCGGGGCCGTGAGCACGGACCGGGATCCGCTCCTGCGGGGGGTGCTGCGTGCGCTGGAGCAGTGGTACGGCACGTGGCGTGCGGCCGGGGGCGACCCCGCGGTGAGCCGGTTGCAGGAGGCCTACGCGGCGGGGTGCGCGACGCTCGGGCGGACCGTGCGGGCGGAGCTGCCGGGGGATCGGGCCGTCGTGGGCGAAGCGGTGGCCGTGGACGGGGACGGGCGGCTGGTGCTGGCGACGGAGGAGGGCGTGCAGGAGCCCGTCGGTGCCGGGGACATCGTGCACCTGCGGCCGGCCTGAGGACGGGACCGGGTGGATCCGCAGCCCGGCGGCGCGGGGTGCCGCCGCGCCCACCCGTCCCGCCCCTGGCGGCACGACTGCCCGCAGCGCTTGGCGTCGCCCCGCCCAGCACCACCCAGCCCGTCCGGCGATCGAGGACGAGACCGTTCGGGCCGAAGCGGGGGTCCGGGGGCGGCGGCCCCCGGGAGGCCGGGGCGCAACGCCCGGTTTTCGAGGGAACGCCCGGTACCTCCCCCGGCCCGACCTGACGGAGTGAGCTGGCGCACACCTGCCGTAGAGTTGAGGCCGGTCGATACATGACCGTGACAGATCGGAAGGGCAGCACGCGTGACCGTCGACGACTCGGGCTCCGGCACGGACGCGCAGGGCGTCGACCCCGGCGAGGATCCGCTCGCCCTGCGGCTGGAACAACTCATCCTGGGTGCCGAGCGCCGCTACACCCCGTTCCAGGCGGCCCGCAGCGCCGGCGTCTCCATGGAACTGGCCTCCCGCTTCTGGCGGGCGATGGGCTTCGCCGACATCGGGCAGGCCAAGGCCCTCACCGAGGCCGACGTCCTGGCCCTGCGGCGGCTCGCCGGTCTCGTCGAGGCGGGGCTGCTGAGCGAGGCGATGGCCGTGCAGGTGGCCCGGTCCACCGGGCAGACCACCGCGCGGCTCGCCGAGTGGCAGATCGACTCCTTCCTGGAGGGCCTGACCGAGCCGCCCGAGCCGGGCATGACCCGCACCGAGGTGACGTATCCGATCGTCGAGCTGCTCCTGCCGGAGCTGGAGGAGTTCCTCGTCTACGTCTGGCGCCGCCAGCTCGCCGCCTCGGCCGGGCGGGTGGTGCAGGCCGCGGACGACGAGGAGATGGTCGACCGGCGGCTCGCGGTCGGCTTCGCCGACCTGGTCGGCTTCACCCGGCTGACCCGCCGGATGGAGGAGGAGGAGCTCGGCGAGCTCGTCGAGGCCTTCGAGACGACGGCCGCCGACCTGGTGGCGGCGAACGGCGGACGGCTGATCAAGACCCTCGGAGACGAGGTGCTGTACGCCGCCGACGACGCGGGCACCGCCGCCGAGATCGCGCTGCGGCTGATCGAGACCATGGCGCACGACGAGACGATGCCGGAGCTGCGCGTCGGCATGGCGTTCGGCACCGTCACCACCCGCATGGGTGATGTCTTCGGTACGACCGTGAACCTCGCGTCCCGGCTCACCTCGATAGCGCCGAAGGACGCCGTCCTCGTCGACACGGCCTTCGCCGAGGAGCTGATCCGCACGCAGGACGCCCCGGCCTCCGAGGCGGAGGCGGCCGAGGAGGCCGCGGCGGCGGAGAAGGAGGGCGAGGAGCCACCGGTGTACCGGTTCGGGCTGCAGCCGATGTGGCAGCGGCCGGTCCGCGGGCTGGGCGTCGTGGAGCCGTGGCTGCTCACACGGCGGGACGGGGCGCCGTAGCGGCCGGGCGCGGTGCCGTGGCGGCCGGGCGGGGCGCCGTGGCGGCCGGGCGCGGTGCCGTGGCGGCCGGGCGCGGTGCCGTCGGCGGTCTTCATCAGGGGTGGCCGACCGGGGTGTCCACGCACAGGCCGATGATCGGCACGCACAGGTCCGTCTCATGCGGCTCCTCCGGGTGCTCGGACCGCGGTGGCGGTGGGGGCGTGGTCGGACTCGGCGGTGCGGGACGGGCCGGGCCGGGGCTCCGGGTGTCGCCCCGGGGCGGTGGCGGTTCAGGGGTGTGCGCCGTGCCGGGGGCGGCCGGGGAGCCGGGTGCGGCTGCCGATGAGGGCTTCGCGGTGTCCTGCGGGCCGATGGTGGAGGTGCTCGTGCCGGTCGGCTGTGCAGGGCTGAGGGCCGGTGACGGGGTGAGGCCGCCCAGGGCGGTGGGTGACGAGGGGCTCCCCCCGGGAATCGTCGGCAGGGACGCCGCGGTGTGCCAGGCGCTGTCCGCGCCGCTGACGACGGGGTCGGGGCGGGGCCCGGCTCCGGGCGTGCCGGTGCCGTCGGGGGCGGGGCCCGCGGTCAGACGTACGAGGCTCAGGGCGCCCGCGGCCAGGGCGAGGCCGCCGGCGGCGAGGAGGACCTTGCGGGGGCGGGGTTTGCGGTGGCGGCCCCGGACGCGGGCGGTGAAGGGCCCTGTCCGCGGCGGGCCGGGATCGTGGGCGGCGGCCGGTCCCGGCCGGTGGGGCGCACGGAGCCGGGTGTGCCGGTGTGGCTTCGCCGGCGTGTTCGTCGTCATCACGGTCCTCCCCGCTGCGCATGCGCCCCCTGTGCGCCGTGGCGGACGCACGCTATGCGCTCCCCTGGGCGGTTTGGGCAGGACGTGGGGTGATGTCACCCGAACGGGTGGGCGGGGTGGTGCGGGAACCGGCCGCGTCCGCTCTTTCGTGTGCGGGGCGCGGCTGCGATGATCGGGGAGTCGACCTTGTTAACCCGCGTTAACCGGAGGGTGTCATGAGTGAGGAACGGTTCGGGGAGTTCGTGCTGGTGCGGCGGCACGGGCAGGGGCGTGTGGCGGAGCTCGTCCTGGACCGGCCCAAGGCCATGAACGCCGTGTCGACCGGGATGGCGCGCTCCCTGTCCGGGGCCTGCGCGGCGCTGGGTGAGGACCGGGACGTGCGCGTGGTCGTCCTGACCTCGACGCACGGACGGGCGTTCTGCGTGGGCGCGGACCTGAAGGAGCGGAACGCGTTCACCGACGCGGACCTGCTGCGGCAGCGGCCGGTGACGCGCGGGGCGTACACCGGCGTGCTGGAGCTGCCGGTGCCGACGGTCGCGGCGGTGCACGGGTTCGCGCTCGGGGGCGGGTTCGAGCTGGCCCTGGCCTGCGACGTGATCGTGGCGGACCGGACGGCGGTGGTGGGGCTGCCGGAGGTGTCGGTGGGTGTGATCCCCGGGGGCGGCGGGACGCAGCTGCTGCCGCGGCGGGTGGGCGCGGCCCGGGCCGCCGAGCTGATCTTCTCCGCGCGGCGGGTGGAGGCCGAGGAGGCGGGCCGGCTGGGCCTGGTCGACCAGGTCGTGGAGGAGGGGCGGGACCGGGAGGCGGCGCTGGAGCTGGCCGCGCGGATCGCCGGGAACTCGCCGGTGGGGCTGCGGGCGGCGAAGCGGGCGTTGCGGCTCGGGCAGGGACTGGATCTGCGGGCCGGGCTGGAAGTGGAGGACGCGGCGTGGCGGACGACGGCCTTCTCCGGGGACCGGGCCGAGGGCGTGGCCGCGTTCAACGAGCGGCGCGCGCCGCAGTGGCCGGGGGAGTGAGCCGAGCGGCGGCACGGCCGCCCGCGGCCGTGCGGCGGCGTCGGGGTGTGTGAACGCCGCCCCGCGGATGTGAACTCCCGGTCCTCCCCGTTCGCGTCGTCAACCGGACGGATTGGCTGAAAAGTCCCTAGCCTGGGGTGATGGGTGAGGACAGACGGCTCGCGGCCGTCGTCGCGTTGGCGCAGGGGATGGCGGCCGCGCACGGGTCGCGTGAGGCGTGGCGTGCGGCGGCTGTCGGGGCGTGCCGGGCGCTGGGCGGGAGCTTCGCGGCGCTGTCGGTGTGGGAGCGGGACCTCGGGCGGCTGAAAGTCCTCGTCAACGTGGGTGAGCTGGCCGAGGGCGAGGAGGAGTTCCCGGAGGACGAGGCCTACCCGGTCCACCAGTTCGCAGAGATCACCGAGTTCCTGCACGAGCAGTGGGCCGGGGGCGGGGAGCCCGACGCGTGGGTGGAGACCGCCGAGGGGCCCGCCGACGGGCAGCCCGGGTACTGTCACCAGCGCGTCGCCGCCCTGCGCCGCAGGGGCCGTGGCTGCTGCGTGGTCGCGCCCATCGTGCTGCACGGCAGGGCCTGGGGCGAGCTCTATGTCGCCCGCCCGGCCGGTGAGCCCGTCTTCGCCCGGGCCGACGCCGACTTCGCCACCGTCCTGGCCTCCGTGGTCGCCGCCGGCATCGCCCAGACCGAGCGGCTGGAGGAGGCCCGCCGCCTCGCGTTCACCGACGCGCTGACGGGTCTGGCCAACCGCCGTGCCGTCGACGTCCGCCTGGAGCAGGCCGTCGCGCGGCACCGCAGGGACGGGGCCGTGGTCAGCCTCGTCGTCTGCGACCTGAACGGGCTCAAGCGGGTCAACGACACCCACGGGCACGCCGCCGGGGACCGGCTGCTCGAACGCTTCGGGTCGGTGCTGTCGCTGTGCGGGGCCATGCTGCCGGGGGCTCTGGCCGCGCGGCTCGGCGGGGACGAGTTCTGCCTGCTCGCGGTCGGGCCGCCCGCCGACCAGGTCGTGAAGGCGGCCGAGGAACTGTGCCGGCGCGCCGCCGAGTTGGAACTCGGGGACGGAGTGGCCTGCGGGGTCGCCTCCACCGAGGACCCGATCGGGACCGTGCGCTCCGCCCGCCGGCTCTTCCGGCTCGCCGACGCCGCGCAGTACCGGGCCAAGGCGGAGCGGGCGGCCAGGCCGGTCGTCGCCGGGCGGGCCGGGCCCGACGACCCCGTGCTCCGGCTCGCGGACGAGCCGTCGCAGGAGACCGAGGGGGAACGCCGCCGCTTCCGGGGCCGGCACGCCCCCTGACCCCGCCGGGCGCCCGCGAGCGGTGTGACGTACCGGTGAGGGGCGGGCCCCGTCAGGATGGTGACATCGTTGAATTCACTGCGTACGCTCCTGAATATGGATATGCATACTGTGGTGAAGGGGAAAGGCGCGCAGCGCGGCCCTGAAAGGGTGGTGGTGGGCGACGGGCGGGCTTCCGGGGTCACGGCGTCCGACGTGCTCGCCGTGGCGCGCGCCGGAGCCCGCGTCGACCTCTCCGAGGAGGCCGTGGCCGCCCTCGCCGCGGCCCGCGAGATCGTGGACGTGCTGGCGGCCAAGCCGGACCCCGTCTACGGCGTCAGCACCGGATTCGGAGCCCTGGCGACCCGGCACATCAGCCCGGAGCTGCGCGCGCGGCTGCAGCGCAACATCGTCCGCTCGCACGCCGCCGGCATGGGGCCGCGGGTCGAGCGGGAGGTCGTCCGCGCCCTGATGTTCCTGCGGCTGAAGACGGTCTGCTCCGGGCGCACCGGCGTCCGGCCCGAGGTCGCGCAGGCCATGGCCGACCTGCTCAACGCCGGTATCACCCCGGTCGTGCACGAGTACGGCTCCCTCGGCTGTTCCGGCGACCTCGCCCCGCTGTCCCACTGCGCGCTCGCGCTGATGGGCGAGGGGGACGCCGAGGGCCCCGACGGCGTCGTGCGCCCGGCCGCCGAACTCCTCGCCGCGCACGGCCTCCAGCCGGTCGAACTGCGCGAGAAGGAGGGCCTCGCCCTCCTCAACGGCACCGACGGCATGCTCGGCATGCTGGTCATGGCCCTGGCCGACCTGGAGACGCTCTACCGGTCCGCCGACGTCACGGCCGCCCTGTCGCTGGAAGCCCTGCTCGGCACCGACAAGGTCCTCGCCCCCGAACTGCACGCCATCCGGCCGCACCCGGGGCAGGCCGCCAGCGCCGCCAACATGCTGGCCGTGCTGAAGGGATCCGGCCTGACCGGGCACCACCAGGACGACGCCCCGCGCGTCCAGGACGCCTACTCGGTGCGCTGCGCCCCGCAGGTCGCCGGGGCCGGGCGGGACACCCTGGCCCACGCCCGCCTGGTGGCGGAGCGGGAGCTGGCGTCCGCGGTGGACAACCCGGTGGTGCTGCCCGACGGACGGGTGGAGTCCAACGGCAACTTCCACGGGGCGCCCGTCGCCTACGTGCTCGACTTCCTCGCCATCGCCGCCGCCGACCTAGGCTCCATCGCCGAGCGGCGCACCGACCGGCTGCTGGACAAGAACCGCAGTCACGGCCTGCCGCCGTTCCTCGCCGACGACGCCGGTGTGGACTCGGGCCTGATGATCGCTCAGTACACGCAGGCCGCGCTGGTCAGCGAGCTGAAGCGGCTCGCCGTACCGGCGTCCGCCGACTCGATCCCGTCGTCCGCCATGCAGGAGGACCACGTCTCCATGGGCTGGTCGGCGGCGCGCAAGCTGCGCACGGCCGTGGACAACCTCGCCCGGGTCCTCGCCGTCGAGCTCTACGCCGCCACGCGCGCGGTCCAGCTGCGCGAGGGGCTGACCCCGGCGCCCGCGACGCGGGCGGTCGTCGAGGCCGTGCGGGAGGCGGGGGTCGGGGGGCCCGGGCCGGACCGGTTCCTGGCGCCCGACCTGGCCGCGGCGGAGGCGTTCCTGCGCGACGGGCGGCTGCTCGCCGCGGTGGAGAAGGTCACGGGGCCGCTGCGGTAGGAACGGCCCCGCCGGACGGCGGGCGATCTTGCCGTCCGGCGCCCTCGTCAAGTGCGGTCAGAGACCGAGCCGTTCCCGGCGGACGGAGTACACGACGAATCCGGCGCCCAGCGTGAGGCAGATCGTCCCGCCGATGACGTACGGCGTGCTGTCGAAGCTGCCGGTGTCGGCGAGACGGGTGCCCGTCACGGAGGCCTCCGAGGCCGTGGCCGCGATCCGCGCCTGCTCCGTCACCTGGGGCGACGGGTCGGCCGCGACCGTGGCTCTCACCGGGGCGGCCGACGTCGCGTTGGCGGACGGGACGAACCACAGGGCGCCCAGCAGGGACGCCGCGGCGGTGGCGGTCAGCAACGGACGGCGAGCGGATGACACGGAATATCGATCCCCTTGAGACGTCGGCGAATTGGCCGTGTGGGGCGATGTTAGTGAAAGGCGCGGGTCACGGGAAAGTCACAGGAGGCTCTGGCCGTACGCTCCCGCCATGAGCACACCTGAGACATCACGTTTTGTACGGCTTCGCGTGGAGCTCGTTCTCGAGGTCGAGGACGCCGAGGCGGTCACGAAGTCCGCGCTGAGCCGGATCGCCGGCGACAGCGCGATGCCCGAGACGGAACGGGCACACGCCGAGGGCACTGTGACGGAGGACACGGCGGAGGCCCTCGCCTACCTCGTGGACCCGTTCGACCTGGTCAGCGAGGTCCCCGGGGTCGAGCTCCAGCAGGCCTCCTGGAGTGCCGAGCGGATCGACCACGACCCCGACGCGCCGGACTGGGACCTCGGCGAGGATGATGGCGACGACGACAGCGACGGCTGACCGGCCCGGAACCCCGTGACCCCGGGAGGCAACCGCCGCCCGGGGTCTGCGCGTCTCAAGCGTCGCACCGACCGCACGAGCCTCACCCGCCCCGTCCGGCCAGGACGTGGTGATCCCCACACCTGCGCGGCCTGGGGAACCGGACGGCCCGGTCGTAGCGTTGAAGGTTCTCGACGAGGACTCACGGGTTCCGGCGGGGGCACTTGGATTTCGACCGGGACACCCGGGGTTTTGGGGATCGGCAACGATGGAGAAGCGTGTGATGACGGTCAGCAAGCGGCGCAAGGGCCTGACGGTCGCGTCCGCACTGCTCGGCGGAGTTCTGGTGCTCTCGGCGTGCTCCGGCGGGGACGACGGCGCCTCGGGAGGTGACGGCGGCGACAGCTCCCAGTCGAAGGTCGACGAGGCCGCGGCCAAGAAGACCTCCGAGGCCCAGATCAAGATCACGCCCGAGGACGGCTCGGACAACGCCTCGATCAACAACTCCGCGGCCGTCACCGTGAGCAAGGGCACGCTCACGTCCGTCAAGATGACCACCTCCGACGGCACGCAGGTCAGCGGCCAGATATCCGCCGACAAGACCAGCTGGAAGCCCAGCTCGCAGCTCGAGCGCTCGACCACGTACAAGCTCGCCGCGGAGGCCGAGGACTCCGAGGGCCGCGTCGCCCACGAGAACGCCTCGTTCACGACCGTCTCCCCGGCCAACAGCTTCATCGGCACCTTCACCCCGGACGACGGCACCACCGTGGGCGTCGGTATGCCGGTCTCGATCAACTTCGACAAGGCGATCACCAACAAGGCCGCGGTCCAGAAGGGCATCACGGTCAGCACGACCGGCGGCCAGGAGGTCGCCTGCCACTGGTTCAACGCCAACCGGATGGACTGCCGGCCCGAGGACTACTGGAAGGAAGGCTCCACCGTCACGCTGGAGCTCGCCCTCGACGGCGTCGAGGGTGCCAAGGGCGTCTACGGCGTCCAGCAGAAGACGGTCACCTTCAAGATCGGCCGCAACCAGGTCTCGTACGTCGACGCCAAGACCAAGCAGATGAAGATCACGCAGGACGGCAAGGTCGTCCGCACGATCCCGATCTCGGCCGGCTCCCCGGAGAACAAGACCTACGAGGGCATCATGGTGATGTCCGAGAAGTTCAAGGAGACGCGCATGAACGGCGCGACCGTGGGCTTCACGGACGACGACGGCAAGGGCGAGTACGACATCAAGGACGTGCCGCACGCCATCCGCCTCTCCAGCTCCGGCACGTTCATCCACGGCAACTACTGGGGCGCCAAGTCCATCTTCGGCAGCGTGAACACCAGCCACGGCTGTGTCGGCCTGCAGGACGTCAAGGGCGCGAACGACCCGAAGACGCCGGGCGCCTGGTTCTACAACAACTCGATGGTCGGTGACGTGGTGGTCGTCGAGAACACCGGCGACAAGACCATCGCCCCGGACAACGGCCTCAACGGCTGGAACATGAACTGGGCCGACTGGAAGGCCGGCTCGGCCGTCTGACGTACCGCCGGCCCACCAACCCACCGGCAGAAAGGCCGCCGCCCCTCCCGTACGCGGGGACGGGCGGCGGCCTTTCTCCGTAAAGGAGAACGCGCGATCTCAACTGCCATGCTCTGTAACGGAGTTCTGGCGGCCGGGTAACAGCGGGCCGCCGGGATCACCGCCTCCACCTCCTCTGCTGAGCACCTGATCACCCCTCGGCATACGGCGTGTTCCCGGGTGCGTACGAGCACGCCTACGAGACCACCCCCGGCCGGGTGAACGGGGACATCGCCCGGTACTTCTGCAAGGGGGAAACGTGCGCAGACGAGTGAGAAGGGCGTACGCGGCCACGGTCGCAGCTGCCCGCCTCCACCGCCCGCCTCCACGCCGCTGCGGGCCTCGACAGCAAGGCGCCGGCCGGCGGGAAGGTGCCGGTCCCGGTCACCGTCGAGGGCGCCGCCAAGGGCGCCAACCTCAAGTCCCGTCGGTGTACGTGTCGTACGGCTTCGGCAGGACCTGGAAGAAGCTCACCGTCACGAAGGGCAAGATCACCGTCACCAACCCGGCGAAGGGGAAGGCCATCTCCTTCCACGCCAAGATCGCCGACAGGAAGGGCAACAAGTCGACGATCTCGATCCACGACGCCTCCTACGGCAAGTGGGCCGCAGGGCCCGCCGGTGAGCGGCCCGCCGGAAGCCTCGGCCTCCGGCGGGCCGTCCGCGTCCCGCGGAGCCGGGTTCCCGCGTCCTACGGGGCCGGGTTCCCGGCTCCCGCGCGTGTCGCGTCGGCCCCCCAGCTCGCCAGCAGGCGCAGGGCCTCCGCGGACGGGCTGTCCGGTTCCGCGTGGTACGTGATCAGGGAGTGCTCGGCGTCGTCGACGAGCCGGAACGTCTCGAAGGAGAGGGTCAGGTCACCGACCAGGGGATGGCGCAGGCGCTTGACGCCGTAGCTCTTCTCCTTGACGTTATGGGCGGCCCACAGGCGGCGGAACTCCTCGCTCTTCACCGACAGCTCCCCCACCAGCGCGGACAGCTGCGGGTCGTCCGGGTGGCAGCCCGCGTCCATGCGCAGGTAGCCGACGATGTCGGACGCCTTCTGCTCCCACTCGACGAACAGCTCGCGGTACTCCGGCTCGAGGAACACCATCCGCGCCCAGTTCCGCTCCGGGGCCGGCAGCTCCGCCCAGTCGCCGAAGAGGGCCGCGGCCATCCGGTTCCAGGCCAGGACGTCCGAGCGCCGCCCGACCACGTACGCCGGGACGCTGTCGATCGAGTCCAGCAGGTGCCGCAGCGCCGGCCGCACCTGCCGGCCCCGCGCCACCGTCCTCTTCCTGTGCTGCTTCGGCTTGGCCAGGTGCGTCAGGTGCGCGTGCTCGGCGTCGCTCAGCCGCAGGGCCCGGGCGATCGCGTCCAGCACCTCGGCCGAGACGTTGTGGCCGTTGCCCTGCTCCAGCCGTGTGTAGTACGCCACGGACATGCCGGCCAGCTGTGCCAGCTCCTCCCGGCGCAGCCCCGGCACCCGGCGCCGCCCGAAGTCGGGCAGCCCCACGTCCTCCGGCTTCAGCCGGGCACGCCGGGTGCGCAGGAACTCGCTGAGCTCGGTGCGCCGGTCCAGGCCGCCACCGGCCACCGGCACGGGTTCGGGCTGTTCGTCCATGCCCTCCAGTAAACCTGTTCGTACGCATACGAGCCTGACCCCGCCAGTGGTACGCACGCCGTACGTACGCAAGACCGTGGTCTGGGTGCGGGCCCGCGCTTCCGGCACGGTGGACAGTGTGCCCGGCCGGAAGATCCAGAAGGCAGCCGGGCACATCACGTCGTTGAGGAGAAACCCGGCATGACCACAGTCGCTGCGTACGCCGCACCCGCTCCCAAGGCTCCCCTGGAGCGCACCACCATCGAGCGCCGCCAGGTCGGCGAGTTCGACGTCCTGATCGACATCGAGTTCGCCGGCATCTGCCACTCCGACATCCACCAGGCCCGCGAGGGCTGGGGCGAGGCCATCTTCCCGATGGTCCCCGGCCACGAGATCGCCGGTGTCGTCTCCGAGGTCGGCTCCGGTGTGACGAGGTTCGCCGTCGGCGACCGCGTGGGCGTCGGCTGCATGGTCGACTCCTGCCGTGAGTGCGAGAACTGCAAGGCCGGCCGCGAGCAGTACTGCGTCCAGGGCAACGTCCCGACGTACAACGGCATCGGCAAGGACGGCGAGCCCACCTACGGCGGCTACTCGCAGAAGGTCGTCGTCGACGAGAACTTCGTCGTCCGCATCCCCGACGGCCTGTCCCTCGACGTCGCAGCGCCGCTGCTGTGCGCCGGCATCACCCTGTACTCGCCGCTCAGGCGCTTCGGCGCCGGCCCCGGCCAGAAGGTCGCGATCGTCGGCCTGGGCGGCCTCGGCCACATGGGTGTCAAGATCGCGCACGCCCTCGGCGCCGAGGTGACCGTGCTGTCGCAGTCCCTGCGCAAGCAGGAGGACGGCCTGCGGCTGGGCGCGGACCACTACTACGCCACCAGCGACCCGAAGACCTTCGAGGAGCTGGCCGGCACCTTCGACCTGATCGTCTCCACGGTCTCGGCGCCGCTGGACTTCGGCGCCTACCTGTCGCTGCTGAAGACCGAGGGCACCCTGGCGAACGTCGGCGCCCCCGAGGAGCCCGTCTCCCTGAACCTCTTCTCGGTGATCGGGGGCGGCAAGTCGCTCGCCGGTTCCATGATCGGCGGCATCGCGGAGACCCAGGAGATGCTGGACTTCTGCGCCGAGCACGGTCTCGGCGCCGAGATCGAGCTGATCCGCGGCGACCAGATCAACGAGGCGTACGAGCGGGTCCTGAGCAGTGATGTGCGGTACCGGTTCGTGATCGACACGGCGACCATCTGACGCATCCGACGCCCCAGGACGAGTGCCCCGGCCGGGTGTGCGGCCGGGGCACTCGGCGTGTCCGCCGGACCGTGTCGCACCGGAGCCGGAGGGGTATACACGGGAGAGTGGTCCAGGGGAGCCCAGAAGGGGAGGCCAGCCATGACCGTGCAGCTCAACCACACGATTGTCGCCGCCCACGACAAACGCGCCTCGGCCCGGTTCCTGGCCGACCTCCTGGGACTCGAGGTCGGCCCGCCCTACGGCCCCTTCCTGCCGGTCGAGATCTCCAACGGCGTCACGCTCGACTACATGGACACCCCCGGCGCGATCATGCCGCAGCACTACGCCTTCCTGGTCTCGGAGGAGGAGTTCGACGAGATCTTCGGCCGTATCCGGGAGGCCGGCCTGACGTACTGGGCGGACCCCTTCCACAGCCGTCCCGGCGAGATCAACCACCACGACGGCGGCCGCGGCGCCTACTTCGACGACCCCGACGGCCACAGCCTGGAGATCATCACCAGGCCCTACGGCAGCGGCGGCTGACGGCGAGCGTCGCCGTCAGGGCCCCGCCGAACGGCCGGGCGGGAGGTGGAGCGCGCCGTCGCCGGGCCGCGCACCGGCTGCCCTGGAGGGGGCGGAGCGGGGGAAGCGGACGCATGCGGGAAGCGTAGGCGGGGAGGCACCGCTTCCGGTGCGGACCGGAGCACGTGCGCGGTCAGTCCTTCGACAGCGGCGAGGTGCGCGGAGGCGGCGGAGGGGCGCCCCGCTCCGGCTCCCGGCCGCCCTGGTCCAGCCGGAACGGCGGGTACTGGTCGGTCATCAGCGCGGCGTAGGCGGACACCCGCGCGACCCAGCGGGCGAGGCCGATGAGGAGGTCGAAGAGGTGCCGGGGGTAGCGGGCGGTGAACAGCAGGACGACCACCGCGACCAGCGAGAGGAAGGGGATCAGCCCGCCTCCTCCCCAGCCCTCGTTCTCCTCCTCGCCCCAGCCCCAGCCGCCCAGCAGGATCCCGACGACGACGTACTGCGGGATCACCAGCAGCCACCACTTCACCAGCACCAGCCCGCGCGAGAGCCGCTCGGGGTGGACGACGTCGAAGCGGGCCGGGTAGTCCGCCACGTCGGCGAGCGTGAAGGGCGGGTAGCGGTCGGTGCCGAGTGCGGTGTAGGCGTAGTAGGCGACCCGCCAGTTCCACCGCAGCACCCCGACGTTGAAGTCGAAGAGCGCGCGGGGGTAGCGGGCGGTGAAGAGGATCGCGAAGAAGGCGATCACGGTCACGACGCCGAACGCGATGAAGAGGAAGAACAGCACGATGTAGTGCGGGACGGCGAGCAGCCACTTCACCAGCCACATCCAGCGGGACAGCCGGGGATCGACGTACGCCTCCAGACGCACCGGCGACGGGGTGACAGGAATCATCCGGCAACTCCTCTCGTGCACCCCCGCACCCCCACGGCTCGTCCAGGCTCACACGCCCGGAGGTGCGCCGCGAGCCCGGTTCGTCCGTCCGCGCGGGCCGCAACGGCGTCCGCTCAGGCCTTCGCCCGCACCGGCTGCCGGAGCAGATGGCCCGCGGCGATCGAGACCAGCACCCCCATGCACGCGATGAACACCAGCGCCGCACCCTCCAGGCCGATCGGCTCCGTCAGCACCCCGACGCCGATCACCGGCACCGAGATCCCCGCGTAGGCCACCACGCACAGCGTCGAGATCACCGCCGCGCGCCGGTCAGCGGGCGACGCGTCGGCCACCGCGGACAGCGCCCCGCGGAACGCCAGTCCCTGCCCGGTCGCGCCGACGAGCGCGCTCAGCACCACCAGCGCCGCCAGGCCCCAGTACAGGGCGCCTGCGAGCAGCAGCAGCCCGCCGAGCAGCCCGGCGCAGCCCACCGGCAGCGACCGGCCCGCCCCGACCCGGCCGGCCGTCAGCTGCCCGGCGGTCGAGGAGAAGAAGGCCAGGGCGACGATCGCCCCGCTCACGGCGTGGTCGCGCAGATCCAGCGACTCGGCGAGGAACGCCGGGCTGACCGCCGTGAACACCCCGAACAGCGCGAAGCCCACGAAGGAGGCCGTGGCCGCCGGCCCGAACACCGCCCGCACCTGCGCGGGCAGGGCGGGCCGCTGCGGCCGTACCGTGCGCGGCGGCCGCGGCTCCTCCACGGTCTCCGCCAGCCGCAGCAGGACGACCGCCGAGACGGCCACCAGGACCAGATGCACCACGAAGGGCAGGTAGAGCGGCCGCGGGCGTACTGGGCGAGCACTCCGGCCAGCAGGGGACCGCAGCCGAGGCCCCCCATGTTGGCGGCGGTCGCGACGAAGGTGGCCCGGGAGGCGCCGCCCCGGGGTGCGGCTCCATGACGTAAGGCCGTGGCGGCGCCCGTGAACAGGCCGACGGACACCCCCGACAGCAGCCGCCCCGCATAGAGCCGGGGCAGGCCGCTCGCGGACAGGAAACAGACGGCGCTCGCCGCCGCGAACGCCAGGCCGCACACCAGCACCGGGCGCCTGCCCACGGCGTCCGAGGCGTTGCCCACCAGCAGCAGCACGCCGATGACCGCGCACGCGTACAGGGCGTAGACGACGGTGACGGTCAGCTCGGAGAAGTGGAGTTCGTCCTGGTAGAGCGGGTAGAGCGGGGTGGGCAGCGTGGTGCCGGCCATGCACACGGCGAACACCGCTCCGGCGAGCAGGCACCGGCGCCACCCGGGTGATCGCCGTCCATACGCCGACCGTAACCCGCTGGCCGCCGCCCGCCCGCGCGGCGTGCCCGGCCGGCAGGGCGCTACGGCGTGACGGGACGGACCGCCTCGCCGTCCGGGTCCGTGACCGGCACCGCCGGGTCGACGAGCTGCTCACGGACGTAGTTCCACACCACGGCGATCAGCGCGGCGACGGGGACCGCGAGCAGGCTGCCCACGATGCCGGCGAGGCTGCCGCCCAGGGTCACGGCCAGCAGCACCACGGCCGCGTGCAGGCCGAGTCCGCGGCTCTGGATCATGGGCTGGAAGACGTTGCCCTCCAGCTGCTGTACCACGACGATGATCGCCAGCACGATGAGCGCGTCGGTCAGGCCGTTGGAGACCAGCGCGATCAGCACCGCGACGAAGCCGGCGAACAGGGCGCCGATGATCGGCACGAACGCCGAGACGAAGGTCAGCACCGCCAGGGGCAGCACCAGCGGGACGCCGAGGATCCACAGGCCGAGGCCGATCAGCACGGCGTCGAGCAGTCCGACGGCCGCCTGGGACCGCACGAACGCGCCGAGCGTCGCCCAGCCGCGGGCGAACACCGTCGGCACGTCGGTGGCCAGTCGGCCCGGCAGCTGACGGCCGAGCCAGGGCAGGAACCGCGGCCCGTCCTTGAGGAAGAAGAACATCAGGAAGAGCGCGAGCACGGCGGTGACGACCCCGTTCACCACGGTGCTGACGCCCGTCACGACGGCGCCGACCATGCTGCCGAGACCCTCCTGGGCCTTGGCGACCGCACTGTCGAAGGCCCGGTCGATCTGGGCGTCCCCGATGTTCAGAGGCGGCCCGGCGGCCCACTCGCGCAGCCGCTGGATGCCCTCGACGACCCCGTCGGACAGCTGACCCGACTGGGAGGCCACGGGGACGGCGATCAGCGCCACGACCCCCGCGGCGAGAAGCAGGAAAGCCACGGTCACCACTGAGGCGGCCAGCGCCGGCGGCCATCCGCGCCGCCGCAGGAAGTGCGCCGCGGGCCAGGTCAGCGTGGTCAGCAGCAGCCCGACCACGAGCGGCCACACCACCGACCACATCCGGCCCAGCAGCCACAGCGCCACGGCCGACAGGGCGAAGAGCAGCAGCAGCTCGGCGGACACCCGCGCGGAGGTCCGCAGCGCGTCCCGGGTCTTCGTGGAACTCAAAGGGGCAGTCACCCAGGCACCCTACGGCCACTCGAAGTCTTCCCGGTAGCGCCGGCGACGCCGCCCTCCCCGGCTCACCCAGCCGGGGAAGTGTCTCGGCCGGGTCCGCGCGCCAGGTCCCGCACGGCTGCCGCGATGGGGGCGGGAACCAGTGACCAGTCGACGTCGAGGAAGCGGGCACGCAGCCGGGCCGCTCGCTCGCGCCCGGGCGCGTACCGGCGCAGCACCGGGTGGTCGACCCCGCGTGCGAGGCACTGGTCCACCGCGGCCAGGATCTCCTGGTGGGACGGCACGCACTCCCAGGCGATCCGGGAGGGATCCATGAGGGACTCCCAGACGGGAAGGTTGTGCGGCTCCGCCAGCAGGCTGTCCCGCACGCCCAGCAGCCCGCGGGCGTAGTCCTCCCCGAGGAACGCGGTCGTCATGAGGTAGCAGAAGCAGCACTTCGGGCACCGGCCGCACCACGGTTTGCCGTAATTGCACGAATGCGTCCGCAGGAGAAGGTCCGGCCGGGTGGCGACCATGCCGTAGATGGTGTGGTCGTAGAGGCCGCGCAGGGTGGAATCGAAGCCCTGGAACCAGTCGCAGCCGGTGAGTTCCGGGAACAGCAGCGACGACATCGCCTGGTACTCGCTGCTCTTGCACCACTGGTGGCTGATCTCCTCGCCCTCCCACACGACGTGCGGGTCATCGGCGGACCGCTCGATGTTGAACCAGACGCGGTCGTAGCCCCCGTGCAGCACGATCGGCATGTACCCGACATAGCTGGCCGTGTGCCCGACGGCGAAGTCGGTCCGGTAGTGATCCGCCGTCACACCGGTTTCGGCGAAGCGGACGGCCGGGCGGTCGTAGAAGTCGTCGCGGACGTGCACGCGGACCACCTCGGCGCCCCGCGCATCCGCTCCCGACCGCAGGTTCTCCAGCAGCCGGCGCTGCAGGTCGTGGTCACCGCCGACCGGCAGGTACGCCTCGTACACGTCGTGGTCTATCCCGCTCCTGCCGAGGATCATCATCCCGGCGAGGGTGTCCTTGCCGCCGCCGTTGGTCAGCAGGGCGCGGCCTCCGGTGTCCCGGGCGCGGCCTCCGCCCCGTATCTCCGCCGCGGGCGCGGGGGAGACCAGCGCCGGTGCGCCGTCGCGGTAGCGGATCCTGTTGCGGTACCGCCACTCGCCGAACTGGCTCAGGAAGCACCGCCGCCAGAGCGCGCTGACCGAGGCATCGCAGGACAGCCCGGGCGGCAGGACGACACGCTCGCCGCCCAGGGCGAGGAACCGCATGGCGTCCCAGGCGATCAGCGCGCTGACCAGACGCAGACCGTTCTGACGTACGGGCAGGGCGGCGAACACCTCGGACCAGGCCGGGACCGATGCGTAGGAGAGGGCGGACGTGAACGTCAGGCCGCCCACGTCCACCCGGTAGTCCAGGCCGGCGGGACGGTCCCGGAGAGCGAACGTACGCACCACCACATCGTGTTCCGGCCGGGCGGGAAGCGTACGGGCCGGGGCGGGAAGCGCCGCATGCCGGTGCAGGACCATAGGTGCTCCGCGGGGCGAGGGGGCCGGGGGCGCACGTCCCCGCTCGCGGCGGGCGGCTCCCCCCTTCACCGTAGGAGCGCCACGGCCGACCCACCACTCGGGTGAACCGGACCCACCCCGGAGCTCAGGACCCCCGCGCCCGGGGCCCCTTGGCGCGCGGCATCAGCACCAGGGCCGCCACGGCCACGACGAGCGGCAGGAAGCTGACGGTCAGCATGGTGAGCCGCAGGCCCCCGGCGAAGTCCAGCCCGAGGTCCAGCCCCGAGGCCTGACGCAGCAGGTTCGGGTCGTACACGGTGCTGCCCGGGCTCTGCGCGAGGCCGCTGCGCACCGCGTCCACGGCCTGCCCGGCATCGCTCGCCGACATGTCACGCGAGTCGGCGTCCGCCAGCCACTGCCGCTGGAAGAAGAAGTTGAGCAGCAGCAGGTAGACGGTGGGCCCGAACGCGGCACCGGTCACCGCGAAGCCCATCTGGACCGAGGCCACCGTGCCGGACTGCCCGGGCGGCGCCTGGGAGAGGACCGTCTCGGACACCGACGCGGACGCGACCACCGAGCCGAGGTTGCAGAGCCAGGTGACCAGCACGATCAGCCAGACCGCCATCGTGGGACCGGCGGTCCCCGCCAGCAGCAGCGCGCTGGCCGCCATCACCAGCAGTCCGCCGGCCATCACCGGCCGCGGGGTGTACGCCCCGACCAGACGTCCGGCCAGGATCACCGCACCGGCGATCAGCAGGGTGCCGGGCAGGTACAGCAGGCCGATGGCCTCGGGGGACAGGGACAGGACCTTGCTGCCGAACTGCCCGAGCACGATCCCGAGCCCGGCGATCAGGAAGTTCACGGTGAGCGTCGCCATCAGGGCCACGCTGAACGGCGCGCTGCGGAACAGCGCCAGGTCCAGCGCGGGATCGGGGGTCCGGCGCGCGTGCAGCAGGAAGAGCAGGACACCGGCCACGCCGACAGCGAGCGGACCCCAGGTCTGAGGGCGGAAGACGCCGTTCTGCGCCGCGGAGAGACTGACGACGAGAGCCAGCATGGTCGTCCCGATCAGGCAGATGCCGACCACGTCGAGACGGCCGCCTCGCCGCAGCGGTGCCTCCGGGACATGGCGGGCGATCAGCCAGAGCGAGACCAGGCACAGCAGTGGGGTGATCAGGAACAGGAACCGCCAGCCGACGGCCGCCACCACCCAGCCCGTGACCGCGGGGGCCGTGCCGCACAGGATCACGTCGGTGGCCATCAGCACGCCGATGGCCACCGGCCGCCTCCCGGGCGCCACGGACGTCTTCAGCAGGGCCAGCGGCACGCCCAGCATCGGGGTCATCCCCAGCCCGGCCAGGAAGCGCATCGCCAGCAGGAAGCCGAAACCGGGAGACAGCGCGGCGAGCAGGTTCGCCACCGTCGCGACGGCCAGCCCCAGCATCAGCATCCGCTTGAGCCCGAAGGAGTCCCCGATCCTGCCCGCGGCCAGGACGAGGGACGCCATCACCAGCGTCGCCGCTCCCCCCAGCAGCCCGAGGTACTGCGGCGGCACGTGGAGGGCCCGGCTCACCTCCGGCAGGTTGAGACTGAGCACCAGGGGGTCGAGGACCGTGATCGTGAAGGCGATGGCGAGTCCGAGGACGAGCGGCAGCCGAGCCGCTGCGGTGCGTGACCCGACTGCCGGCACCGCGACACCTCCGGGGCTCCCTCGACGCGTGCCGGTCGAGGCTAACCCCGCCACCGCGGGGCGACCGGGTCCGCGCGGGCCGACGCGCGCCGAAGCCCGGCGTTCGGGTCAACCGGTGCAGGCCCCGCCGATGAGTTCCGCGCCGTCCGGCGGTCGTAGTTGCCGAACCCGTCACCGAGAGAGGAACTCCGATGCGCAGCGTGACCTACTCGATGGGTGTCTCCCTGGACGGTTACATCGTCGGCCCGGACGGCCGCTTCGACTGGACGGCGCCCGACCCGGAGGTCTTCCGCTTCTGGATCGACGAGATCCGGGAGGTCGGCGTCCACCTGCTGGGACGACGGCTGTACGAGACGATGCTGTCCTGGGAGACCGCCGAACAGGAACGCGCGCTCGACGACGCCGAGCGCGCGTGGACGGCGCTCTGGAACCCGCTCCCGAAGGTGGTGTTCTCCACCACGCTGTCGGAGGTGCAGGGCAACGCGCGCCTGGCCACGGGCGGAGTGGCGGAGGAGATCGAGCGGCTGCGCGCCGAGCCGGGGGAGGGCGACATCGCCATCGGCGGCGCGACTCTCGCCGCCGAGGCGGCCGCGGCGGGCCTGATCGACGAGTACCGGGCCGTGGTCCACCCGGTGCTCGTCGGAGGCGGCATCCCCTTCTTCCCGCGCGAGGAGCGCCGGGTGGATCTCGAACTCGTCGAGACCCGCACCTTCAACTCGAGGTTCGTCTACCTCCGCCACCGCGTGGTGCGTTAGCGGCGCCGGCGGTCTGCCGGCACCGCCCGCGACCGGACCTCAGCCGCCTGCCGGGGCCACGCCGATCGGGCAGGAGAGGCCCGTCCCGCCGATGCCGCAGTACCCGGCCGGGTTCTTGTCCAGGTACTGCTGGTGGTAGCCCTCCGCCGGGTAGAAGGGCCGGCCCTCCGCCGCGACGATCTCCGTGGTGATGCCGCCGTGCCCGGCGGAGGTGAGGACCTTCTGGTAGGCCTCCCGGGAGGACTTGGCCGCGGTGTCCTGCTCGGGGGTGTGGGTGTAGATCGCCGAGCGGTACTGCGTGCCCACGTCGTTGCCCTGGCGGAAGCCCTGCGTGGGGTCGTGGGACTCCCAGAACGTCTTCAGCAGCCGCTCGTACGAGATCAGCGCCGGGTCGTAGACCACGCGCACGACCTCCGTGTGGCCGGTGAGGCCCGAGCAGACCTCCTCGTAGGTGGGGTTCTCGGTGGAGCCGCCCTGGTAGCCGGCCAGGGTCGTCCAGACGCCGGCCGGGAGCTGCCAGAACTTGCGCTCGGCGCCCCAGAAGCAGCCCAGGCCGAAGTCGGCGATCTCCATGCCCTCGGGATAGGGGCCGAGCAGCGGGTTGCCGAGGACGGTGTGCCGGTCGGGGACCGTGAACGCCGGCTCCGGGCGGCCCTGCAGGGCCTGCTCGGGGGTCGGCAGCTGGGGTGTGCGGCTGTGCAGGAACATGCGGTCTCCAGCGGTCTCCATCGGGGGCGGCGCCCACGGGCGGGCGACGCCCCGTACAACGCGCGGCGGCCGGAGGGAATTCCGGCCCCGCCTCAGTGGGGCAGGCTCGCCGGATTGCCGCCGTTCGCCTCGTAGCCCGCCACCGCCAGCGCGCGGAACACCGCGAACTCCGCCGCCGGGTCGGGCGACAGCGTCCAGGGCAGGGCGCCCACGTGCCCGTCGATGTGCACCAGCTGGTTCATCGCCTCCGACCAGCGCTCGCCGCGGACCAGGAAGAACACCAGCATGTGCCGCACGTGCGCGAGCATCGGGTCGTCGGGGCGGGCCGAGTGCACCGCGTGCAGCGCGCCGTGCACCGCCTTGGTGACGACCTCCGACTGCCAGAAGCTGCTGACCAGCGTCACGTCGGGCAGGTGCTCGAAGACCGCGAACAGCGGCATGGCGGCCAGCAGCGAGCCCCGCGGGGCCCGGGCCGCGGCGGCCTCCGCGAACGCGTACGCCTGGTCACGGGAGCCGTGCCACTTCTCGCACCAGTAGTGCAGGGCGGCCAGATGCGCGCCCATGTGCGCCGGGGCGCGGTCCAGGATCTTCAGCCAGAGCTGCTCGAAGTCCCTCTGCGCGTGGTTCAGCCCGCGGGCCACCGACAGCTCGACGATGTACGGGATCGGATCGCCGGGGGCCAGCAGGGCCGCGTCGGCGCACGCCGATCTCGCCTCCTCCATGATGATCCGGAACTCGTCCGTGCCGGGCGTCGCCGTGCGCCAGGCCTGCTGCACCAGGAACTCGGCCTGCACCGCCGCCCCGCCCGCGTCCTTGGGCGCCTCGGCCCGCCACACCCGCAGCCACTGCCCGCCCGGCGACTCGCCCACCCCGCCGGGCCGCTGCGCGAGCTCCAGCGAGGCCGCCCCCGCGAAGGCCTGCACACGCTGCCAGCGCCGCTCGCCCTCCGTCTCCGTGCCCGCGAGGAGCTGCTGCGCCGCGCGGTAGTCCTGCGTGCGCTGCACGACCTCCAGGACGTCCAGCAGGTCCTGGTCGGGGCCTGGCATGCGGATGTCGAGCTCCTCCTCGCGGACGAAGCCGTAGTTCGCCGGGTCCGCCGCGTCCGGGTGGTCGGGCGGGACCAGCCCGACCGCACCGCGCCTGCGCCGCAGCAGGGGAAGCAGCACGAAGCCCAGCATGACCAGTGCGATCAGGACCCAGAGAATCTCCATGCCACAAGCGAACCAGACGGCCCCGTCCCTTGGCCAACCTGCTCCCCGAACCTGTGGAAAACCCGGACGGGCGGCCCCCGCCGCCCTGGGGACAACCGGTGGGAGACCGGCCGCGGGGCCCGTGTCCGGCCGTCCCGGGCACGCGCCCCGTCGGCGCACTACCCTCGGTGCCCATGAGCGACAGGCACATCAGTCAGCACTTCGAGACGCTCGCGATCCACGCGGGCAACACCGCCGACCCGCAGACGGGCGCGGTCGTCCCGCCGATCTACCAGGTCTCCACCTACAAGCAGGACGGTGTCGGCGGACTGCGCGGCGGCTACGAGTACAGCCGCAGCGCCAACCCGACCAGGACCGCCCTGGAGGAGAACCTCGCCGCCCTGGAGGGCGGCCGCCGCGGCCTCGCGTTCGCGTCCGGGCTGGCGGCCGAGGACTGCCTGCTGCGCACGCTGCTCAGCCCCGGCGACCACGTGGTCATCCCCAACGACGCCTACGGCGGCACCTTCCGCCTGTTCGCCAAGGTCGTCGCCCGCTGGGGCGTGGAGTGGTCGGTCGCCGACACCTCCGACCCGGCCGCCGTCCGGGACGCCATCACCCCGAGGACCAAGGTCGTATGGGTGGAGACCCCCTCCAACCCGCTGCTCGGCATCACCGACATCGCCGCCGTCGCCCACGTCGCCCGGGACGCGGGCGCCCGCCTCGTCGTCGACAACACCTTCGCCACGCCCTACCTCCAGCAGCCGCTCTCGCTCGGCGCGGACATCGTGGTGCACTCGCTGACCAAGTACATGGGCGGCCACTCCGACGTCGTCGGCGGCGCCCTGATCACCGCCGACGCCGGACTCGGCGAGGAGCTGGCCTTCCACCAGAACGCCATGGGCGCGGTCGCCGGGCCCTTCGACTCCTGGCTGGTGCTGCGCGGCACCAAGACGCTCGCGGTGCGCATGGACCGGCACAGCGAGAACGCCGCCAAGGTCGCCGACATGCTCACCCGGCACGCGCGCGTGACGAGCGTGCTCTACCCGGGCCTGCCGGAGCACCCCGGCCACGAGGTCGCCGCCAAGCAGATGAGGTCCTTCGGCGGCATGATCTCCTTCCGGGTCCAGGGCGGCGAGGAGGCGGCCGTCGAGGTGTGCAACCGCGCCGAGGTGTTCACCCTCGGCGAGTCGCTCGGCGGTGTCGAGTCGCTGATCGAGCACCCCGGCCGCATGACGCACGCCTCCGCGGCCGGCTCGGCGCTGGAGGTCCCCGGCGACCTGGTGCGGCTGTCCGTCGGCATCGAGAACGCCGACGACCTGCTGGAGGACCTGCAGCAGGCGCTCGGCTAGAAGATCACTGAAAATGTTGCGGGTTCTGGCCCCGGCTCGGTGGAGTTGGGGCCAGTCTTGTAGGCATGCAGGGGGAATGGGCCGGGGAGAT